>DATHWV010000253.1:0-4234 GCA_035460205.1 Ramlibacter sp.
GCCGCGGCCGCGCCGGTGCAGTTCCACGTCGCCTGAGTCCCCCTGCGCCGCAGCCGGCGCATTGCAGGGCCTACACTCGGCGCCCATGCAAACCTTCGACACCGTCGTGATCGGCGCAGGCGCCGCCGGCCTGTTTTGCGCCGGTGCGGCCGGTCAGCAAGGGTTGAAGGTCCTGCTGGTTGACCACAGCGAAAAGGTCGGCGAGAAAATCCGCATTTCCGGCGGTGGCCGCGCCAATTTCACCAACCGCGACCTCGACCCGCGCGCGCCGCACAAGCACTTCCTGGGCGACAACCCGCAGTTCTGCCGCTCGGCCCTCTCGCGCTACACCCCGCAGGACTTCATCGCACTGGTGAGCAAGCACGGCATCCCCTTCCACGAAAAGCACAAGGGCCAGCTGTTCGGCGACCGCTCGGCCGAAGACTTCATTGCGATGTTGCAGCGCGAATGCGAGGCCGGCGGTGTCACCCATTGGCAGCCATGCGCAGTGCGCGAGATCGCAGCACTTTCAGAACCCGATGCGTCCGGCGCCCGCTACCGCATCACGACCGACCGCGAGACCGTGCTCGCGCGCCATGTGGTCATCGCAACGGGTGGCCTCTCGATCCCCAAGATCGGCGCCACCGACTTCGGCTATCGCATCGCGAAGCAGTTCGGCCTGCGCGTGGTGGAACCGCGCCCCGCGCTGGTTCCGCTGACTTTCGATGGCGAGGGCTGGGCGCCGTATTCGCAGCTGGCCGGCCTCTCGCTGCCGGTGGCGATCGAGACGGGCGAGAAAAAGACCCGCATGGTCTTCAACGAAGACCTGCTGTTCACGCACCGGGGCCTGAGCGGACCGGCCGTGCTGCAGATTTCCAGCTACTGGACACCGGGCCAGCCGATCCGCATCAACCTCGCGCCGGAGGTCGATCTGCAGGCCGAACTGCTGCGGGCCAAGGCCCGGTCGCGCAAGTTGATCGCGAACGAACTCGCGGCCTTCGTGCCCTCCCGCCTGGCCGATGCCTGGGTCCAGCAGGACGCCGCCTGGCAGCGCCCGATCAACGAGGCCACAGACAAGGCCCTGGCCGCGCTGGCCGAGCGGCTGGCGCGCTGGACGCTGGTGCCTTCCGGCACCGAGGGCTACCGCAAGGCCGAGGTCACGGCGGGCGGGGTCGATACGAAGGAGCTTTCATCGCAAACGCTCGAATCGAAGCAGCCCGGCCTGTATTTCATCGGTGAAGTGGTCGACGTGACCGGGTGGCTGGGCGGCTACAACTTCCAGTGGGCGTGGGCCAGCGCCAATGCCTGCGCCCAGGCCATGGCGCAATCGGCCCTGCCGGAGAGTACGAAATAGGTATTCACGCAGGCCAAAAAACCAAGGCCCGACAAGGGCTTGGCGCGCCCACCCGAAACCGCCCGGCTTGCCCTGTGCCCGCTTGAGGCTATAATCTCTGGCTTTGCTGGCATACCCCAACGGCCTGATCAACACTTAGTTGGGGAACTCGCAGTAACAAGGCGCCCGGGCCCGATCTTCCTGAGCACCCTCTGTCTGCACATTCTGGAATTCATTAGCTGATGACGACGATCCGTGTAAAAGAAAACGAGCCGTTTGACGTGGCCCTGCGCCGCTTCAAGCGCACCATCGAAAAGCTGGGCCTGCTGACCGAACTGCGCGCACGCGAGTTCTACGAAAAGCCCACCGCCGAGCGCAAGCGCAAGAAGGCGGCCGCTGTGAAGCGCCATTACAAGCGCGTCCGCAGCATGCAGCTGCCGAAGAAGCTGTACTGATAAGCTGCCCTCGCGGCACCTCGAAAAGCCTGCCTGGGGACGCTCAGCAGGCTTTTTTGTTTTCTGCTTCCTGAAAGAACACCATGAGCCTCAAAGAACGCATCACCGAAGACATGAAGGCCGCCATGCGCGCCAAGGACAGCGAGCGCCTGGGCACCATCCGCCTGCTCACCGCTGCGATGAAGCAGAAGGAAGTCGACGAGCGTGTGGAGCTGGACGACACCCTGGTGATCGGCATCGTGGACAAGATGCTCAAGCAGCGCAAGGACAGCATCGAGGCCTTCGAGAAGGCCGCGCGCCAGGACCTCGCCGACAAGGAAAAGGCCGAAGTGGCCGTGCTGCAGGCTTACCTGCCGGCGCGCCTCTCGGCTGACGAAGTCACCGCCGAAGTAAAAGCCATCGTGGCCGAGCTCGGAGCCAAGGGCCCCGGCGACATGGGCAAGGTGATGGGCGCGGTGAAGGCCAAGCTCGCAGGCAAGGCCGACATGGGCCAGGTGTCTGCCGCCGTGAAGGCCGCGCTGGCCGGTTAAGAGCCCGCCACCTTCATCCGGTTCACCAGGATCGAGCCCACGGTCTTGGCGCCGTAGTTGTAGGTGTCGGCGCCCACAGCCTGGATGCCGGCCAGCATGTCTTTCATGTTGCCGGCGATCGTGATCTCCTGCACGGGGAACGCGATCTCGCCGTTCTCCACCCAGAAGCCGCTCGCACCGCGCGAATAGTCGCCGGTGACGTAGTTCACGCCCTGCCCCATCAGCTCGATCACGAAGAGGCCCGTGCCCAGCTTGCGCAGCATGGCCTTGAGGTCATCGCCCTTTTTCGTCAGACGCGAAGTGAGCACGAGGTTGTGCGAGCCGCCGGCGTTGCCGGTGGTCTTCATGCCCAGCTTGCGGGCCGAATAGGTGCTCAGGAAATAGCCTTCCACACGGCCTGCGTCCACCACCTTGCGCGCCTTGGTGCGTACGCCCTCTTCGTCGAAGGCCGCACTGCCCTTGCCGCGCTTGACCCACGGGTCTTCCGTCACGTCCACATGGTTGGGGAAGACCTGTTTGCCCATCGAATCGATCAGGAAGCTGCTCTTGCGATAGAGCGACCCGCCACTCACCGCCTGCACGAAGCCACCCAGCAGGCCCGCAGCAAGCGGCGACTCGAACAGCACCGGACACTCGCGCGTGGAAATCTTGCGTGACTTCAGGCGCGACAGCGCGCGCTCGGCCGCATAGCGCCCGACTTCCTTCGCACCGGCGAGGTCGGCGGCACTGCGCATGGAGCTGTACCAGGCGTCGCGCTGCATGTCGTTGCCCTTGCCCGCGATGGGCGCCACCGAGATCGAATGGCGCGAGCTGGCGTAACCGCCCCGGAAGCCACGCGTGTGGGAGCTGAAGAAATGGCTTTGCTGCGCGGAAACGCCAGCGCCTTCGCTGTTGGTGATGCGCTTGTCGGTGTCGAATGCCGCGGCCTCGCAGACCAGGGCCAGCTTCGCCGCCTTTTCGCTGGTGATGTCCCAGGGGTGGAACAGGTCCAGGTCGGGCTGCTCCTTGGGGCCGGCGATGTCCTGCGCCTCCGGCAGGCCGGCCACGGGGTCCTCGGCCGTGAAACGCGCGATGTCGTAGGCCGCCTGCACGGTCTGCTCGATGGCAGCTTTCGAAAAGTCCGAGGTGCTGGCATTGCCGCGGCGATGGCCCACGTACACCGTCACGCCCAGCGATTTGTCGCGATTGCGCTCGACGTTCTCCAACTCGCCCTTGCGCACCGAAACGCTCAGGCCGCAGCCTTCCGAAGCCTCGGCTCCCGCGTCGGTCGCCCCCAGTTTCTTCGCGTGGGCCAGGGCGGCGTCCACCAGTTCCTCGAATGTGGCCTTGCTATAGCTGAAGCCAGTGGCGGGGCGGGAGTCTGTTTTGTTCATATCGAAGGCTATGATACTTGCCCCCATGTCACGCAAACCCAAAAAAGGCTACTTCGTCCGCGGCCAGTTCGTCGCCGAAGGCAGCGAACTGGACCTCGAGCTCAAAGCCGAGCTCAAAGGCACGACCGAAGCCAGCCGCACCGACCTCAAGCGCGAAAGCACCGAGCTGCAGAAGCTCGGTGAAGCGCTGCTGACGTTGCGCGCCGACTTGATGGCCGGCCTCTCCCTGACGGAAAAGCTCTCCGATGCCGTCGCGGAGGCAAAGCGCATCACCAATTTCGAAGGCAAGCGCAGGCAGATGCAGTTCATCGGCAAGCTCATGCGCGGCCTGGACGAGGAAACCCGCCAGTCCATCCGCGACGCGCTCGAGGAGCAGCGCCGCGGTTCGGCAGGTGACGCGCTGGCGCTGCACCAGGCCGAGAAATGGCGCGACGACCTGGTCGCGAGGGAAGACGCGCTGGACCAGTGGCTGCGCGAGCACCCGCAAACCGACACGCAGCAATTGCGCGCCCTGATCCGCCAGGCGCGCAAGGACGTGCAGCCGACGCAGGACCAGGTCTCCAA
>DATHWV010000254.1:0-2469 GCA_035460205.1 Ramlibacter sp.
GTCATTTCCGCTTCCAGCATGCGCCGAACCGCGAACACCTGCCGTGACTCCTGCACCGTGGGCGCAGCGACGAAAGCGCCACGCGCCGGTTCCATGCGGATCAACCGGTTTTGCGCCAGCTGGAAGAGCGCCTGGCGCACCAGCGTGCGCGAGACGCCGAAGTGGTCGGCCAGCTTTTGTTCAGCCAGCTTGGTGCCGGGCTGCAGGCGGTGCTCCACGATCGCCCGGCTGAGGGATTCGACGATGAAATGCGTGGTGGACGACTCCATGGAGCGGCATGATAGCCGCAAATCCAAAAAGTGTATACACTGCGGTCCACAATCTCCGGAGGTTCGCCATGGGCTTGAGCACGCACGTACTGGACACCATGCATGGATGCCCCGCCGCCGGCATGGTGGTGGCGCTTTACACGACGCAGGGAGAGAACTCGACGCTGGTCAAGCGCTTCGAGTTGAACGAAGACGGGCGCAGCCCGGACGGGCCGCTGTACGACAGCAGCAGCCTGAAGAAAGGGACTTACCGGCTGGTGTTCGACGTCGCCGCTTATTTCCGCAAGCGCGGCGTGAGCCTGCCGGAGCCCAGCTTCCTGGACAAGGTGTCGCTGGATTTCGGCGTGGCCAACCCGGAGCAGCACTATCACGTGCCGCTGCTGGCTACGCCGTGGAGTTACTCAACGTACAGGGGATCCTGACGTGAATTTTCGTGGGCAACCGCGGAACCGGCTTTGCCGGGCCGCTGGTTGCGCCCCCTTGAGGGGGAGGCGCCGCAGGCGCTTCGGGGGGGAGCGTTTAATCCTGGCCTTCGGTCAATGTGTCCAATTGGAAGCGGCCGCTCTTGTGCCACAGCCAGGTGTCGGTGTAGACCACCTTGCCCATGCGCGCCGGAACCGGGAAAGGTGCGGCGGCGCGGACGGTGCGCTCGATTTCGGCGATGACTTCCGGCGCGTGCTTGGGCGCACGCATCCAGTCGAGCTTGCGCACGTCGCCGCGGCTGTCGACTTCCACCTGCAGCACGCCGATCGCGTAGAGCAGGGGCGGCATGCGGCCCTTGTAAATGCGCTCGGAATTGGTGGCATACAGGTGCGAGGCCGCGTCGGCGCGGTAGGCGCGCGGGTTGGTCGCGTTGGAGGTGCGGTTGGACTGCATCGGCGCGGAGTCGGCTTCGGCCGACCGGTTCGACGCAGCGGGCGGCTGGACACTCGCCACCGGGGGCTGGTTCAGCGGCACGGACGAGGAGCAGCCTGCCAGCAGGGCGGCCGCTGCGGCCAGGGCACCCGCCAACGAAAACCACGGGTGGGGAATATGCTTCATGAAACGTCTCCGGTCTTGGGCGCACTGGGGGCGCGGTTACAGCTGAGCTGATTGAACGCGATTGCAGCCCTTCTTGACTACCGCCGTTACCCCGTAGTTTCCAATTTTGCGATTAGACGCCACGAAACGCCCGCTTTCCATGAATGTTGTCACATCCAGGCTACGAAACGAAGACACCGTGTTGGTGACGGTTGACGCCACAAAGGGCTCCGTCCCGCGCGAATCCGGGGCCTGGATGGCTGTTTTCGCGGGCGATGTGGCCGGAACCATAGGCGGCGGGCATCTCGAATTCGAGGCCATCGCGGAAGCGAGACGGCGCCTGGCGGCCGCAGGCGACGATGCCCCGGTTCGCGAGTATTCGCTAGGCCCCAGCCTGGGGCAGTGCTGCGGCGGCGTTGTGCGCCTGCGCTTCGAGCGCGTGGCTGCCGCCGACATTCCTGCGCTGCAAGCCCGGCTCGCGCCGCGGCTTTCACCAGTGGCATTGTTCGGCGGCGGCCATGTGGGCAGGGCACTGGTAAACGTGCTGTCGACATTGCCGTTTTCCATCGCGTGGATCGACAGCCGGGACGAGATCTTTCCGTCCGGATTGCCGGAGCATGTGCTGGCCGAGCATTCCGACCCGGTGCACGCCGCGGTGGCTGATCTGGCGCCGGGTTCACGCGTGCTGGTCATGAGTTTCAGCCACGCGGAGGACCTGGACATCATCGCGGCGTGCCTGCGGCGCCTGCGCGACCGCGACGACCTGCCCTATGTCGGCCTGATCGGCAGCAAGACCAAATGGGCGACCTTCCGGCACCGGCTCGAAGAGCGCGGCTTTACCGAAGCCGAACTCGCGCGCGTCACCTGCCCGATCGGGCTGCCCGGCATCACGGGCAAGGAGCCGGAAGTGATCGCGGTGAGCGTGGCGGCGCAGATCCTGCAGCTCGCACCGCCGGCCACCCCATGAAAAACCGGCTTGCCATGCCTGGGGAAAACTGTATACACTTCGGTAGACAAGCCGCAGCGGAGCCCGGGACCAGCCAGCTGGTCCCGTTGTTCGCGGCTCCAACTGCTCAGAGCGCCCGCAGTGGTGAGCAGGCCTTCCACCGTTAGACAAAGACATGGAAAGCTATCTCCTCGACTGGGCCAACCTGCTGCTGCGCTGGGTCCACGTCATCAC
>DATHWV010000255.1:0-3284 GCA_035460205.1 Ramlibacter sp.
CACCACCTCCTCGACAGTTTGGCCGCGGTCCGACCGCTGCTTGCCCAAACCGGGGGCAGGGCTGGAAGCCTTCTCGACGTGGGCTCTGGCGCTGGCCTGCCGGGGGTGGTTTTCGCCATTTGCCTGCCGGATTGGCAAATCGACTGCGTGGACACGGTCGCCAAGAAGGCCGCCTTCATCCAGCAGGCGGCTGTGGCGCTGAAGCTGCCCAACCTGCGCGGCTTGCACGCCCGGGTCGAAAGTCTGGCTGGTCCATACGGGGTGATCAGCTCCCGCGCCTTCGCGTCACTGGCCGATTTCGTCACCTGGTCCGGCAAGGCGCTGGCCGAATCCGGTGTCTGGCTGGCCATGAAAGGCAAGCAGCCCCTGGATGAGATCGCGGCCCTACCGCCCGGCGTGCTGGTGTTTCACGTGGAACAGTTGCAAGTGCCCGGATTGGACGCCGAACGCTGCATCGTGTGGCTCAAACGCGCCACGCCGTAACGTAAACTCGGCCTTCAAATTCGGCATCCGTGCCCGGGGGATTTCCATGTTTGGGGTAGCAGACTACGGCGCTTTCGTCGTTGCGATCATCGTTTTCCTGGCGATTCCGGGGCCCGGCAACCTGGCCCTGATCACTTCGACCGGCAAAGGCGGAGTGGCCGGCGGTTTGGCCGCGACGATGGGCGTGATCGCCGGCGACCAGGTCCTGATGTGGAGCGCCGTCGCCGGGGTGGCCGCACTGCTGAGCGCCTATCCCGCCGCCTTTCACATCGTCCAGTGGGCCGGCGCGGTGTACCTCGCCTGGCTCGGCATGAAGATGCTGCTGGCCAAGCCCGGGGCTGCTCCCATCCTCAACATCCAACCGCGCCACTACTTCAAGCAGGCCGGCCTGATCACCTTGCTCAACCCCAAGGCCATCGTTTTCTACATGGCGTTCTTCCCGCTGTTCGTGGACCCGGCCCATCACCAGGGCATGCTGACCTTTGGCGTGATGGCCGCCACCATCGCCGTCCTGACCTTCACCTACGGCCTGATCGTGGTCCTGCTCACCTACCATCTGGCCGAGCGCATGCGCGCCAACCCGGTCATCGGCCGTGTGCTGGAAAAGATCGCCGGCGTCTTCCTGCTGGGCTTCGGCCTGAAGCTGGCGATCTCTAAGTGACCGGAATGGCAAAGATTTTTTGCGTCGCCAACCAGAAGGGCGGGGTTGGCAAGACGACGACGACGGTCAATCTCGCGGCCGGCCTGGGCAAGGTCGGACAACGGGTCCTGATGGTGGACCTGGATCCCCAGGGGAATGCCACCATGGGATCGGGCGTCGACAAACGCAAGCTTGAACTCACGGTGTACGACGTGCTGCTGGAATCGGCCACGGTGGCCGAGGCGCGCGTCAAAAGCGAGAAATGCGGCTACGACGTGCTGGGCGCCAACCGCGAACTGGCAGGTGCCGAAGTCGAACTGGTGGACCTCGAACGCCGCGACCAGCGCCTGCGCCAGGCACTCGGGCAGGTCACGCAGGATTACGACTTCATCCTCATCGACTGCCCGCCGTCGCTGTCCATGCTGACGCTCAACGGACTGTGCTCGGCCCATGGCGTGATCGTCCCGATGCAGTGCGAGTACTTCGCGCTGGAGGGCCTCACGGACCTGGTGAACACCATCAAGCAGGTGCACGCCAACATGAACAAGGACCTGCAGATCATCGGCCTGCTGCGCGTGATGTTCGATCCGCGCATCACGCTGCAGCAGCAGGTCAGCGACCAGCTCAAGTCGCACTTCGGCGACAAGGTCTTCAACACCGTGATCCCGCGCAACGTGCGGCTGGCCGAAGCGCCCAGCTATGGCTTGCCCGGCGTGGTGTTCGACCCCTCGGCACGCGGCAGCCTCGCCTTCGTCGAGTTCGCCAGCGAGATGGTGGAGCGCATCAAGAAGATGTAGATCGGCCAAAGGCCGCTCCCAGACTAGCCTTATCGCTATTGATTTTGTAGCAAATGAAGCCCTCCAACGTCCTGATCCTGCCCGGCTGGGAGAACAGCGGGCCGCAGCACTGGCAGAGCCTGTGGGAAAAGCGGCACGGCTACGTGCGCGTGGAACAGCACGACTGGATGAAGCCCCTGCGCGGTGACTGGGTCACCCGGCTGGAAGAAGCGGTCCTCTCGCGCGACGAGCCGGCCGTGCTGGTCGCGCACAGCCTGGGCTGCATCCTCACCGCGGCCTGGGGCTCGTTGTCGAAGAACACCCACCGGGTCAAAGCCGCCTTGCTCGTCGCGCCCGGCGACGTGGAACGGTCCGACATCCGCGACCAAATCCCAACCTGGTCGCCGATTGCATTGAGCGCGCTGCCGTTTCCCAGTGTGATGCTGGCCAGCCGAGACGATCCGTATTGCGAGTTCGAGCGCTCACGCCTGTTCGCCCACGCCTGGGGCTCGCAGTTCATGGACTACGGCAAGTGCGGCCACATCAACGCCGACTCCGGCCTGGCCAGCTGGCCCGAAGGCCATGTGCTCCTGCAAGACCTCATGAAAGACTGAAAGAAGAAAAACAATGGTCACAAAAAAACCCAAAGGCCTCGGCCGCGGCCTCGAAGCATTGCTCGGCCCGACCGCGCAGGAAAACGGCGCACCCGCCGACACCACCGGCCCCGGCGCGCCCGCATCGCTCCTGCTCGATGACATGGTGCCGGGTGTCTACCAGCCCCGCACGCGCATGGACGAAGGCGCGCTTTACGAACTCGCGGAGAGCATCAAGGCGCAAGGCATCATGCAGCCGATCCTGGTGCGCAAGGTAGGCGCGGGCGCGAACGTCGGCAAGTACGAAATCATCGCCGGCGAGCGCCGCTTCCGCGCGGCGCGACTCGCGGGGCTGGACAGCGTGCCGGTGCTCGTGCGCGACGTGCCCGACGAAGCGGCCGCGGCGATGTCGCTCATCGAGAACATCCAGCGCGAAGACCTGAACCCGCTGGAAGAAGCGCATGGCCTGCAGCGCCTGGTCAAGGAGTTCGGCCTCACGCACGAACAGGCCGCACAAGCCGTGGGTCGTTCGCGCAGCGCCGCCAGCAATTTGTTGCGCCTCTTGAACCTCGCCGACCCGGTGCAGACCATGCTGATGGCGGGCGACCTCGACATGGGCCATGCACGCGCGCTGCTCGCACTGGAACGCGCCTCGCAGATCACCGCGGCCAACCAGATCTCCGCGAAGAAGCTGTCGGTGCGCGAGGCCGAGAGCCTGGTGAAGAAACTCGGCGCCGAGTTCAACCTCACTTCGCCCAAGCCGAAGAAGGAAAAGTCACGCGACCTGAGGCG
>DATHWV010000256.1:0-2383 GCA_035460205.1 Ramlibacter sp.
GGCAGGGACGCCGTATTCCTTTTCCGCCCGCTCCAGCGCCGCCTGGTTGTCCTGCCAGAACTTCACGCCGGCGCGGATGCGGATCGGGTCGATGAAGCGGCTTCGGTACACGCGCCAGTTCTTGGCCGTGCCTTGCGGCGCTGGCTGCATCAGCCGAGCCACCACCGGCAGCAGCTGTGCCTGCCCGACGGCATGGCGGACCCAGTCGCGGTCGAGTTCGCGGCGCTGTGCCACCTCATCGGCCCAGCGCATCGCTTCTTCATGCGTGGCATACGGCACGCCGCGTTGGCTGTTGCGTTCCGTGGCCGTCCGCTTCTTTTGCGGCGTTTGTGCGCCCGCCGGTGCCGCCAGCAGCACGCCGGCCATGACGGCTACGGCAATGTTGAGTGTTCGGTGCATCAGCTGGGCCAGGAGAGTTGCTTGAATTCGCGCTGGAGCGCGACAAGGCTGGTCCCCGGGGCGGGGGCGTAGCGCTGCATCTCCAGCTTCAGCAGCCAGTCTGCCAGAGCCTGCGCACCCGAGCCGAAACGGTTGGTGACCAGGGCAGCGATCTGGCGCGGCGGTGCGGCCGGCGGCAACTCCACGCCGGCCTCGCCCAGGCGCTTGCGCGTGCGGGCCAGCAGCCTCAGCCATGGATCGTGCTGGCGCCGGTCCCACAAAGTCCAGGCGGCGCCGCACAGCGCAACGAACACGACCAGCCCGATCAGGACATAGCTCAGGTCTTCCCAGCTCGGCGATTCGAAGCCCAGGTTCTTGAGCATGTCGAGCTGCTTGCTCTGTGTGTAGTTGAGCACCCACTGGTTCCAGCTGTTGTTCAGGGCTTCCCAGGCTGCGCGCAGGTTCAACGCAAGGTCGGGCGTGACGGCGCCAATGGCGGAGGCGATCACGCCGCGGGGTGCCTGCAGCCGCTGGAATGCGCCGGTGCGACCCGGCGCCACGGCCGAAGTCGGATCGACCCGCACCCAGCCGCGCCCGGCCAGCCACACTTCGGCCCAGGCATGCGCATCGCTTTGTCGCAGGATCCAGAAGTCATCAACCGCGTTGCGCTCTCCGCCCTGGTAGCCGGTGACGACCCGCGCAGGAATGTCCATCGCGCGCATCAGCACCACGAAAGCCGACGCGATGTGTTCGCAAAAGCCCTCCTTCTTGTCGAACCAGAACTCGTCGGCCGTGTGCTGGCCGTAGACACCGGGCTCCAGCGTGTACTGGTAGTTGCCGGTTCGCAGCCGGTTGAACGCGGCCTGGACCAGGCCGGCATTCCCGCCACCGGCGAGGGCGGGATCGGACCGCATCTGCGCGGCCAGCGCGAGGGTCCGTGGGTTGAACCCATCCGGCAGTTGCGTGTACTGCGGCAGCACCGCGGCCGGGCTGCGCGGGCCATGGCGGAATGTCGGATGGCTTTCGGCCTTGTAGCGCAACAGGTCCGTGACCGGGCGGTTGGCGACCCATTGCAATTCGCTGGTCATCACCATGCTCCAGCCGGAAGCGGTGGGTGAGTTGGGCGCCGCGTCCATCACGATGATCCAGGGCCGGTTGTTCGGCTCCATCGTCACCTCGTAGCGCACCGGCGCGCCGGCCACTTCCAGCTGCGCGCCACCGGCGATGTTGAGGCTGGCACTCGAGCCCAGGCGCGGCTGCAGCGCACGCCACTCGCGGCCGTCGAAGGTGGACAGCACCGGGCCGCGGAAATAGAGGTCGGGCTGCTGCGGCACGGCGCCGTCGAAGCGCACGCGCAACGCAATGGTTTCATCGAGCGCCAGGCTGGCGATGTTGCCCACCTGCATGCTCGCCGACAGGCCACTCCGCCCGCTCATTGCGTCGCTGGGGATGCCCCACAGCGGCGCAAGGCGCGGGAACAGCACGAACAGCACCGCCATGATGGGCGCACCCAGCAGCGCCATGGTGGCGGCGGTGCGCGCAGCTTGCGCCAGCGGCGGCCGGCCCACCGGCATGTGCGCGTTGACCAGCGCCGTGAGCAAGCCCAGCAGCGCGAGCAGCATCGCCGCTGCCGTGGCGAGGGACTGCGAGAAGAAGAAGTTCGTGAGCATCGTGAAAAAGCCCAGGAAGAAGATGACGAAGGCGTCGCGGCGCGCGCGCAACTCCAGCGTCTTGAGGGCCAGCAGCACGACGACCATGGTCACCCCGGCGTCGCGGCCCAACAAGGTGCGATGGGTCATCCAGGTCGCGGCGAGCGTGATCGCCAGCAGCCCAAGCAGCCACCACGAGCTTGGGAGCGGCTTGCCGGCCACCGCGAGCCAGCCGCGCCACAACAGGATGGCCACCGCCAGGCTGCTGCACCACAGGGGCAGGTTGCCTGCCTGCGGCATCATCACCCAGGCGATGACCAGCAGCAGGAACAGCGTGTCCCGCGCATCGCGCGGCA
>DATHWV010000257.1:0-8242 GCA_035460205.1 Ramlibacter sp.
GTGCAGAACGGGCTACAGAAAAGAATAGAAGCACCGGAAGGGAATCTTGCGGTCGGCCCAGTAATCGGCCGTGTCCCGGAAGATGTCCAGCAGCTGCTCGCGCGCTTCCTTGTCGAACTTGGCGTTGGCCGGGATCTGCTCGAGCACCACGATGAAGCCGGGCTGCGGGCCCGACTTATGCACCGGGTCGGTCATGCAGTCGTACAGCGCGTCGAAGTTCTTGCCGAAATGGGCCGGCAGCATGAACTGCTGCGCGATCAGGTCCAGTACGTCCTGCTTGCTCTGGGCGTTGGCGAGGTTGGCGTACAGGAAATGCTGGCCGAGCGAGCTCGCCACATCCTGCAGGTCCTGCACCCGGAAGGCGCGGATCGATTGCACGATGTTGGTCCGCACGCCTTTCAGCGCGTTCTCGGTGGTTTCCTTACGAAGTGGCATGTCCATCTCCGTGTCTCTTTCCATAGTCACAAATTCGTCCCGCTTCATTTAGCGTTCACTCCACGATCTTCCGAAAGCTGGCGTAGTGGTCAGCGGTGTAAAAACAGGCATGCGGCGCCCGGGAAGGTCCGCCGCACACGATGCGCCGGGCCCCCCGGTCGCGCGATCCCGGTGTGGTCACGGTGTATTCACGCCAGTAGCCGCGTTTTTCAACGGGCAGCAACCGCTCGCGATTACCGAATACCCCACCATCCTTGTCATACGGGAACGGCCCGCCCTGGCGGATCAGTTCGTAGGTCTCCCGGCCCTGCCTGGGCAGATCAGCGACGTGGATCGTGGCTGCGCTGCTTTCGGCGTGGCGGTCTGTCTGGGATCTCGCTTGTGCGGGGCTGGTGAGCGCTGCGGCTAGCAGGACGCTAGTTAGCGCAAACTTGACAGCTGCGACGCGGGCCATGGACGGACCTTCTTCGGGTGACCTTGAGCTCAGGTTCCGGTTGCCCGAAACCTCAAATTCCTCCGGGTAAACCCGGAAAATTCAAGGCGCTAGTGTGACTTATCTGGTCCCAAAACGCAAGCGGCTGCCCAAAAATTGGGCAGCCGCCAAGGGCTTTGAGAGCCGTTCGGCTTACATAAAAGTTAGTGCCAGCTGTCTAAACAGGGCTTATCGGGCCGCATTTGCGTCCGCCACGGTGAGCGCCGCCATGTTGACGATCCGGCGCACCGTCGTGCTTGCCGTGAGGATATGCACCGGTTTGGCCGCTCCCAGCAGCACCGGGCCGATGGCGATATTGCCGCCGGCAGCGGTCTTGAGCAGGTTGTAAGAAATATTGGCTGCATCGATGTTTGGCAGCACCAGCAGGTTGGCATCCCCGGCCAGCGAGCTGTTGGGCATGATCAGGCTGCGGGCGTGGCCGTCGAGCGCCACGTCACCGTGCATCTCGCCGTCGACCTCCAGCCAGGGCGCGCGATCGCGCAGCAGTTCCAGGGTGTCGCGCATCTTGATGGCGGTGGGCTGGTTGCTCGAGCCGAAATTGGAATGCGACAGCAGTGCGGCCTTGGGCTTGAGGCCGAAGCGCATCATTTCCTCGGCCGCCATCACCGTGATCTCGGCCAGCTGGATGGCCGTGGGGTCGTAGTTGATGTGCGTGTCGACCAGGAACAGCTGGCGGCCGGGCAGCATCAAACCGTTCATGCAGGCATAGGTGCAGACGCCGGCGCGGCGGCCGATCACCTGGTCCACATACTGCAGGTGCATCGTGGGGCTGCCCCAGGTGCCGCAGATCATGCCGTCGACCTCGCCCTTGTGCAGCAGCATGGTGCCGATCAGCGTCAGGCGCCGCCGCATCTCGATCTTGGCCATCTGCGCGGTCACACCCTTGCGCTCGGTCATCTGGTGATAGGTCTGCCAGAAGTCGCGGTAGCGATGGTCCTGTTCGACGTTGACGATGTCGTAGTCGAGCTCTTCTTTCAGCCGCAGGCCGAACTTCTCGACGCGCTGCGCGATGATCCTGGGCCGGCCGATAAAGGTCGGCCTGGCAATGCCCTCGTCCACCAGGATCTGGCAGGCGCGCAGCACGCGCTCTTCCTCGCCCTCGCAGAACACCACCCGCTTCTTCAGCGCGGCCTTCGCCATGGTGAAGATCGGCTTCATCGTCGTGCCCGAGGCGTAGACGAAGCTCTGCAGCTTCTCGCGGTAGGCGTCCATGTCCTGGATCGGCCGCAGGGCTACGCCGCTGTCGGCCGCCGCCTTGGCCACCGCCGGCGCGATCTTCATCATCAGGCGCGGGTCGAACGGCTTGGGGATCAGGTATTCGGGGCCGAACGCCAGTTGCTGGCCGGCGTAGGCCGCGGCCACCACTTCACTCTGCTCGGCCTGGGCCAGCTCGGCAATCGCATACACCGCGGCGATTTCCATCTCGTCGGTGATGGTAGTGGCGCCGGAGTCGAGCGCGCCGCGGAAGATGTAGGGGAAGCACAGGACGTTGTTGACCTGGTTGGGGTAATCGGTGCGGCCGGTCGCCATGATCACGTCGTCGCGCACCGACTTGGCGTCGTCCGGTGTGATTTCGGGGTTCGGGTTGGCCAGCGCCATGATGATGGGGCGGGGGCCCATCTTGCGAACCATGTCAGGCTTGAGCACGCCACCGGCGGACAGGCCGAGGAAAATGTCGGCGCCCTCGATGACCTCAGCCAGGGTGCGCGCCGGTGTCTTCTGGGCGAATTGCACCTTGTCTTCGTCCATCAACTCCTTGCGACCCTCGTACACCACGCCGGCCAGGTCGGTGGCGAAAATGTTCCGGCGCGGCAGGCCCAGCTTGAGCAGCAGGTTCAGGCAGGCCAGGGCCGCGGCGCCGGCGCCGGAAGTGACCAGCTTGACGTTGCCGATGTCCTTGCCCGCGACCTTCAGGCCGTTGATGATGGCCGCAGCCACGGTGATGGCTGTACCGTGCTGGTCGTCGTGGAAGACCGGGATCTTCATCCGGTCGCGCAGCTTGCGCTCCACATAGAAGCAGTCCGGCGCCTTGATGTCTTCCAGGTTGATGCCGCCGAAGGTGGGTTCCAGCGACGCGATGATGTCCACCAGCTTGTCCAGGTCCTGCTTTTCGTTCAGCTCGATGTCGAACACGTCGATGCCTGCGAATTTCTTGAACAGGACGGCCTTGCCCTCCATCACGGGCTTCGCCGCGAGCGGCCCGATATCGCCCAGGCCCAGCACCGCCGTTCCATTGGTGACCACGGCCACCAGGTTGCCGCGCGCTGTGTACTTGAAGGCGTTGTTGGGGTCGCGCGCGATTTCCAGGCAGGGCACCGCCACGCCGGGCGTGTAGGCCAGCGACAGGTCGTGCTGGTTGATCAGCTGCTTGGTCGCGTGGATGGCGACCTTGCCGGGGGTTGGGAACTCGTGGTATTCGAGTGCGGCCTGGCGCAATTCTTCGTGCTTTTCGTCGGCCGTCGGCGCGTCAATAGGGGGCATGTTCTGTAAGTCTCCTGGGCACAGCTTAAAGCCAACGCGGCCCGCTGCATCGTGTGTGGGGCCTGCGATTGTAGACCTCGTTGCGGGAAAACCCTAGTCAGTGAATCTGCGTAATGGCAAAGCACGGGCGTGCGGAAATGATGCGCTCCAGCCTGCTTCGTGCCACCGGATGTAAGCACTGATACCGGGCCGGTTTTTTGTGCGTTCATTGCGGGGCGGGTCGTTTTGTGGCTCTGCGGTGTGTGTCATAGGAGTGGTCCTACGAGATGAAGTGTTACGCGGCTACGCCCAAGCTGGATGGCGTCGCTAGAGTCACCCGCATGTCAGCTCGCCCCGCCCCCCAGTCCACGCGCCTCGCGGCCCCCGCCACCCTGCTGGCACAAAGCGCACTGCTGGCGGCGCTGCCTCACGAGGTCCATGAACGCCTGTTACCGCACTTTTCCCTGGTCGAACTGTCCGCAGGCCAGGAACTGGGCACTCCCCACAGCGGCCCGGCCCGCGCCCTCTTCCCGCTCTCCGGCGTGATCTCGCTGCTGCAGCAATTGCCCAATGGCGACAGCGCCCAGGTGGCGGTGGTCGGCAGCGAAGGCCTGCTCGGCGTGCCGCTCTTCATGGGCGGCGATGCCATGCCCACCCGCGGTGTCGTGCAATGCCCGGGCTACGGCCTGGCCCTCGGCCGCGACGTGCTGGTGGAGGAGTTCGAGCGCAGCGGCGCGTTCATGCGCCAGTTGCTGCGCTACACACAGGCGCTGATCACCCAGATTTCGCTGCTGGTGGTGTGCAACCGCCATCACTCCATCGAGCAGCAGCTGTGCCGCGTCATCCTCATGAGCCTGGACCGCACCCAGGGCCATGAAGTGCCGCTGACGCAGGAGTTCGTCGCGCGCCTGCTGGGCGTGCGGCGCGAAGGCGTCACCGAGGCGTCGGGGCGGCTGCGCGAAAGCGGCGCCGTGGCCTGCCGCCGCGGCGTCTTTGCGGTGCAGGACCGGCGGGCGCTGGAGGCACAAGCCTGCAGCTGCTACCCGGCGGTGCGCGGCGAGTACGCCCGCCTGCTGCCGGTGGCCTGCGCCCACGGGCATGAGAGCGCCCCGGCCCGCCCCGTTCCGGCCTTCGTGCCGGCGCGTGCCCCGGCCTGGAGCTCGCTCTCCGCCGTCCCCGCCTGAGCCGGCGCCCCGGCGCTGCGGCCGCACTGCGGCGCGCAGTATCATGGCCCGACTTTTCACCGAGGAGCGCACCATGGCCCTGATGGACTTCATCAAGAAGCAGTTCATTGACATCATCCAGTGGACGGAGACCGGTGATGGCACGCTCGCCTGGCGCTTCCCGATGCGGGACATGGAAATCCAGTACGGCGCCTCGCTGACGGTGCGCGAATCGCAGGTCGCGGTGTTCGTCAACGAAGGCAAGGTGGCCGACGTCTTCGGCCCCGGCATGTACAAGCTGACGACGCAGACGATTCCCGTGCTGACCTACCTCAAGAACTGGGACAAGCTCTTCGAGTCCCCGTTCAAGAGCGACGTCTACTTCTTCAGCACGCGCCAGCAGGTCGACCAGCGCTGGGGCACCCCGCAGCCCATCACCATCCGCGACAAGGACTTCGGCGCGGTGCGCCTGCGAGCGTTCGGCAACTACGCGTACCACGTGGCCGACGCCAAGGTGTTCCACACCAAGATCTCCGGCACCCGCGACACCTACACCGTCGCCGAGCTGGACGGCCAGCTGCGCGGCACTTTCATGCAGCACATCTCGGACGCGATCGCCCAGAGCGGCGTGCCGTTCCTGGACCTGGCGGCCAACCAGGTCGAGTTCGCGCGGGCCATGGCCACCGAACTCGCACCGGCGTTCGAGACGCTCGGCCTGGCGCTGGACTCGGTGACCGTGCAGAGCGTGTCGCTGCCCGAGGAGCTGCAGAAGCTGCTCGACCAGCGCATCGGCATGGGCATGGTCGGCAACGACATGGGCAAGTTCATGCAGTACCAGACGGCGCAAGCCATCCCCGAGATGGCCAAGGCGGCCGGCACGGGCGGCGGCGTGGCCGGCGACGCGATGGGCCTGGGCGCCGGCATCGCGATGGGCCAGGTGCTGGCGCAAAACCTCCAGCAGGGCCTGCAGGGCGGCGCTGCCGCCGGCGCGGCGCAAGCTGCGGCGGCTGCAGCCGCCACCGTCAAACCGGACGACGTGATGGCCACGCTGGAAAAACTCGGCGAACTCAAGGCCAAGGGCATCCTCACGCAGGAAGAGTTCGACGCGAAAAAGGCCGAACTCCTCAAGAAGCTGGTGTAGGCCGCAACAAGACGCGGCCGCCACTTGGCCACCGATTCTCCACAGCGCGCCTACCGGGCTCCCTGCCCGGGCTGCGGCGCGCCGGTTGAATTCCGCAGCGCGCAGTCGGCCTATGCGGTGTGCAGCTTCTGCCGCAGCACCGTGGTGCGCAGCGGCGACACGCTGTCCCGCGTGGGCAAGATGGCCGAGCTCTTCGAGGACCACAGCCCGCTGCAGCTGATGGCCTCGGGCCGCTGGCATGACGGCGCGTTCACTCTGGTTGGCCGGCTGCAATACCGAGGCGAATCCGGTGCCTGGGCCGAGTGGATCGCCCTGTTCGGCGACGGCTCGCAGGGCGTGCTGGCGGAGGACAACGGCGCCTATGTGTTCTCCGTCCCGGCGACCATGGAGCGCGAGGTGCCGCCGGCTGCCCAGTTGCGAATCGGCGCAACCACGGCCATCGAAGGCAAGCCCTTCAGCGTCACCTCCAACGAAGCGGTGAGCCTGGTGTCGGCCCAGGGCGAGCTGCCCAAGCTGCCGCCGCTGGGCCAGCCCTTTGCGATGGTGGAGCTGCGCAGCAGCGACGGCGAGGTGCTGAGCATCGACTACGGCGCGTTGCCGCCGCAGCTTTCGCGCGGCACCGAAGTGCGCCTGGACGACCTTGCGTTGTCGGGCCTGCGCGACGAAAGCGCGAAGGAAGAGGGTGGCCGCCAGTTCGCCTGCCCGAATTGCGGCGCGCCGGTGGAAGTGACGCTGGCCACGAGCAAGAGCATCACCTGCCGCGCCTGCAACAGCATCATCGACCTGACACAGGGCCTTGGCGGCGAGTTGCAGCACGCGGCCCAGGAAGGCGGCGCCGAACCGGTGATCCCCCTGGGCAGCACCGGCCAGCTGCAAGGCGTGCACTGGCAGGTGGTGGGTTTCCAGCACCGCACGGGCCACGAACCGGGCGACGATGAGGAGTTCGGCTGGGACGAGTACCTGCTGTACAACCGCAAGCGCGGCTTCATCTTCCTGGTGGATTCCGAGGAAGGCTGGAGCCTGGTCAAGCCCACCACCGGCGCGCCGGCGCTGTCGCAGGGCGAGCAGTCGGCCAGCTACCTGGGCACGAAGTACGCGCTGAAGTACAGCTACGAGGCGCAGACCGGGTTCGTCGCCGGCGAGTTTTACTGGCCGGTCGAGCGCGGGCAGAAAACCTTCAACCGCGACTTCGAGAAAGGCCAGGCGCTGCTGTCCATGGAGCGCGGCGCGAAGGAAGTGACCTGGTCCAGCGGCAGCAAGATCTCCAGCGACGCGGTGGCCAAGGCCTTCAAGCTGGAAGGCAAGCAGGACCAGTTCAAGCGCGATGCCGGCCCGACCAGCTCGGCCAGGGGCATGGGCTGCGCCACCATCATCGTGATGTTCATCATCATCGTCATCCTCCTGCTGGTCATCAAGGCCTGCGTGGAGGAAGAGGGGACGGGCTCGAACTTTTCGGGCGGCACCAGCCGCAGCAGCGGCGGTTCATTCGGCGGTTTTTCGGGTGGCGGCGGCAGCCACAAGTAGCGTGACGGGCAAACTTCTTTCAGGAGAACGACATGGGAATTGAATGGCTGAAACCAGGCGCCTTCTTCGGCTCCATCCTCTACGCGATGATCGGCGTGGTGATGTTCTGGGCCTGCTTCATCATCATCGACAAGGTCACGCCCTACAGCCTGTGGGAGGAGATCGTCGAGAAGCAGAACGTGGCGCTGGCGATCGTTGTGGGTGCGATGGCCCTGGGCATCTCCATCATCGTGGCGGCAGCGGTGCATGGCTAGCTAGCCTGGTCCCGTGGCCCACGAGCTTGCCGGCGTGACGCCGGCGAAACCATCGCCGCGCCCGGTCGAAGTCGCGCTGCTCGCGTCGGTCTTCGTCGTGGCGGCCTGCGGGCTGGTCTACGAGCTGGCGGCCGGTGCATTGGCTTCGTATGTGCTGGGCGATTCGGTCCTGCAGTTCTCCACCGTCATCGGCACCTACCTGTTCGCGATGGGCGTGGGCTCCTGGCTCTCGCGCTTCTTCGAGCGGCAACTGCCCGCGCACTTCCTTCGCATCGAGCTGCTGGTCGCGTTGCTGGGCGGCGCCCTGCCGGCCCTGCTGTTCCTGGCCAACGCCTATGTGCCCGGCGCCTTTCGCGGCCTGCTGTACGGGCTCGTGATGGCGGTGGGTATCCTGGTGGGGCTGGAGATCCCGCTGGTGATGCGCATCCTCAAGCGCGACGTCGCGCTCAAGGAGCTGGTGTCGCAGGTGCTCACCTTCGATTACCTCGGCGCGCTGGCGGTGTCGGTGGCATTCCCGCTGGTGCTGGTGCCGCAGCTGGGGCTGGTGCGCACCGGCCTGCTGTTCGGGCTGATGAATGCGGGGGTGGCACTGTGGGCGCTGTGGCTGTTTCGCCATGAGCTGCGGCGCTTCCGCGCGCACGCCGTAGCGTCCTTCGCAACCTTCGGCCTGTTGTGCGCGGCCTTTGCCGGCGCGCAGCACATCACGTCACTGGGGGAAGACAAGTTCTACCAGGACCCGGTGGTCTTCGCGGCGACTTCGCCTTACCAGCGC
>DATHWV010000258.1:0-6921 GCA_035460205.1 Ramlibacter sp.
GCGCGTTGGCAGAACTTGCCGGCGTGGCGAAAGCCGAGCTCACCGACGTGGACCTCTCGGCCTACGACGAGGCCGCCATCCGCGTGAACGCATCGCGCTGGGCCGCGGTCTCCGCAACGCCGCCGGTGAGCCCCGTGGTCCGGCCGACGGTGGTGACGCAGCCGGGCCAGCCGGGCGAAACCTGCGTGCTGCTGGTCGACGCGAAGAACGGTGCCACACATCCGCTCGCACGCCGCTGCACCTATGCGTTGGTGTGGGCCGCGTCGGCGAGCCTGAACCGCGAAGGCAATGCGCTCTCGCTCGCGGTCCAACCCATGGCCGCCTGGCGCGAGCTGTGGGTGTTCCGCAAGCAGGGTGCTGCATGGGTCATCGACGTCCTGCCGCCCGGCACGGCGAATCCCGAACTGGGCTACGCAGAATTCGCCGGCTGGGTTCCCGGTGGCAAGCAGATGCTGGTCGCACGCGAATCCGTTGCCGCCGGCCGCCACAAGCGCAGCTATGAACTGGTGCGGCTGGATTCGCTCACCACCGAAAGGCAGGCCGGCGATGCAATGTTGCTCGGTGCCTTCCAGCGCTGGCAGGACCCGTCGTGGAAGCGAATGACCGTGAGCCTTCGTTGATGCGCGGTGTCAGGCCAGCAGCGCCACATTCCCTCCCGCGGCCGTCGTATTGATGGTGAGCGTTTGCTCCGCGCAAAAGCGATACAGGTAATGGGGTCCGCCGGCCTTGGGCCCGGTTCCGGACAGGCCTTCGCCGCCGAATGGCTGCACGCCGACCACCGCACCGATCATGTTGCGGTTGACGTAGACATTGCCGATATGGGCCTGCGTGGCGAGGGCCTGGGCGCGGCTGTCGATGCGGGTCTGGATGCCCAGCGTGAGGCCGTAGCCGAGCTCGTTCACCTGCTCGATCACCGCTTGCGGATCGCCACCCCAGCGCACGACGTGCAGCACCGGGCCGAAGATTTCCTGGGCGACGTCGGCGATGCGTGCGACTTCGAAAGCCTGGGGCGGGACGAGGTGGGGAATGCCGCCCGGTTCGGATTCGGCGGCCGCTCCACCGCAGATCGGCGTGGCGGTCTCACGCAATCGATGCAGGTGCCGCTGGATCCCTTCGTACGCATCCTGGTCGATCACCGGGCCGACATCGGTCGCCAGCAGCGCCGGATCACCCGTCACCAATTCGCTGGCTGCGCCGCGGATCATCTCGATGACGGCATCGGCGATGCCTTCATGCACGCACAGCAGGCGCAGCGCCGAGCAGCGCTGGCCGGCGGAGCGGAAGGCGCTTTGCACCACGGCATCGGCCACCTGCTCGGGCAGGGCGGTGGAGTCCACCAGCATCGCGTTGATGCCGCCGGTCTCGGCGATCAGCGGCACGATGGGACCGTCCTTGGCCGCCAGCGCGCGCTGGATGATCTTGGCCACTTGCGTTGAGCCGGTGAATACCACGCCCGCTACGCGCGGCTGCGCGACGAGCGCCGCGCCCACGGTTTCGCCGGGGCCGTGAATCAACTGAAGCGCATCCTGCGGCACACCGGCCGCGTGCAACAGCTTCACTGCTTCCAGCGCGATGGCCGGTGTCTGTTCGGCCGGCTTGGCCAGCACAGTGTTGCCTGTGGCCAGTGCGGCGGCGACCTGGCCCGCGAAGATCGCGAGCGGGAAGTTCCATGGGCTGATACAGACCCAGGGCCCGCGCGCCACCAGCCGCAGCTCGTTGCTTTCGCCGGTGGGGCCGGGCATCGCAACCGGCTGCATGATGCGCTCGGCTTCGTTTGCGTAATACCGCAGGAAGTCCACCGCTTCGCGCACCTCGGACACACAGTCGCCCCAGGTCTTCCAGGCTTCCTTGACCAGCAGCGCGCACAGGTTGGGCATGTTCGCTTCCATCGCGTCGGCGGCGCGGCGCAGGATGGCCGCGCGTGCCTCAACTGGCGTTGCACGCCACGCGGGGTAGGCGGCGCAAGAGCGCGCAACAGCATCGACCGCGAGCTTCGCATCGAACAACGGCACGGCGGGCACGCGCAACGACCGGTACGCGGCCAGCATCGGTGCACGCATGCTCTCCACCGTGAGGTCGGCGCCCCGGCTGTTGTCGCGCTGCGGCCCGTAGAGGTCCGGCGGCAGCGGCAGTGAAGACGTCGATTGCAGGCGCAGCGGCGACACCAGCAGTTCGTCCATGCCCACCGACTCGTCGGCCAGCTGGTGCACGAAGGAGGAGTTGGCGCCGTTCTCCAGCAGCCGGCGCACCAGGTAGGCCAGCAGGTCGCGGTGCTGGCCCACCGGCGCGTACACGCGGCAGGCGATCAGCGGGTTCTTCAACACTTCGCGGTAGATGCCTTCGCCCATGCCGTGCAGGCGCTGGAGCTCGAAGCGCGTGCCGGCCCGGGACGACATCTGCAGGATGGCCGCGATGGTCCCCGCGTTATGCGTGGCGAATTGCGGGTAGATCACGTCCTGGGCATCCAGCAGCGCGCGTGCGCAGGCCAGGTAGGAGATGTCGGTGTGGTGCTTGTGCGTGAAAACCGGGTAGTGCGGCAGGCCCATCTCCTGCGCGCGCTTGATCTCCGCGTCCCAGTACGCGCCCTTGACCAGGCGGCACATGAAGCGCAAGTGGTGACGGCGCGCCACGGTGGCCACATGCTCGATGAGTTCCAGCGCGCGCGTCTGGTAAGACTGCAGCGCCAACCCGAAGCCCTGCCATTGCGGCCGCTGCTGCGCGATGCGCGCGGCCAGCGCCTCGAACACCTCGAGGGAGAGCTCGAGCCGGTCGACTTCTTCTGCGTCGATGGTCAGGTTGATGTTCGCGCGCGCGGCCAGTTCACACAGGCCCCACACACGCGGCACCAGTTCGAACAGCACGCGTTCACGCTGAGCGTCTTCGTAGCGCGGGTGCAGCGCGCTCAGCTTGATCGAGATGCCGTCGTTGCGCTCGACCGGCCCGTCGGCTTTGGCGCGCTGGGCGATCGCCTCGATCGCGTTGGTGTAGCTCTCGAGATATCGCAGCGCGTCCGCGTCGGTGCGAGCCCCTTCGCCCAGCATGTCATAGGAGAAGCGCAGGTTCGCAATCCGTTTGCGTGCGTCATCCGCCTCGCGCATGGCCTCACCGATGTCCTGCCCCAACACGAACTGGCGCCCGAGCAATTGCACCGCACGCAGCGTTGCGGCCACGACGGTCTTGGCCCCCAACTTGCCAAACAGCCCGCGCTCCTGTTGCGCGTCCGGCAGGAATTTCTTGGACATCGAGATCGCGGCGCTGGAAAGCCGTGCCAGTGCGCCATCGGCCGAACCTTCAAAATCGGCGCGGCCCAGTTGGTCGGCTGTGAGCGCAATCGCCGTCTCCGCATCCGGCACTCGCAGCAGCGCTTCGGCCAGCCGCATCAGGGCGAGCCCCTCGGCGCTGGAGATCGGGTATTCCTTGAGCAGGCTTTCCATTGCCCAGAAGGGCGGCGGGTTCTTGCGCACCGCTTGCACCCAGGGCTGGGCGACTTGCGCTGCAGCGGCCCAGTCGAGCGAATCGGCCAGTGATTTCAGGCGGTGGGCGACGATGTCGGCCTCCGGGCGGTAGGGAAAAGGCAGGCGCTGGGGCGTGTTGGTATCGGGCATGGCGGACAACTTAGGAGGAATGCCCGGATGGTGGCTGGCTTTACGGTGAATTTCACGCTAAATTCCGCAGATTGACCGCATAAATCACTAGCCATGGCTGAAGAACTAGCCGATATCGACCGGATCGACCTGAAAATCCTGAACGTCCTGCAGCAGGACGGGCGCATTTCCAACCTCAAGCTCGCCGAGGCGGTGACGCTCTCGCCCACCGCCGTCCTCGCCCGGGTGCAACGCCTCACCCGCGACGGCTACATCCTGGGCTACGAGGCGCGGCTCGATCCGCTCAAACTCGGAGCAGGAATGATGGTGTTCGTCGAGGTGCTGCTCGACCGCACCACGCCCAACGTCTTCGACGCCTTCAAGGCCGCGGTTCAGGTGCACCATGAAATCATGGAGTGCCACATGGTCGCCGGCGGCTTCGACTACCTGCTCAAGACCCGCATGGCCGACATGCAGGCTTACCGGCATTTCGCCGGCACCGTCCTGTGGCAATTGCCCGGTGTGCGCGAGACCCGTACCTATGCGGTGATGGAAGAGGTGAAGAACACCAGCCGCCTGGCGCTCGGGGTTTAGCGCGCTTACATTGCTGCCCATGACCTATCTCCTCGCACTCGACCAGGGCACGTCCAGCTCGCGCAGCATCGTCTTCGACGCCACCGGCAAGATCGTCGCGCAGGCGCAGCAGGAATTGCCCCAGATCTACCCACAGCCCGGCTGGGTCGAGCACGACCCGATGGAAATCTGGCGCGGCCAGCTGGCGACGGCGCGCGAGGCGCTGGCCAAGGCGGGGCTGAAAGCTTCGGACATCGCCGCGCTGGGCATCACCAACCAGCGCGAAACCACGGTGGTGTGGAACCGCAAGACCGGCCGGCCCATCCACCACGCGATCGTCTGGCAGGACCGGCGCGGCGAGCCGCTGTGCGCGCAGTTGCGCGAGCAGGGTCATGCCCAACTGGTGCAGTCGCGCACGGGCCTGTTGATCGACTCGTATTTCTCCGGCACCAAGATCCGCTGGTTGATGGACAACGTGCCCGGCGCGCGCGAGCAGGCAGCGCGCGGCGAACTGGCTTTCGGCACCATCGACAGCTGGCTGCTGTGGCAACTGACCGAAGGCGCGCTGCACGCCACCGACGTGACCAACGCATCGCGCACGATGCTTTTCAACGTCCACAGGAACGAGTGGGATAGCGATTTGCTCAAGCTGCTCGACGTGCCCGTGGAACTCATGCCCAAGGTGCTGCCGTCCAGCGCACATTACGGCGAGGCGCGGCCTTCCGTGCTCGGCGGCGCGATCATGATCGGCGGCGTGGCAGGCGACCAGCAGAGCGCCTTGTTCGGGCAGGCGTGCTTCCGCGAAGGCATGGCCAAGAACACCTATGGCACCGGCTGCTTCATGCTGATGCACACGGGCAGCAAGTTCCAGGTGTCGGCCAATGGCTTGTTGACCACCAGCGCGGCGCAGACCAGCGCCCGCACCGAGTTTGCTACGGAAGGCAGCGTGTTCGTGGGCGGCGCCGTGGTGCAGTGGCTGCGCGACGGCCTGCGCGCCATCAAGGGCAGTGGCGAAGTGCAGGCGCTGGCCGAGAGCGTGCCCGACGCCGGCGGCGTGATGATGGTGCCGGCCTTCACGGGCCTGGGCGCGCCGTACTGGAAGCCGGATGCGCGCGGCACCATCACGGGCCTCACGCGCGGGACGACGGTGGCACACATCGCGCGCGCCGCGCTGGAGAGCATTGCCTACCAGAGCTGCGCGCTGCTGCAGGCCATGAGCCGCGATGCGGTGGCCGCGGGCGCGGCGCCGGTGAGCGAGTTGCGGGTGGACGGCGGCGCCTGCGTCAACGACTTGTTGATGCAGTTCCAGGCCGACCTGCTGGGCATTCCCGTCGTGCGGCCGGCCGTGACCGAGACCACCGCCCTGGGCGCGGCCTACCTCGCGGGCCTGGCTTGTGGCGCCTACAAGGGCACCGAAGAGCTGTCGGCGCAGTGGAAGGCCGAGCGGCGATTCATGCCGACGCTGGCGGCCGGGCGTTCGGCCGAATTGATGGCGCGCTGGGAGCATGCGGTGCGCCAGGCAACGCTGGCAGAATCCTAGGCTTCGTTTCCCCAGGAGGGTTTCATCATGACGCGTTACCTCATTGCCGCCGCGCTCGCGGTGGCCGCCACCACCGCCGGGGCCCAGAACCTGAAGCCCGGCCTGTGGGAAGTCACCAACAAGATGCAGACCGCCAGCGGCCAGATGGAAGCGCAGATGGCGCAGGCCCAGGCCCAGATGGCCGCCATGCCGCCCGAGCAGCGCAAGATGATGGAAGAAATGATGGCCCAGCGCGGCGTCAAGCTGGGCGCGGGCGGCCCCGGCAGCGGCATGAGCGCGAAGATCTGCCTGACCAAGGAAATGGTCGAGCGCAACGAGGTGCCCGCGCAGCAGGGTGACTGCAAGACGACGCAGCATGCGCGCACCGGCAACACCATGAAGATGTCGTTTGTCTGCACCAACCCGCCCTCCAACGGCGAAGGCCAGGTGACCTTCGTGGGCCCGGACGCCTACAACATGAAGATGCTGGTCAACACGACCGTGCAGGGCAAGCCCGAGAAGATCAATATGGATGGAACGGGCAAATGGCTGGGCGCCGACTGCGGCAATATCAAGCCGATGGAGATGCCGAAGAAGTAGGCGTCAGGCGGCCGGCGCGCGGCCGCCGAATATTGCCGTGCCGACCCGTACCATCGTGCTGCCGGCGGCGATCGCAGCCTCCAGGTCGGCCGTCATGCCCATCGACAAGGTGTCGACGGCCAGGCCCGATGCCCGCAATTCATCGAACAAATCGCGCGCCCGCAGGTGGACCGCTTTCTGCGCGGCAAAGTCGGCCGCCGGTTCGGGAAGGGTCATCAGGCCCCTGAGAACGATGCCCGGCAGTTGCGCCACCTCGTGGGCGAGTGACGGCAGCTCCTGTGGGGCGACGCCGGATTTGGTGGCACCGCCGTCCACGTTCACCTGGATGCAAACCTGCAGGGGGGCCATGCCCTCCGGGCGCTGCTGGGACAGGCGTTCGGCAATCTTCAGGCGGTCCACCGTGTGGGCCCAGTCGAAGTGGGTGGCGACCAGCCGGGTCTTGTTGCTCTGGATCGGGCCTATGCAATGCCACTGCAGGGGCAGGTCCTGCAGCAGCGCCATCTTCTCCACTGCCTCCTGGATGTAGTTCTCGCCGAAGGCCAGTTGGCCCCCGGCAAACGCCTCGCGCACTGCGTCGGGGCCGAAGGTCTTGGACACGGCGAGCAGCGTGACTTCTTCCACAGGGCGTTGCGCCCCCGCACAGGC
>DATHWV010000259.1:0-3919 GCA_035460205.1 Ramlibacter sp.
CGCGTAGGCGCGGCTCTTGGCCTGCATCTCGTCGCGCGGCAGGTTGCGGCCGTACTTCTTCTCGATGGCGTTTTCGATCGGCAGGCCGTGGCAGTCCCAGCCCGGGATGTAGGCGGCGTCCAGGCCCTTGAGCTGGCGCGCCTTCACGATCATGTCCTTCAGGATCTTGTTGACGGCGTGGCCCATGTGGATCTGGCCGTTCGCGTAGGGCGGGCCGTCGTGCAGGACGAACTTCTCGTGGTTGCAGCGGGCGGCGCGCAGCTTCTTGTACAGGCCCTGGTCTTCCCACTCCTTCACCCAGCCCGGCTCGCGCTTGGGCAGGTCGCCGCGCATGGGGAAGGGCGTGTCGGGCAGGTTGAGCGTGGCTCGGTAGTCGGTCTTGTCGGTCATGGAAGCCTTGAGGTTGTCATTCCGGCCTTGAGCCGGAATCCAGGTATTCGGATCGGGGGATGGATTACGGGTCGAGCCCGCAATGACAGACCTAAATTCGGTCGCGCGTCGTCTGGCGGCGTGTGGAAGCAAAGTACGCGCGTGCGTCGTCGCAGTCCTTGCGGATGCCCTGGGTGAGGGCGTCCAGACCGTCGTACTTCAGCTCGTCGTGCAATTTGTGCAGCAGTTCCACCTTGATGATTTTACCGTAGGCCCCCTCGGGGCCCAGGCTGTCGGGCCATTCGAGGCAGTGGGTCTCCAGCAGCACCCGCCCGCCGTTGACGTCCAGCGGGTCCAGCGAAGGCCGGATGCCCAGGTTGGCCACGCCGGCCAGGGGCTTGCTGCCCAGTCCGTCCACCAGCACCGCGAAGATGCCGCTGGCAGCCGGCTTCCAGTGCGAAAAGCGCAGGTTCAGGGTCTTGAATCCCAGCTGCCGGCCAAGCTTGCGGCCGTGGACCACGTGGCCGCTGATGCTGTAGGGCCGGCCCAGCAGTGACGCCACGCCTTCCATGTCGCCCTGGCCCAGGGCCGTGCGGACGGCGGAGCTGGATACGCGCAGGCCGTGGACCTCGTAACTGTTCATGCGGGCCACGTCGAAGCCCTTCGCCTGGCCGGCTGCGTCCAGCATGGCGTAATCGCCGGCCCGCTTGGCGCCGAAGCGGAAGTCGTCGCCCACCAGCACGTAGCGCGCGCCCAGCCCTTGCACCAGCACGTTGTCGATGAAGGCGCCGGGAACCTGCGACGACAGCCGCGCGTCAAAGGGAAGGACCACGCACTGGTCCACCCCGCAGCGGGCCAGTTCGGTGAGCTTGTCGCGCAGCGTGGCGATGCGGGCCGGCGCCAGTTCGGGCTTGCGCGCCACGGCAGCGAAAAAGTCGCGCGGGTGCGGCTCGAAGGTGAGCACGCAGCTGGGTACGTTTCGGTGCCGCGCCTCGTTGTTCAACAGCGCCAGCATCGCCTGGTGTCCGCGGTGAACGCCGTCGAAGTTACCGATTGTGAGCGCGCAGGCCGGGGCGATGCCGGGGTGGTGGAAGCCTCTGAATATCTGCATCGCGGCGGGGTTTGATATCTTTTTGATAGCAGCTCGCGCCCATGGGGTCGGCACCGCAGGGGTTTCCCTGCCAGCGAAAGGACGCGAAAACAAGGTATATTGTGCTGCAGGGCGCAGCGATGCGCCTGGCTATAGCTTTCGCGTGGTTTCCTTTGTTTGAAGGAGTCGTGTCTTGAAGGTCTTGAAGCTGTCCGCCCAAGGGCTGCCCCAGTCGTGGATTTCGCTGGAGCAGGCCGTGCTGCACTACGCCGCTGACGAAGTGCGCTGGGAGGTGGGCGCGCAGGTGGCGCTGTTCCGCGGCGGCCACAACGCGATGACGGGCGCGCAGTCGCAGATCGCCGTCAGCAGCATCATCGGCACCAAGGGCGTGCCGAACATCAACCCCTTCGACCTCAAGCCGGGCCTCACCAACAGCAAGCTGTTCGCGCGCGACCGCAACGTCTGCGCCTATTGCGGCGGGGAGTTCCACGAAGAAGAGCTCACCCGCGAGCACATCATCCCGTTCGCACAGAACGGGCGCGACCACTGGATGAACGTGGTCACCGCCTGCCGCTGCTGCAACCACCGCAAGAGCAACCGCACGCCCGAACAGGCGCGCATGCCCCTGCTGTTCGCGCCCTACGTTCCCAGCCTCTGGGAAGACTTCATCCTGCGCAACCGCCGCATCCTGGCGGACCAGATGGAGTTCCTGATGGCGCACCTGCCCAAGACCTCACGCCTGCACGCGTAGCGACGATGGGCAGGCTGTCCGCTGCCGAAGCCGCTGCGTACGCCGAGCAGGGCTGGGTCAAGCCGGGGTTCCGGCTGCCCACTGCCCGTGTCGATGCCATGCGTGACGCTTTGGACGAATTGATTCGCGCCAACCCCGGCGTTCGCCCCGAGAAACTCGTGTCGGCGCACGTCGAAGGCGACAACGGCGAAGGCGTGCGTGGCAACGCGGCCTTTCTCGAACTGGCGCGCGACCCCGAAATCGTGGAGCTCGTCAGCGGCGTGATCGGCGAGGACGTCATCCTCTGGGGCTGCCATGTGTTCTGCAAGCCGCCGGTCGAAGGGTTCGAAACGCCGTGGCACCAGGACGGCCACTACTGGCCGATCCGGCCGCTGGCCACCTGCACGGTCTGGGTGGCGCTGGAAGAGTCGAAGGTCGGCAATGGCTGCCTGCGCGTCATTCCCGGTTCGCACCGCGCGCAGCAGCTGCACGACCACCTGCATGAAGACCGCGACGACCTGACGCTGAACCAGCGCCTGGCGCCCGGCACCTTCGACGAAGGCACTGCCGTGGACATCGAACTGGAGCCCGGCGAGATGTCATTGCACGACGTCTACATGATCCACGGCGCCCGCGCCAACACCTCCACGAAGCGGCGCACCGGCGTGGCCCTGCGCTACATGCCGTCGACGTCGCTGTTCGACCGCAGCCTGAAGCCCATGGACGGCAAGACCGGCGTCGCCGTGAATTTCGCGAATCGCCCGCTCTGGCTGCTCAGCGGCGTGGATCGCCACGGCGGCAACGACTTCACTGTCGGCCACCAGCGCCGGCCGTCCTAGTAGGTCAACTCCAGCACCGAAACGTGGTTGTCCTTGGCCGGCCAGGTCCGGCCTATGACGCGCTCGCCGTTGAACTCCGCAGTCACCGCGCGAGGGGCCGGGATCGCCGGCTTGATCACCGAGCTGGCGACGCCGGCGCCCAGGACCGCGCCCGGCGGCGGCGTGATGCCGTCGAACACCATCTTGTCGCGTCCCGGGTCCAGGTAGCCGCGCGCGCGAACCATCTTGACGATGGTCGGCGCGTTCTTGTCGGCCTCGGCGATCCGGTCCACGCGCAGGTGGATGACGTTGCTCGAGCGTGGGAAGGGGCTGCGATAGAAATGCGTGGTGGCGTAGCCGGGTGCCTGCACCGCGAATTCGTAGCGCGTGTTGAGCGCCGTGCTGAACGGGCCCCACAGGCCGTCGGCGCCCACGGTCGTTGAATAGGCAGGGGCGCCGGCGCGTTCGCCAGTGTTGGAGTCGATGGCGTAGACCTCCAGCTTCGCGCCGGGCAGCGGCAGGTTGTTCGGGAAGTTGCCGCTGGCCGCGTCGGTGGACGAAACGCCCATCCCGCTCACCTTGCCGGACAGGACGACGCGATCCTCTGGTGTGATCGAAGCGTTGGCCGGCTCCTTGCCGGCGATGAAGCGGTAGGCCGCGGCGAAAGCCTGCGGCGAATAAGAGGTCTCGCGGTGGTCGATGCGTGGGATCACCACATTGTTCGCGCCCTTGAGTTCCGGGCCGGCGAAGGTGACGTTCGTTTCCTTGCCGCGCATGCCGATCCACAGGCCGTCGGGCTGCGCGAACTTGTCGTTGTTGTCGGAGCGGATCGTCATCCACTTCACCGGTCCGGTCACCTCGTCGCCCGCAGCGTTCTTGGGCGCGTTCAGCGACTTCAGGTAAGGCCCGGTG
>DATHWV010000260.1:0-2360 GCA_035460205.1 Ramlibacter sp.
GAGCGCCTGCGTGCGGCCGGTGCCCGGCCCGTGCACGAGCGGCGCGTCCTGCGCCTGTGGTCGCAGGCCCTGCCGCAGGACAGCGGCCGCCGCAAGGTCGAAGACTTCCTGCCCCTGTCATTGCGCGACGCATTGCCTGGCATCGTGTCGGATCTGGAGGGCCTTGCCAGCATCGCGTCCCGGCACCCTGCCCAGGACGGATCGATGCGCTTGTTGGTGCGCATGGCCGACGGGCAGACCTGCGAGTCGGTGCTGCTGCCTCGGGGTGGCCTGTGTGTGTCGTCGCAAGTCGGTTGTGCAGTCGGCTGCCTCTTTTGCATGACGGGACGCGACGGGCTGTTGCGCCAGATCGGCAGCGCCGAGATCGTGGCCCAGGTCGCATTGGCCCGCACTTTGCGGCCGGTGAAGAAAGTGGTGTTCATGGGCATGGGCGAGCCCGCGCATAACCTGGCGAACGTGATGGAAGCCATCGAACTGCTGGGCACCGCGGGCAACATCGGCCACAAGAACCTGGTGTTCTCCACCGTGGGCGATGAGCGGGTGTTCGAGCGGCTGCCACAGGGCGATGTGAAGCCCGCGCTGGCGCTTTCGCTGCACAGCACGCGCGCCGACTTGCGCGAAGAACTGTTGCCCCGCGCCCCGAAAATATCGCCGGCCGATCTCGTCGAGGCAGGCCACGGCTACGCCCGTGCGACGGGCTACCCCATGCAGGTCCAATGGACCTTGCTGGACGGCGTGAACGACACAGCGGAAGAGGTAGCGGGGCTGGTCCGCCTGCTCAAGGGCCGCTACGCGGTACTGAACATGATTCCCTACAACAGTGTGCCCGACCTGCCCTACCAGCGGCCGGCGAAGGAGAAAGCAGTCGCGCTTGCTCGGGAACTGCAGGCAAAAGGCGTACTCACCAAGCTGCGCAACTCGGCAGGACAGGATGTGGATGCGGGCTGTGGCCAGTTGCGTGCGCGCGAGGTGAAGACGGCCTTTCCCGTCCCTGTCGTGGTTTCCACCGAGTCAGCTTGAGCGCGCTGCCGGTACGCTCGGACGCGTCGTAACCCGCCGAGGAGCCACCATGCGTCTGCTGCAGAAAATCGTCGCCGGTCTCGTTTTGTTGGGCAGCGTGGCCGCGTTGCCGGCCTTCGCGCAATCCGACTACCCGAACAAGCCCATCCGCTGGATCGTTCCTTATCCGCCGGGCGGCACCACCGACATCCTGGCCCGCCTGATGGGTCAGTGGCTGTCACAGCGACTGGGCCAGCAGGTCGTCATCGAGAACCGTGCCGGGGGCGGCAACAACATCGGCACCGAGATGGCGATCAAGGCGCCGGCGGACGGCTACACCATCCTGCTGGTGAACCCGGCCAACGCGATCAACGCCACGCTGTACGAGAAGCTGCCCTTCGTGCTGCTGGACGACATGGTGCCGATCGGCGGCATCATCCGCGTGCCCAACGTCATGACCGTGACCAAGAACTTCCCCGCGAAAACGGTGGCGGAATTCATCGAGTACGCAAAGAAGAACCCGGACAAGGTCAACATGGCGTCGTCCGGCTCCGGCACCTCGGTGCACCTCTCGGGTGAGATGTTCAAGTCGATGGCCGGCATCAGCATGAAGCACATCCCGTACAAGGGCGCAGGCCCGGCCACGGTGGACCTGATTGGCGGACAGGTCGATGTGATCTTCGACAACATGCCGTCCATCATCACGCACATCAAGGCCGGCAGCGTGCGCGCGCTGGGCGTGACGACCTCGATGCGTTCCCCCGCAATGCCCGACGTGCCGACGGTTGCCGAAACGGTGCCGGGCTACGAAGCCAGCGCCTGGTTCGGCGCCGCTGCGCCCAAGGGCACGCCGCGCGCCGCCATCGACCGGCTCAACCGTGAGTTCAACGCCGCGCTGGCCGACCCGGCCATGCGCGCCAAGCTGGCCGACCTGGGTGGCGTGCCGATTGGCGGCACGCCCGAAGAGTTCTGGGCCTTGCACAAGATGGAAACCGAGAAGTGGGCCAAGGCCGTGAAATTCTCCGGCGCCAAGGCGGAGTAGTCCTCGCCCTCGCGGTGCTCCTGCTCGCCGGTTGCAGCCGCGAGCCGGAGCCGCCATTCCGGCTGCGCCCCGACGACGTGGCGGTACTTGCGCAAGGAAAGAAGGTTTACGACGCCCAGTGCGCGGCCTGTCATGGCGCCCAGCTGCAGGGGCAACCCAACTGGCGCGAGCGCGATGCGACGGGCCGCCTGCCGGCGCCGCCGCACGACGCGACGGGCCACACGTGGCATCACCCGGACGAAGTGCTGTTCAACATCACGAAGTTCGGTGTCGCCAAGGCCGCCAACCTGAAGGACTACAACACGGCGATGCCGGTGTA
>DATHWV010000261.1:0-2020 GCA_035460205.1 Ramlibacter sp.
AATGAAAACCTCCAAGTTCGCTCCCCTCCCTGCCGCCATCGCCGTCGCGCTGCTGTTCGCCGCCTCGCCGCTGATCGGTTCCGTGGGCGCGACGGCTGTCATGCAGAACGCCGCCGCCGCCAAGGCGCCTGCGCCGGCCACTGTCCAGCGTGTCGTGCTCAAGACGGGCATGGCCGGCGGGAAGATGGTCTACCTGGACGAAAAGGGCGTTGCCAACCCGGCGCTGCGCGCCAACGTGGGCGACACCATCGAGCTGACGGTGTCCAGCGGCGAAGGCGCCGAGCACGACATCGTGATCACCGAACTCGGCGTGCAGTCCAAGAAGTTCGACGGCAAGAGCGGACCGATGAAGATGAGCTTCAAGGTCACGCAGTCGGGCAAGTTCAATTACTTCTGCTCCATCCCCGGCCATCGCCAGATCGGCATGGAAGGCACGATCGAAGTGACCGGCCCGGCCGATGCCAGCGCGGCCGCGCCCAAGCCCAAGACCCAGGTGATGGGCAACGCGATGGCCGTCGCGAACGGCGCCGTGAAGCCCATCGCGGCCGCGTCGACGGAGGCGGTGAGCATCTCCATGGACCCGAACGCGGTGCCCAAACCCCTGGGTGCGCGTGCGCCCCAATTCGTGAAGTACGCGATCGAGACCGTCGAACTCGACGGCAAGCTCGACGACGGCACGACGTTCACGTACTGGACCTTCGCGAAGAAGGTGCCCGGCCCGATGCTGCGCGTGAAGGCCGGTGACACGGTCGAGATCGCGCTGACCAACAACAAGAACAGCAAGGCGGTGCACTCCATCGACCTGCACGCGGTGACCGGTGGATTCGGTGGCGGCGAGCACACCCAGGTTGCGCCCGGCCAGACCAAGACCATCACGTTCAAGGCCCTCAACCCCGGCCTCTACGTGTACCACTGCGCCACGCCCTCGGTGGCGCACCACATCTCGGCTGGCATGTACGGCCTGATCCTGGTCGAGCCGCTGGCCGGCCTGCCCAAGGTGGACCGCGAGTTCTACGTGATGCAGGGCGACCTGTACACCAACCACGCGTTCGGCACCAAGGGCCACCATGAGTACAGCCCCGAGAAGGCGGCCGACGAGCTGCCCAGCTACTACACCTTCAACGGTGCGGTGGGCGCCCTGGGCAAGGAGCACAGGATGCAGGCCAAGGTCGGCGAAACCGTGCGCATCTACTTCGGTGTCGGCGGCCCCAACAAGGTGTCGTCCTTCCACGTGATCGGCGAGATCTTCGACAAGGTCTACAGCGAAGGCTCCACCAACACCGTCAAGCACAACGTGCAGACCACCATGGTGCCCGCCGGTGGCGCCACCATCGTGGACTTCAAGCTGCAGTACCCCGGCAAATACCTGCTGGTGGACCACTCGCTCTCGCGCGCGGGCAAGGGCCTGGCGGGTGCGCTGGAAGTCACCGGCAAGGCGGACGCTTCCGTCTACAAGAGCAGCGAGCATGGCAATGCCAACATGGCGCACTGAGGTACCGCCCCCCACGTGGGGGCTTCGCGAGATGGCGCAACGCTCGGGCATCGGCCTCTGGCGGCTGCGCCATCGCACGCTGCTGCCGGTGGTGCAGGGCGGCATGGGCGTGGGTGTTTCGGCCGGCGGCCTGGCGGGCAGCGTGGCCGCGCTGGGCGGTGTGGGCACGGTCTCTGCCGTGGACCTGCGCCGGCTGCACCCGGACCTGTTCGAAGCGACGCGCCACCTGACCGGTGAATCGGCCAAGGCGGTGATCGATGCCGCGAACCTGGAAGCGCTGGACCGCGAGTTGCGAAAGGCGCGCGCGATTGCGGGCGACGAGGGCCTGATCGCAGTGAACGTGATGCGTGCCGTCGGCGAATACGCCGGCTACGTGAAGCGGGCGCTGGAAAGTGGCGTCGATGCCGTCGTGGTGGGCGCGGGCCTGCCGCTGGACCTGCCCGAACTGGCGCGCGAGCACCCCGATGTGGCTTTGGTCCCCATCCTCTCCGACGCACGCGGCGTGCAACTGGTGCTGCGTAAATGGGA
>DATHWV010000262.1:0-9068 GCA_035460205.1 Ramlibacter sp.
GCCCCAGATGGGCGCCATGACGACACCGGCGAGGGCCGCCAGCCCGACCCCGATGGCGAACACCAGCAGGCGCAGCTTGGGCAGATTCACGCCGAGTGCCCGCACCATCTCGCTGTCGTGCGCGCCGGCCTTGATGATGGCGCCGATTTGGGGCATTCGCCCGCACGTAGGCGTCGATGCGGTGGTGCCGGCATTCCTCATCATCGTGCTGGGCGGCGTGGGATCGCTCTGGGGCGCAGTGGTGGCGGGCCTGATGGTCGGCATGGTGGTGGGCCTGACGGGCGCTTATGCTTCCGAATGGTCGCTGATGTCCATGTACCTGTTGTTCATTGCCGTGGTGACTTTCCGTTCGCGCGGCCTGTTCGGAAAGAAGAGCGTCCTGGATGTCTAGTTTGAATTCGCCCTTGAATGGAAAGCTCGCCCTCGTGACAGGTGCCGCGGGCACCATGGGGCTGGCGGCCGTCAAGGTGCTGCTGGAGGACGGCTGCAAGGTCGCGATGGTCGATGTCAATGAGCAGCGCAACCGGGACCTGGCCGAGACGCTCGGCAATCGGGCTCGTGCGTTTTCGTTCGACATCAGCGATGCGTTGGCCGTGCAGACCGGGCACGCACGCATCGTCGACCAGATGGGCGAGGTCGCCATCCTCGTCAACAACGCCGGCATCCTGTCGAACAACAAGTCGGAAGCGACCGATGCGGCCGAATGGCGGCGTGTGCTGGGCGCCAACCTCGACGGTGCGTTCTATCTCGCGCAGCAGGTGATTCCCGCGATGAAGCAACGCGGCTTCGGGCGCATCATCAACACATGTTCGCTGGCCGCCAAGACCGGCGGACTCACCGCGGGCACTGCCTACTCCGTATCCAAGGGCGCACTGACCTCGCTCACGTTTTCACTGGCGCGCGAGCTGGCGCCCTTCGGCGTCACGGCCAACGGAATCTCCCCGGCGTACGTCAAGACGCCCATGATCACCGAACAGCTGGACGAGGCGCAGCGGCAGAAGCTCCTCAAGGACATTCCGGTCGGGCGCTTTTGCGAGCCCGAGGAGTTCGCGCATGTGGTGCGCTTCCTCGCTTCGCCGCTCGCCGGTTTCATCACCGGCGAGATCGTCGATCTCAACGGCGGACTGCTGATGGATTGACGATGAGCGACATCACACCCCACATCGATTTCCAGAAAGAGCTGGCCGGCCAGTTCGACCTGCGCGGCAAGGTGGCCTATGTGACCGGTGGCTACGGCGGCATCGGCGAAGCCATCGCCTGGTCGCTGTGTATGGCCGGCGCAGCGGTGGCGGTGTCGGGCCGCGACGAAGGCAAGGCCGTCGCGCTGGCGAAGACGCTGGAAGCCGCAGGCCATCGGGCACTCGGCGTCGCGATGGACGCGCACTCGGTCGCCAGCATCCAGGCATCGGTCGACACGGTGGCCCAGAAACTCGGTCGTTTCGACATCCTGGTCAATTGCGTGGGCATCCAGCGCGAACAGGCCCTGCTCGACGTCACCGAGGAAACTTTCGACGAAGTCCTGCAGGTGAACCTCAAGGCCGCCATGTTCCTTGCGCAAGCCGCCGCACGCCACCAGATTGCGGGCGGGCGTGGCGGCGCTCAAATCCACCTGCTGTCGGTGCGCGCACAACTCGGCTTGCGCGGCCGCGGCTACTCGGCGTACACCGCGACCAAGGGCGGGCTGGTGATGCTGGTGCGCCAGCATGCGAGCGAACTGGCGGTGCACGGGGTCACCGTCAATGGCATCGCGCCCACGGTGGTGCGAACCGAGATGGCACGGCACTGGCTGGAGAACCCGGAGACCAAGGCGCAAGTTTTGGGGCGGATCCCGCTGGGCCGAGTGGCCGACCCGAAAGACGTCGCGGGCGCCGCCCTTTTCTTCGCGAGCCCGGCGGCGTCCTTCATCACGGGCCAGGTTCTCTACGTCGACGGCGGCATCACGGCCAGCCAGTAGCGCGGCTCAGCCCTCGTGCGTGGACAGCGCATCCAGCGCTTCCATGAAAGCCCGCACCTTGGCCGGCGCCAGGTGGCGGCCCGGCATCAGCGCGTAAATGCGAAGCGGCGCGCAGCGCCATTGCGGCAGCAGCGGCAGCAGTCGTCCTTGTTCGACAGCCTCCGTGCAGAACGTCGCGGTGATCCGCGCCACGCCCAATCCGGCCAGCGCCGCTTCCAGCCGAACGCTGGCGTTGCCGCTGCGCATGCGCGGGTTGCGCACTTCGACCCGCGCCGATGCACCGTCGCCGCCCGCGAACTCCCAGTCGGTGTCGTCCGCGCCCGCCAGCAGGGGCAGGGCCTGCAAATCGTCCGGGTTGGCCGGTGCGGGCGACGACTCAAGCAGGCGGGGCGAAGCGAACAGGCCGCGCTCGAGCGAGAACACGCGGCGCGCCACCGTGCTTGACGGCGCCAGCCCCTGTTCGATCGAGGTGAACACGATGTCGTAATGCCGCTCGAACAGCGGCACGCGCGCGTGCTCCACGTCGATGTGCACCTTCAACTGGGGATGCTGTGCCATCACGCCGCAGGCGACGGCGGCCAGGTGGTGCGCGCCGAACTCGTAGGGCGCCGCGATGCGCAAGGTGCCGTGGACCTGGGCGCCCTTGGCCTGCGCATCGACGGCGACTTCACGCAACTGCGAGAAGGGCTTGGAGATATCGCGGTAGAGCGACTCGCCCGCTTCCGTCAGGCGCAGGCTGCGGGTGGTCCGCTCCAGCAGGCGCGTGCCCAGCGCCTCTTCCAGCCGGCTGACCGATGCGCTCAGGCTGGACTTGGGACGGTCGAGCGCGCGCGCCGCTGCCGTGAAGCCACCATGCTCCACCACCTGGCAAAAAGCGTCGAAGTCATCCCAGTTCATTGTTCAGGTTCCGGAACACAGAAACCAGCGCAGCCGGTTGATCGGCATGGCCACCCTTCCTAGGATAGTCCCATGTTTCTCAAGAATTGCTGGTACGTGGCCGCCTGGGACCACGAGCTGACCGACGGCAAGCTGTTGCCGCGCACCTTGCTGGAGGAGCGCGTGCTGCTCTATAGGGGCGAAAGCGGCAAGGTGGTGGCGCTGAAGGACCGCTGCTGCCATCGTGGCGCGCCGCTGTCGCTGGGGCGGCTGGAGGGCGACTGCGTCCGCTGCATGTACCACGGGCTGAAATTCGACGCGACCGGCAAGTGCATCCAGATTCCCGGGCAGGACAACATCCCCGCCAAGCTGGGTGTGCGCAGTTATCCGCTGGTCGAGCGAGACAGCCTGGTCTGGATCTGGATGGGCGATCCGGAACTGGCCAACCCCGACGACATCCTGGACTTTCCCTACCTGCGCGAGCCGCAATGGAAGGGAATCCCGGGCTACCTGCACTACGACGCGAACTACCTGCTGATCGTGGACAACCTCAGTGACTTTGCGCACCTCGCGTTCGTGCACACCAAGACCCTGGGCGGGTCGGAAGAGTACGCGTATGTGACCAAGCCGGTGGCGATGGAGAGGCTGGAGCGCGGCTTTCGCGTCGAGCGCTGGCACATGGACGCACCGCCGCCGCCGTTCCACAAGAAGGTGATCCAGGAGAAGGATGCCAACGTGGACCGCCGCAACATCGGCCACATGCACATCCCCGGCAACTTCTTCCTTTTCACGCTGTTCTCGCCGGCCGGCAGTGGCGCCGAGAAGGGCAACATGGAAGGCGCCAAAGAGTATCGCAACTGCCAGTTCATGACTCCCGAGACGCGCAAGACCACGCATCACTTCTGGATCTACCTGAACAACTTCGAAGCCGACGACGCGAGCATTTCGCGCTCGCTGCACGCCAGCCTGATCGAAGGCTTCATGGAAGACAAGCACATCATCGAGGCGCAGCAGGAGGCGATGGACGAGGACCCGGACTTCAAGTTGCTGGCCGTGGTGGCCGATGCGCCCCTCGCGCACTTTCGTCGCACGCTGGACCAGCTGCTGGAGAAGGAGCGCGCCAGCGCAAGCGCGCCTGCCTAGCGGCGAACTTCAGGCGCGTGCAGCCGGCCTGCGATTCACCAGCACGATGCCCACGGCGACACCGCAAAGCGCCAGCATCAGCTGCAGGGTGAGCGGTTCGTTCAGCAGCACCACGCCGAACACCAGCGCGAACACCGGTGTGAGGAAGGTGAACGAGGACATCTGCGTTGCCGGGTAGTGACGCAGCATCCACATCCACGTGAGGTAGCTGGCAAAGGCGCCGATGGCAGTCTGCAGCGCCAGTGAACCCCAGGCGTAGGCCGAGTAGTGGAGCGACCAGGTCTCGCCCAGGCCCAGCGACAGCAGGGGCGCAACGCCGGCCGTCACGGCCACCTGGTAGAACAAGGTCTTCTCGGCGCTGGCCGTGGCCATGGCCGAGGCGCGGATGACGAGCGTAGTGAGTCCCCACAGCACGCCAGCCGCCAGGGCGAGCGCGTCGCCGCGCAACTGCTTCGGTGTGCTGGCGCCGGTGAAGCCTTCGCTGAAGGCCACGGCCACTGCCACGAAGGCAATCAACAGGCCGGCCCATTGCACCGGGCGCAACTTCTCGGCGGGCACCAGCCGCGGCAGCAGCAGCGCCACCACGAACGGCGAGGTGTAAAGGAAGACCGTGAGGCGAGACGCGGTGGTGTCACGCAGGCCCAGGTAGATGCAGCTGAACTCGCCGGCGAACAGCGCACCGGCCAGCAAGCCCGCGCGCAGTGTGCCGTCGCGGGCAAAGAGCTTGACGCCACGCATCGCGCACCAGAGCCAGAGCAACACCGTGGCGCCGACAAAGCGCAAGGAGGCCTGCCAGAGCGGCGGCACTTCCCCCACGGTGGTCTTGATCAGGATTTGCTGGAAGCCCCAGAAGAGGCAACACAGCAGCAGCAGCGAAATGGCGAGCGTGTCGAGGTGTTCTTTGCGCTGGATCATCGAGTCGATGTTAGCGCGCGGGCGCCAGCAAGGGGTAGCGCGGGGACTCTCCGCGCAAGCCCAGGGCTGGCACCACCGACTCCACATCGGGCACCCGGCGCGCCGCGGCTTCGAATTGTGCTGCCTGCTCGCGCGATGCAACGCAGCCTTCCAGGAACACCCAGCGCCGCTGGATGGTGACCCACACGCTGCTGCCGCCGACGTCCGGCACCGACTTCAGCGCCGCTTCGACCGGCGAAGCCAGCAGCTTGTCATAGCGGTAGGCGTTGCTGTCCTTGCACTTGCCGGCCAGCCAGCAGCTGGTGCCCCGCTCCACGCGGTAGTGCGCCTCACGGCGTTGCTCCTCCTGCGTGATCAAAGGCCCCAGGGGCACCGGGCATTCGGCAATGCCGGCCGAGACGCGGAAGAAGGGATCTTCGAACCAGTTCCTGCGCTCCGTGGATTGGGCCTGCACGGCGCAAGCCGCCCAGCAAACGATCACGGCCGCGACAGACTTCATGCGCCGCGTGCCACCTTGCCCAGCAATTTCTTCAGGGCTACTTTTTCCGGCGCGGCCAGCGAACTCAGGATGGTTGCCTCATGGGCACGCGCCTTGTCCACCAGCGGCCGCACCAGCCGCTTTCCGGACGTGGTGGCGACCACCAGCGTGCGGCGCTGGTCGGCCGGGTCGGCCTGCAGCGCCACCCAGCCCTGCTCGCCCATGCGCTGGACCAGCTTGGTGACCGTGGGTTGCTTGGACAGCACTTCATGCGCGAGCTGGCTCACGGTGAGCGGCTCGCCGTCGTGCAGCGTGGCCAGCACCCGCCATTCGATCGAGCTCAAGCCGGCGGCGCGCACATGCGCATCGAACTCCTTGTACAGCGCATGGTTGGCCTGCCCCAGCAGGTAACCCAGGTAGTCCTCGACGAAGCGCTGCGCGGGCATGACCGGCAACCTAGAACGGGTGTTCCGTGTAGTAGCGGCCGCCGTGGAAGAGCAGCGGTGAGGCGCCCGACTGCCAGCTGCACCGTTCCACCTCCCCGACGAAGATCACGTGGTCGCCTTCTTCATAGCGGCTGCGGTTGAAGCACTCGAACGTGGCTGCTGCGCCGGCCAGCAGGGGCGCGCCGCCCATGCCGTCGGTGAATGTCACGCCGGCCCAGCGGTCGGCGCCCTTGAGCGCGAAACGCTCGGCCAGTGCCTTCTGGTCCTTGGCGAGGATGTTGATCGCATAGTGCGAGCCCGCGCGGAAGGCCGGCAGCGAAGCCGCGGCCTGCGCCAGGCTCCACAGCACCAGGGGCGGGTCGAGCGAAACCGAGTTGAAGGAATTGGCGGTGAGGCCGATCACCTGGCCCTCGGGCGTGCGGGCGGTGACGATGGTCACGCCGGTGGCGAACATGCCCAGGGCGGCGCGGAACTCTTGCGTCGAGAAGGTCGGCGGCTGGGCCTTGCGGGGCGGTGTCATCGCGCTGATTGCATGAATTTTCATGTATTATGGCTCAAACCGGAAGCGCCATGTTGCAGCCAATTCTCGAGCCCGCCTGGGTCAATGCGTTCGAAGCCGTGCTGTCGCGCTGCGCACTACAGCGCGGCGACACAGTGGCCGTCCTCACCGAGAGCCAGACCCGGCCCGAGCTGCCCCAGCTGGCGCGCATCGCGGCCTCAAGGATGGGCTGCAGGGCCTTCGAAATTTCCGTCCCCACCGTCTTCGAGCCCGGCCCGCCGGTTCGCTCCACCGGCGCCTCCACCGCGCTGCAGCAGGTTGCACCGGTGGTGGCCGCGCTGGCCGGCAGCACACTGGTCGTGGACTGCACCGTTGAGGGCCTGATGCATGCGCCGGAGCTGCCGGCCATCCTGCGCGGCGGCGCACGCGTCATCTACGTGAGCAACGAGCATCCGGAAGCATTGGCGCGCCTGGTGCCCGGCGACGCGCTGGAACCCCTGGTCAAGGACCATGTCAGGCGCTTGCGCGCAGCGCGGGCCATGCGCGTGACTTCCGCGGCTGGAACCGACTTGCGCATCGCCATGGCCGGCGCCACCTGCGGCGGCAACTGGGGCTACACCGCCAAACCCGGCACCATGACCCATTGGCCGGGCGGGCTCGCACTGGCCTTCCCCGCGGCAGGCAGCGTCAACGGCACGCTGGTGCTGGCCGAGGGCGACGTCAATCTCACCTTCAAGCGCTACCTCGAGCGGCCCATCACCTTGCGCATCGAGGACGACTTCATCACCGCCATCGAGGGCGCCGGTGTCGACGCCGAACTCATGCGCAGCTACATCGCGGCCTGGGGTGATCGCGAAGCCTACGCCGTCAGCCACCTGGGCTACGGGTTGAATGCCGCGGCGCGCTGGGACAGCATGGCGCTCTACGACAAGCGCGACTTCAACGGCACCGAGTTGCGCGCCTTCGCCGGCAACTTCCTCTACAGCACCGGCGCCAACGAGGTGGCCGGCCGTTTCACGCGCGGGCATTTTGACCTGCCCTTGCGCAATTGCACGGTCGAGCTCGACGGCACGGTGGTGGTGAACGCGGGCCAGGTGGTCGCGTGAACATCCCGGCCTTCACAACGCTCGGCGCCGGTCCCACCGTGCTGATGCTGCATGGCATCGGCGGCGGTCACCTTTCGTTCGCGCCGCAGGTCGAAACCCTGGCTTCGTCCGGCTACCGCGCCGTGGCCTGGGATATGCCGGGCTATGGGCACAGCGCGCCGATCGAGCCCTACACGTTCAAGGGCCTCGCGCAAAGCTGCGTCGCGCTGATCGAGAGCCTGCAGGCCGGCGCGGTCGTGCTCGTGGGCCACAGCATGGGCGGCATGGTGGCGCAGGAGGTCATTGCGCGCCGCCCGGAGCTGGTGAGCAGGCTCGTGCTGTGCGGCACCTCGCCTTCGTTCGGCAAGCCCGACGGCGACTGGCAGCGCGAGTTCATCGCGCAGCGCACCGCCCCTCTGGATGCGGGCAAGAGCATGGCCCAGCTCGCCGACGTGCTGGTGCCGCAGATGGTGGGACCTGGTTCGCTGCCCGAAGGGGTCAGGCTCGCCCAACACTCCATGAGCCAGGTGCCGGCGTCGACCTACCGGCGTGCGCTGGAGGCCCTGGTTACGTTCGACCGCCGCGCCAACCTGGCGAACATCCACGTGCCGACGCTGGTGGTGGCGGGCGAGCATGACCGCAATGCGCCACCGGCCGTCATGAAGAAGATGGCGGATGCGATCCCACGCGCGACCTACCTCGAGATGAGGGGCATCGGGCACTTGCAGAACCTCGAAGCGCCGGAAGAATTCGACGGCCTGCTGCTCAATTTCCTCGCGCTGCCGCGCGAACTGCTTCACTGATTCAGCGCGTTCAACCAAGGAAGTGCCATGGATGCCTTGCCGAGCTTGAGTTTCACCCACGCCGTGGGCGACCTGCCTTTCACGCCCAAGCAGCGTTCGCTGCTCTCGCTCGCCCATGAACTGGGCGTGACGAAATTCGCGCAGCGCGCCGCAAAGTGGGACGAGACCGCCAGTTTTCCTTTTGCCAATTACGACGACCTGCGCGCAGCCGGCTTGCTGGCGCTGTGCGTGCCGGAATCCCACGGCGGCATGGGCGCCGACTACGCCACCTACATGATGGTCGCCGCCGAGATCGGCCGCTACTGCGGCGCGACAGCGCTCACCTACAACATGCACATCTGCTCGACGATGTGGACCGGCGTGCTGGCCGATGGCATCGCGATGACGGACGAGCAGCGCGCCGAGCATTCGCGGCGGCGCGAGCTTCACTTCCGGCGCGTGGTGGAACAAGGCGCCGTTTACGCCCAGCCCTTTTCCGAAGGCAGTGCCGCGGCGGCCGGGCGCGCGCCTTTCGGCACCACGGCGCGCAAGGTGGACGGTGGCTGGGTGGTCAATGGCCGCAAGATTTTTGCCTCGCTCTCCGGCGCGGCCGATTACTACGGCGTGCTCTGCACAGAGGACAAGGGCGACCAGCATCCCGACGCGCGCGATACCTTGTACCTCGCCATCCCCGCCACCAGCGAGGGCCTGGCGGTCAGCGGCGAGTGGGACCCGCTGGGCATGCGCGGGACCGTGAGCCGCAACCTCACGTTCAAGGAGGTGTTCGTCGCCGACGACGAGCAGCTCATGCCGCGCGGCGTCTACTACAAGGGCGCGCAAACCTGGCCGGCCATGTTCTTCACGCTGGCGCCCACCTACCTGGGGCTGGC
>DATHWV010000263.1:0-4216 GCA_035460205.1 Ramlibacter sp.
CTACCAGCCCAGCCCGAAACGCAACGCCAGCATGACGCCGGTCCCGCACACGATGGTGTAGAACAGGCTGCGCCGCCACGCGTAGAAAGCCAGGCCCGCCAGCGCGCCGAACACGCGCGCGTCGCGCCAGGTGTCGATCAGGTGGCCTTGTGTCATGACCAGTTCCGGCGCAACCACGGCGGCCAGGGCGGCCGTCGGCGCATAGCGCAGGCCTTCGCGCAGCCACTTCGGCATCGGCAGGTCATGCTCCGGGATCAGGAAGAAAGAGCGGCACAGCAGGGCGATCACGGCCATGCCGAGGGTGGTGATGAAGACTTCCGATGCGCTCATGGGCGGGCCTTCGCGCGCGCGGCCTGCGCATGATCGGCCAGCACGCCGAACGCAACCGCCGCCGCGATCGCGACGAGGATGTTCAGCTTGAGGGGCAGCGCGTAGGCCGCCACCGCGGCGCAGGCGGCCACCACCGCGGCCACCAGCGTCGATGGGTTGCGCAGTTGCGTGCAGGTCAGGGCCAGCAGTGCCATCGTTCCCGCAAACCCCAGGCCCCACGAAGCAGGGATGCCGCTGCCCGCGACGATGCCCGTGATGATGGACAGCTGCCACATGCCGTAGGTGATGAGGGCGCTGCCCAGGAAGTAGTCTTCCTGTTGCTGGCCCGGCACCAGCTCGGGAAACCGGCGGATGAACAGCGCGAAGTTCGTGTCGCCCATCAGGTAGCTGAGCGCAATGCGCCGCGGCCGCGGCAGGTGCGCAAAGTACGGGCGGTAGTGGAAGCTGAACGCCATGAAGCGCAGGCACACGCACAGGGTGGTGGCCCAGACCACCCACATCGGTGCGGCGGCGGCGATCAGCGGCAGCGACGCGATCTGCGCGGAGCCGGCGTACACCAGGACGGACATGAAGATGGCGAGCGCCACGCCCATGCCGCTCTTGGCCATGGCCACGCCGGCGACCAGTCCCCACGCGGCGATCCCGATCGCCATCGGGATGGCATCGCGCGCGCCCTCGCGAACCATGGGGCGCCTGGCAGTGGCCTGCACTTCGGCGCGTATCGATGCGAATCGGGACTTCATTGATGCAACACCCATGGAAGCGATCGATTGTCCTGCCAGAAGCGCGCGATCGCTTTCAATGACCTGTAGCCCGCTGGCACACCTCTTGCATCGTGTCTTGGATACAAGATTGGATGCTCGAGAATGGTGCAAGCCGCGCTCTCCGTCGATTCGCTGCCCCCGCCGCCGGCCAGTGCGCTGTCCTGGGCGGCCTCGGCGTGGATCTACCGGCCCAGCCTGGCGCCCGCACCCACCGGCGACGGCCGCCTCGCCGGCCTGCGCTTCGCGGCCAAGGACAACATCGACGCAGCAGGCATGCCGACCACCGCGGGCTGCCCCGCCTTTTCCTACCAGCCCGCCGCGGACGCCGAGGTGGTGCGCCGGCTGCGCGGAGCTGGTGCGCAGCTCCTGGGCAAGACCAACCTCGACCAGTTCGCCTGCGGCCTGAACGGCACGCGCTCGCCCTACGGCGCGGTGCCCAACGCCTTCAACCCGCTCTATGTGTCGGGCGGCTCGAGTTCCGGCTCGGCCTATGTGGTCGCCACCGGCCAGGCCGATTTCTCGCTGGGCACCGACACGGCCGGTTCGGGCCGCGTGCCGGCGGGGCTGAACAACATCGTCGGGCTCAAGCCCAGCCGTGGCCTGGTCAGCGCGCGCGGTGTGGTGCCGGCGGCGCAAAGCGTGGACTGCGTCTCCATCTTCGCGCGCACGGTGGCGGTGGCGGTGCGGGCGCTGCAGGTGGCGATGGGTCACGATCCGGCGGACCCGTATTCGCGCCGCATCGCCATGGCCAGGCGGCCATTCGGCAAGGGCTTTCGCTTCGGCGTGCCTTCGACGCTGGAGTTCTGCGGCGACGCCTTGTCGGAGGCCGCCTTCCGTGACGCCGTCACGTGCCTGCGCGAGCTGGGCGGACTGCCGGTCGCCATCGACTACACACCGCTCGGCCAGGCGGCCTCACTGCTGTACGACAGCGCGCTGGTGGCAGAGCGCTATGCCGCCATCCGCGCGTTCTTTGACGCGCAGGAAGACGACGTGGTGGAGCCGGTGCGCGGCATCATCGCCGCCGGCCGGGGCTACAGCGCGGCCGACCTGTGCGATGCGCAGGCCAGGCTGCAGGCCCTGGGCCAGCAGGCGGCGGTGATGTGGGAGGGCATCGACGTCTTGCTGGTGCCCACTGTGCCCACCCACTACACCATCGCGCAAATGCAGGCCGACCCGGTGGCGCTGAATCGCAACCTTGGCGCGTACACGAATTTCGTCAACCTGCTGGACTACGCCGCCATCTCGGTACCCAGCGCGATCCGTCCCGATGGACTGCCCTTCGGCATCACGCTGATCGGCCCTTGTGGCAGCGACTGGCAACTGGCTGAGTTGGGCCAGCGCTATCACCACGCCACCGGGCTCGCGCAGGGCGCGACCGGCGAGCCCCTGCCCGCACCACAGCCCATCGCCGGGCTCGAGGCCGCGGCCACGGTGAAAGTGGCGGTGGTCGGCGCGCATCTTTCCGGCATGCCGCTCAACGCGCAATTGACCGAGCGCGGCGCCACGCTCGCCGGCCGTGCCGAGACCGCGCCCGACTACAAGTTCTTCGCATTGCCCGGCACCGTGCCACCCAAGCCCGGCCTGCTGCGTGTCGAGCCTGGCGCCGGCACGCGCATCGCACTGGAAGTGTGGGACATGCCTTCCGAGCACTACGGCTCCTTCGTCGCGCTGATCCCGGCGCCGCTGGGCATCGGCACATTGAAGCTCGCCGACGGCACCAGCGTGCAGGGCTTCCTCTGCGAAGCGCTGGCCACCGCCGGCGCGCAGGACATTTCCCACTTCGGCGGCTGGCGCGCGTACATCGCGTCGCTCCCACGGCCCTAACGGCAATCGCAGCCATCCCATTCGCGCAACCACCAGCAGGAGAGTTCCATGACCCAACGCCCATCTCGATCCAACGCCATCTCGCGCCGCACGGTCCTGCAAACCGGCGCCGCCGGTGCCGCGCTCGCCGTCCTGGGCGCACCGCGTATCGCCCGCTCGCAGTCCGGTCCCAAGATCCGCATCGGCTACTGGCCCATCGCCGCCGGCCTGCCGTTCTATGCGGCCGTGGAACTGGGCTACTTCAAGGAGGCGGGCCTGAACGTCGAGGCGCTGAAGTTCGCCGGCGCGCAGCAGATCATGGAAGGCATGCTGTCGGACCGCTGCGACGGCAGCGCCAACGGCACAGGCTCGGCCAACATCGCCATCGGCGAGATCGCCGCGCCGGGCAGCTTCAAGATCTTCTGCTCCAACCCCAGCAACGTGAAGAACGTGCTGGACGAAGTCATCGTGCCGGCCGCCAGCACCGCCAAGACCATGGCCGACCTCAAGGGCAAGCGCGTGGGCTCGGGCCCCGGCATCCAGAACGTGACCCTGGCCAAGACGGTGCTCGAGCGCGGCGGCGCCACCGGGGCCACCGTGGTGGAACTGCCCATCGGCCAGCATGTGGCGGCGCTCGCCGCCGGCCAGCTCGATGGCTGCTACACGCTGGAGCCCACCGGCACCATCGGCCGCCTGAACGGCACGACCAAGGTGCTGGAAGCCGGCGTGATCGCCAAGTACGTGCTCGGTGACCCGATGGCGCCCTGGTTCGGCGGCTCGGCCTCGCTCACCTCGGCCTTCATCAAAGCGAATCCCGCCGAAGCCAAGAAGTTCATTACCGCCTACGGCAAGGGCGTGAACTACGTGCGCACCAAGTCCGCCGAGGCGCGCCAGTACCTCAAGGGCTACACCGCCATCGAGGGCGCGCTCACCGGCGAAGTGCCGCTGGCAGCCTACATGATGTACGACGAGTTCAAGCCCGCCGACGTGGCGCACTTCCAGAAGTTCTTCGACCTGTTCTCCGAAAAGGGCATCTTCACGTCGCGCCTGATGGTCGACACGATGCTCTACAAGGGCTGAAGAAATGACCGCCCCCACGTTTGCCGCTGCGCGGCTGCACTGCCCCCCGAGGGGGCCCATGTCGCCTTGGGGCGGCCCGGCGGCGACATGATGGACGCCTCATCCACCGTCCCGTCGGCGGCCGCCAAGCCATGGACGCCGCCCGCGGCCAACGCCACGTCCGCGCCACCCAAGGCACCGGCCTGGAACAAGGCCCTGCCCTTCATCGGGCCCATCGTGCTGTTCATCCTCTGGGACCT
>DATHWV010000264.1:0-2576 GCA_035460205.1 Ramlibacter sp.
AGGGCGGCTTGTGCGGTTTCCATCAACGAAGCCTTCCGACGGTCATGAATGCTCGAGGATGATGCCCTCGATCACGTTGGCGACGTCCTCGCACTTGTCCGTGATGGTTTCGAGCAATTCGTAGATCGCCTTGAGCTTGAGCACTTCGCGCACGTCCGGCTCTTCGCGAAACAGCTTGCTCATGGCCGAACGCATCACACGGTCGGCGTCGGACTCAAGCCGGTCGATTTCCTCGCAGGTCTTCAGCGCGGCCTCTGCCGTGGCCGGGTCGGCCAGCTTGCCGATCATGTACACGGCTTCCTTCAGGCGGTCGCAGCACTTGACGCTGAGGTCCGTCAGGCGGGTGATTTCCTCGTTCACGGCGCGCACGTCGTACAGCGCCATGGTTTCCGCCGAATCCTGGATCAGGTCGGCCACGTCGTCCATCGTGTTGATCAGCTTGTGGATCTGGTCACGGTCGATCGGCGTGATGAAGGTCTTGTGGAGCATGCGGTTCACGTCATGCGTGACCCGGTCGGCCGCCCGCTCGGCATTGTCGACGTCGCGGTTGTACTGCTCCCGCAGGTGCACATCGTTGTAGTTCGCCACCAACTGAGAGAACGCGCGCGCCGCCTCGACGATGCGGTCGGCATGCTGGTTGAACATTTCGAAGAAGTTGCCTTCGCGCGGCAGCAGCTTGCCAAACAGCATTGCTGGCTCCTGGTTGGGGGAATGAGGGACTGCGGCGAGTTTAACTTGGGGGGAGCAGGGTCAGCCGTTGCGGAATATGAAATAGACAGCTCCCACCATGCACAGCGCAGCCCACAGGTAGTCGAGCTTTAGCGGCTCTTCAAGGTAGAAAACCGCAAAAGGCACGAAGACGGCCAGTGTGATCACCTCCTGGATGATCTTGAGCTGCCCCACGGACAGGCCCGCTTGCTGGAAGCCGATCCGGTTGGCCGGCACCTGCAGCAGGTACTCGGCCAGGGCGATGCCCCAGCTGATGAGTGCAGCCCAATACCAGGGCGCCGTCGCCAGGTTCTTCAGGTGGCCGTACCAGGCCATGGTCATGAAGACGTTGGACGCGACCAGCAACAGGATGGCCTGAAGCGAGAATGGGATCGTGGATAGCATGCTCATGCCCAAATTATCCGGTCTCGTGCACGCCGACGAGCACCTGCTCGTGCTGGAGAAGCCCTCCGGCCTCCTGAGCGTGCCCGGCCGGGGTGCGGACAAGCAGGACTGCCTGGCGGCGCGGGTTCAAGGCGAATTTCCCGACGCGCTGGTGGTGCACCGGCTGGACATGGCCACCTCCGGCCTCTGGCTGATGGCGCGGGGAGCCGGGATGCAGAGGCGCCTGAGCCGCGCATTCGCGGAACGCCAGGTGGGCAAGCGCTATGTGGCCGTTGCCGCAGGCCGGCTTGAAATGCCGGTCAATGGCGTCGAATGGGCGTTGATCGACCTGCCGCTGGCCGCCGATTGGCCCAACCGGCCGCGCCGCATCGTGGACCGGGAACATGGCAAGCCCAGCCAGACGCGCTGGCGGGTCCTGGCACACGACGCTGCGGCCGACACAACGCGCGTGGAACTCGAGCCCCTCACCGGCCGCTCGCACCAATTGCGCGTGCACCTGCAGGCCCTGGGCCATCCCATCCTGGGCGACACCTTGTATGCGCCGCCCGAAGTCCAGGCGCAAGCGGCGCGCCTGTTACTGCACGCGACGCATTTGCAGTTGCAGCACCCGGCCAGCGGTGAAATGATCTCTTTCTCGAGCGCGCCACCCTTCTGAGGAGAACACCATGGCACCCAGCTGGATCAACCGACGTCACGCAGCCGCCGCACTGGTCGCCCTGCCCGTTGTGTGGACCGGGGTTCGCGCCCAGCCGGCGGGGACGCGGCGCGCAACGCCCGCGCAAACCGAAGGCCCTTTCTATCCGGTCGCGCTACCCAAGGACAGCGACTTCGACCTGCTGCGCAACGGCGCCTTGTCATATGCCCGTGGCCAGCCTTCCTGGGTCGAAGGTTCCGTCACCGACCTGCAAGGCAAGCCGGTGGCGGGCGCGGTGGTCGAGATCTGGCAGTGCGATGAGGCCGGCCACTACCACCACCCGGGCGACGGCGGCAGGGCCGATGCGAGCTTCCAGGGCTTCGGTCGCGTCACGGTCGGCGCCGACGGGCAGTACCGCTTCCGCACCATCCGGCCCGTGGCCTACAGCGGCCGCACGCCGCACATCCACGTCAAGGTCAAGTCCGGCTCGCGCGAACTGCTCACCACGCAACTCTATGTGGCCGGCGATGCGCACAACGAGCGCGACCCGATCTGGCGCAACATGGATGCCGCTTCACGTGCGGCCGTCACGGTGCCCTTCCAGCCCGCCGCCGATGGGCTGCGCGCCAATTTCCCGATCGTCGTCAGCGGCTGAGTCCCGGCCCGCTTACGATGGCGGGATGACAAGACACCTCACGATCCTCACCGGCGCCTCGCGCGGCATGGGTTTGGCCATGGCCGAACAACTCCTCGACGCGGGCCACGACCTGGTCTGCATCTCGCGCAAGCGCAACGATGCGCTGGATGCACGCGCCACCGCCGGCGGTGC
>DATHWV010000265.1:0-3768 GCA_035460205.1 Ramlibacter sp.
CGGCTGTGGGTGCCGGCGGCCACCGTGGTCAGCCACGGGCCGGGATGCGCCACCGTGCTGGCCGTCGGGCCGCTGTTGCCGGCGGAGGCTGCAACGAACACGCCTGCATCGGCCGCGAACAGGAAGGCGATTTCCACCGGGTCACGGAAGTTGGTGGTCGAGCCACTGATCGAGAAGTTGATCACGTCCACACCGTCGGCGACGGCCTGGTCGATGGCCGCCACGCTGTCGGACGAGAAGCAGCCGCCTTCGGGCTCCACCGACCAGCAGACCTTGTACGCCGCGATGCGCGCGCGCGGCGCCATGCCGCTGATCATGCCGAACGGGGTGGCCGGGCCGGTGACCTGCACGCCGCTGTTGCCGCCGGAGGTGCTGGCCGTGTGCGTGCCGTGGCCGCCGAAGTCGCGCGGCGAGTTGTATTCATGCGGGAACAGCGAGGCCACGCCTGCGTTGCCACCCCAGCCCGCGTTGTAGTAACGCGCGCCGATCAGCTTCTGGTTGCAGTCCGTGCCTGCCCACTGGTCGCCCGGGATGCACTTGCCGTGCCATCCGGGGATCTGCTGGTAGTCCAGCTTGCCGTCCTTGCTGGCGTTGCCGTTGGCGCCGGTGCGGTCGGTGAAGCTGAGCGACTCGGGCCACACGCCGGAGTCGACGATGCCGATGACGACACCCTCGCCCTTGGCGCCGGTGCTGTTCCAGAAACCGCCGGAACCGGCGAGGCCAAGGAAGTTGGGGGTGGACGACGTGTCCATTGTCCGCACTTCGTCCTTGGTCACCGCCAACACACCCTTGGTCAGCGCCAGCTTGTCGGCCTGGGCTTGCGTGAGTTCCGCGGCGAAGCCGTTGAAGACATAGCCGTAGCTATAGAGCTTCTTCGTGCCGCCGACGCTGCGCAGCGCGGTGTCATGCTTGGTCGCCAGGTGCGCCATGTAGTTGACGACTGCCGGCGAGTTCGGGTCGATCTTCTGGCCCTTCTTCGGCTTGGTGGCCTGCAGGCCCTTGATGCCGCCGGCATAGGCCGTGACCGGGTTGTCGGCGAGTTGCACCACGTAAACGTTGTTGCTCTTCGCCTGGCCGAGGCGCTTGCCGCGGTCGCTGTCAACCGCTGTGCTGGTGACTTCGGCGGAATCCTTGGTCGAAGTCGCGGCCGCGCGCAGCGGGGTCGAACTCTCCGCGGCCATGGGCGTCTGCGCAGCCGATGGGGACTGCGCCGTATCGGCACCGCCACCGCAAGCGGCCAACAAGGCCGCTGACAAAGCCGACGCGAGCGCCAGCGACCAATATCTGTATTGGGTTATCACTTGCATACCTCCTTGGGCAGCCGATCAGCGAAACTTGTGGGAACGCTGGCCGTATCAGTTGAATGTTGGAATCCGCTCGGCTCGCGCGATTGGATGAAAAGCACGGGCCGGCGTCATTCGGTCACACCGGTGTCAGGGCGTCAATGGGAGCAACCTGCGTTCTTGCACGGATGAGCAATACCTTTTGGTAACGGCGTGTTGCTTGCGTGACTTCGCGCTATCCTTGCCACCAACTCATCCGCTGGGCGACACACACAGATGAAAGATTTCACAGCGATTCCCGCGCACCGCTTGCCAGACTTGCTGCGGCGCATGCCGAAAGCGGAGCTGCACATTCATATAGAAGGTTCGCTCGAACCCGAGCTGATCTTCGCGCTGGCCAGGCGCAACAACGTGGCCATTCCGTACGCAAGCGTCGAAGAGCTGCGCCGCGCGTACGCCTTCACCAACCTGCAAAGCTTCCTGGATATTTACTACGCCGGTGCGAGCGTGCTGCTGACCGAGCAGGACTTCTTCGACATGGCCTGGGCCTACCTCGAGCGGGCCGCCGCGGACAACGTCGTCCACGCGGAAATCTTCTTCGACCCGCAGACCCACACGGCGCGCGGCGTGCAGATGGAGACGGTGATCAAGGGCCTGCACCGGGCCTGCCGCAAGGCGGAGGGCGGGCTCGGCGTGAGCGCCTCGCTGATCCTGTGCTTCCTGCGCCACCTCAGTGAAGAGGAAGCTTTCGAGACCCTGGAGCAGGCGCTGCCGCACCGCGAACGCTTCATCGGCGTGGGGCTGGACTCCAGCGAAGTGGGCCACCCGCCCGAGAAGTTCGCGAAGGTGTTCGCACGCTGCCGCGAGCTCGGGCTGCGCCTGGTCGCGCATGCCGGCGAAGAGGGTCCGCCCGCTTACGTCTGGACGGCGCTCGACCTGTTGAAGGTGGAGCGCATCGACCACGGCGTGCAATCGACCAAGGATCCGGCGCTGATGGCCCGGCTGGCGAAAGACCGCATCCCACTCACGGTGTGCCCCTTGTCCAACCTGAAGCTCTGCGTCTTCCCCAGGCTGGCCGACCACAACCTGCGCCAGCTGCTCGACGCCGGCCTGGTGGCCACGGTCAACTCCGACGACCCGGCCTATTTCGGCGGCTACATGAACGACAACTTCCTGCAGACCTTCGCCGCCACCGGCATGAACGGCCAGCATGCGTACCAGCTGGCGCGCAATAGCTTCGAGGCGAGCTTTCTCAAGCCGGCGCAAAAGCAGAAGTACTTCGACTTGCTGGACGCAACGTTTGCCGCTTTCGAATAGGATGGCGGTTCATGCAGACCGAGCCGCGATCCACCCCCAATGCCGCCGACGCGGCCTCGTGGTGGGCCATCCTCGGCGCGGCGGCCCTGTCGCAGATCGATCCGAGCCTGGTGGAGGTCGCCGAGCTGTCCGTCATGGTGGCGGGTTCCACCTCGCGTGCGGCGGCCCAGGAAAGCATGCTGCAACTGAGGTCCAAGGCGGCCGCCCTGCGCGGTGGCCTGGCACCCCTGTCGGCCCGGGCGCTGGCCCGCGTCGTCCGGTCTGCCGAGCATGCGAGCGGCCAGGTGATTGAAAAGAAGGTGCGGATGCGCGTGTTGCGCGAGCGCTGGCAGGACCTGATGGTCTGCCTGCACCTGGCGCGCCACTGACGCCCGGCGCAGCACGGGTAAAATAGCCGACGCCGCTGTGCCCCGCAGCGGCGTTTTTCTTTGCCGGGGCCATGTAGAGGACCACCATGTACAAAAACCTCGCAGCCGCGTCCGCGGCCGCCTGTTTATTGTTTCCCGCTTTTTCCCAGGCCCCGCCTGCGGCCCCGGCGCCGCTCAAGGTCGGCTTCGTCTATGTCGCGCCCATTACCGATGCCGGCTGGGTGCGCCAGCATGAGAGTGGGCGGCAGGCCGTTGAGGCCGCATTCGCCGGCAAGGTCAAGACGACCTATGTGGAGAACGTGGCCGAAGGCGCCGACGCCGAGCGCGTCATCCGCGACCTGGCGCAACAGGGCCACAAGCTGATCTTCACGCCCAGCTTCGGCTACATGGAGCCCACGCTCAAGGTGGCCAAGGACTTCCCGGATGTGAAATTCGAGTCGATCACCGGCTACAAGGCCGCGCCCAACGTCGCCACCGCCAACGCCCGCTACTACGAAGGGCGTTACCTCGCCGGCGTCGCCGCGGGCCGCATGACGAAGACGCATGTGGCCGGCTATGTGGCGGGCTTCCCGATCCCCGAAGTGCTGCAGGGCATCAACGCCTTCACGCTGGGCATGCGTTCGGTCGACCCCAGGGCGCAGGTCAAGGTGGTCTGGCTTAACGCCTGGTTCGACCCGCCGCGCGAGCGCGAGGCCGCCATGGCCTTGTTCAACCAGGACGTGGACGTGATCGCGTTCCACACGGCGACCACCGCGGCGATGACGGCGGCGCAGGAACGCGGCAAGCTGGCCGTGGGCTAC
>DATHWV010000266.1:0-3460 GCA_035460205.1 Ramlibacter sp.
CGAGCTGAACACTTCACGCGACTTCAATTGCTGGGCGATCGCGCGGCGTGCCAGTTCCAGCACGGCGGCCAGTTCGGCGCGCTTGGCGGTGCCCCCCATGCCTTTCACGCGCTTGAGGTCGTCGGTGCCCGCATTGAGCAAACCGGCGATGCCGCCGAAGCCATCCAGCAGTTCCTGTGCCATCTGCAGCACGCCCCGGCCGGCGGTGCCGGTGCGCAGCAGCACCGCGAGCAATTCGGAATCGCCCAGTGCGGCGGGTCCGCGGGCCAGCAGCTTCTCGCGCGGCCGGGCGTCGGCCGGAAGGTCTTTCAGGGGCATGGTGGGCTCGGCCGCGGCGGGGTTTCTACAATGGGGCCAGTTTATCGGGACTTCCATGGCCTCCACCGCGCACCGGATCCAGCCGGGCTCCTTCCTCACGCTGCACTACCGCCTGGCAGGGCCGGACGGCGACATCATCAATACCTTCAAGGACAAGCCCGCCACGCTCACGCTGGGCACGGGCGAGCTGTCGCCCGCCGTCGAGAAGCACCTGATCGGGCTGGAAGAGGGCGCACATGCCACTTTCGAGATCGCTGCCGGCGAAGCCTTCGGCGAGCGCAACCCCGAGATGTGCCAGTGGGTGGCGCGCCGGCTGCTCAATGAAATGGGCGACCCCGATGAGAAATACCAGGTCGGCGACGTGGTGCAGTTCCCCACGCCGGATGGCATGTCCAGCTACGCCGGTGCGGTGCGCCAGGTGGGGCAGGACGGGGACGGCGACGGTAAGGCCGACGCGGTGCTGTTCGACTTCAACCATCCGCTCGCCGGCCAGCCCGTGACCTTTGAAGTGCAGGTGATCGGAATCCTATGACCCACGAGCTTGAAATCACCCTGGCCGAGCCGCGCGGCTTCTGCGCCGGCGTCGACCGTGCCATCGAGATCGTCGAGCGGGCGCTGCAGAAGTTCGGCGCACCCATCTACGTGCGTCACGAGATCGTGCACAACACCTACGTGGTGAACGAGCTCCGGGACAAGGGGGCGATCTTCATCGAGGACCTGGCCGATGTGCCGCCCGGCGCCACGCTGGTGTTCTCCGCCCACGGCGTGAGCAAGGCGGTGCAGGAGGAAGCGCGCGCGCGCGGCTTCGAGATCTTTGACGCTACCTGCCCGCTGGTGACCAAGGTGCACGTGGAAGTGGCCAAGCTTGCGAAAGAAGGCTACGAGTTCATCATGATCGGGCACAAGGGCCATCCCGAGGTGGAAGGCACCATGGGCCAGCTCGATCACGGCATCCACCTGGTCGAGGACGTTGCCGATGTGGCGCGCGTGCAGCCCGGGCAGACGCAAAAGCTCGCCGTGGTCACGCAAACGACGCTGTCGGTGGACGACGCCGCCGAGATTTCGGCCGCCGTGCGCGCGCGCTTTCCCAGCGTGCGCGAGCCCAAGCAGCAGGACATCTGTTACGCCACGCAGAACCGGCAGGACGCGGTGAAGGTGCTGTCGCCCCAGGTGGACGTGGTGATCGTGGTGGGCAGCCCCACCAGTTCCAACAGCAACCGCCTGGCCGAGCTGGCGCGCAAGCTCGGCGTGGACGCGTACATGGTGGACAACGCCGAGGAACTGCAGCCGCAGTGGCTGGAGGGCAAGCGCCGCGTGGGCCTGACGGCCGGCGCTTCCGCGCCGGAAATCCTGGTGCAGCAGGTGATCGAACGGGTGCGTGCACTGGGTGCTGTGTCGGTGCGCAAGCTCGAAGGCATCGAGGAGACCGTGAAGTTCCCGCTGCCCAAGGGGCTCAAGCTGGACGGTGGGCTCAAGGGGCACCTGAGTTGAACCGCGAGCAGGTCGAGGCGGCGGCAGCGCGCGCCAAGCGCGAACGCGGCGACTTCCTGCGCGAGACGCCCTTGTGGAAGCTGCCGGGTGCCGCGTTCGGCGCGAACTGCGCAGAAGTCTGGCTCAAGCTGGAGCAGTTCCAGGTGAGCGGCACATTCAAAGCGCGCGGGATGCTCAATCGCCTGCTCGCCAACCCCATCCCCGACAGCGGGGTCATCGTCGCGTCGGGCGGCAACGCCGGCATCGCCACTGCAGCGGCCGCCAGAGCCCTGGGCGTGAAATGTGAAGTGTTTGTGCCCACCGTGAGCAGCGCGATGAAGCAGTCCCGCCTGCGCGAGCTGGGCGCGCAGGTCGTGGTCACCGGCGCGGTCTATGCGGAAGCGCTGCAGGCCTGCCTGGAGCGCCAGCAGCAGACGGGTGCGCTGCTCACCCATGCCTACGACCAGCCCGAAGTGGTGGCGGGCGCGGGCACGCTGGCCCGCGAGATCGAATTGCAGGGCGGCAAGCCGGACAGCGTGCTGGTGAGCGTCGGCGGTGGCGGCCTGATCGCCGGCATCGCCGCATGGTTCGGTGACGGCGCCCGTGTGGTCGCGCTGGAGCCGGAACTGGCGCCCACATTGCACGCCGCGCGCAAGGCGGGCGAGCCGGTCGATGTGGCCGTGAGCGGCATCGCCGCCGACTCGCTGGGCGCCAAACGCATCGGCGCGATCGCCTGGGACATCACACAACGCCATGTCCGCGATTCGCTGTTGCTGCCGGATTCGGCGATCCGCGATGCGCAGCTTTGGCTGTGGAAGCAGATGAAGCTGGCGGTGGAGCCGGCTGCGGCGTTGGGTTTGGCGGCCCTGCACACAGGTGCCTACGTGCCGCGTGACCATGAGAAGGTCTGCCTGGTGATCTGCGGGGCCAACCTGGACCCGGCCAGCCTCGCCTGAGCGCCCACTTAAAATCACCGCATGCTCGATATCACCCTGTTACGCAAAGACCTGGCCTCCGTCGTGGCCCGCCTGGAGACGCGCAAGTCGCCCCAGCAATACCTCGACGTGGCCGCATTTACCGCGCTGGAAGCCGAACGCAAGGCCATCCAGACCCGCACCGAGGAACTGCAGGCCCAGCGCAACCAGCTGTCCAAGCAGATCGGCCAGCTCAAGTCCAAGGGCGAATCCGCCGATGCCGCCATGGCGCAGGTTGCCGCGCTGAAGTCGGAGCTGGACAGCTCCGCCGCGCGGCTGGACCAGATCCAGCCTGAACTGCAGGCCCTGCTGCTGGGCGTGCCCAACCTGCCGCACGAGAGCGTCCCCGTGGGTGCCGACGAACATGCCAACCAGGAAGTGCGCCGTTGGGGCAAGGCGCCGGTGTTCGACTTCGCGGTCAAGGACCATGTGGACATTGGCGAGAAGCTGGGGCTGGACTTCGCCACTGGGGTGAAGCTCAGCGGTTCACGCTTCACCGTGATGAAGGGGCAGATCGCGCGCCTGCACCGCGCGCTCGCGCAGTTCATGCTGGACGTCCAGACGCAGGAGCATGGCTACACCGAGTGCTATACGCCGTACATCGTCAACTCGGCGACGCTCAGGGGCACGGGCCAGCTGCCCAAGTTCGGCGCGGACCTGTTCGCCGTCACCAAGGGCGGGCAAGAGGGTTTCGAGGA
>DATHWV010000267.1:0-2418 GCA_035460205.1 Ramlibacter sp.
CCTTCGCGAAAGACCAGCAGGAACGCGCTCACCTTGCCATCAAGGATCGCCACGCGGTGAAGCGCAGCCTGCCCATGCAGGCGCACCAGTTTTTCCAGGGGCAGCGGGCTGAGGAAGTGCTCCGACTCGGCGTTGATCGCGACAATCGCCGCGAAGTCTGCCGGGACGGCATCGCGAACCAGCGCAGCCTGTTCACGCATGTGTTCAAGCTCCTTGCTATGCCCTGGCCAGTTTCGTCGGGTCACCCAGCGTCTTGTTCAGGGCCACCGCTTGCTTCGCCAGTTTACGCGCGAGGGTCGCGCTGATCGTCATGCCCTCCCGCAATTCCAGCGTCGCCATGTCGTACTTTCCGCCGGGCTTCAGGCGCGGCTCCAGCTCGCGCAACTGCTTGCCGCGCCAGAAGCCGAACAGCACGCGCTCTTCCTCGGCGCGAATGAGCAACGCCGGTCCACCGGAGAAATAGACCAGGTGGCCCCACTTCACGACTTCATCGAACTTGGCCGCGCCAGTCACCGCCGCGCGGAGGTTTTCCACGCACTCCTTGCGCCAGCCCTTCAGCGCCGCGACATAGGCGTCGGGGTTGGCGGCGGGAATCATTTTCTGCATTGCCATGTTGCGTTCCTCAGGCGTGCCCGTACTTCGCATACGCCGCCACGCGGTCCAGCCGCGGCGCGCGGATCGCGCCGCCGCCCACCTCGACACCGCCCAGCGGATCGACATAGTCACGCTCGCCGAACGGCTGTTGGGGTGCGACCTGGTACACGCCGACGTTGAACATGAACACCTGTTCCGACAACGCCTGGAACCAGTGAATGTTGTGGCGTTCGTCCGAGACGGATGTCACGTTCCCCGGCCCCGCAACCACGTCGGACGAAGGCCGGATCAGCATGTGGCTGCCCGTTGACTCCAGCCGGTCGAAGTGCCGCACCCGCGCCTGCCCTGCCAGCGTCATGTGCAAGGTGGCCATGTTGTGGTGTCCATGCGGCACCACCGCCGTGTCCTTGCGCAGAGTGAAGAGGTAGGGCCGGAAGCGCAAGGGCTGCAGCTTGCCCTGCTCGTCGGGAAAGTAGAGCCGCTCCATGCCTTCGCCGCGTGCCGGAAACGAAGCGCGCGCCGCCAGCGCCTCGAAGTCGATCGACTTCAGGAAATCCGCCGGCTCGACGCGACCCAGCACGCGCGCCACTTCGTCCTGCCAGGCGGAACCGGTCATCGCGCCCGATGCCAGCGCCGCGGAAGCCTCGTCGAGTTGCACCAGCCACGGCCGCAGGCTCCATTTGAGCGAGCCTTGCACCGCATGCGCGGCGGCCGAGTAACGCCACAGCCCGGCCAGCAGCAGGAGCTTGAGCCCCGAGCCGGCAGCGGCGCGCCGGTTCATGCTGGCCCGCCCCGCAGCGCGTCGGGCTTGCCGTCATGCGGGCCCATCTCCTGCTTCGGCACATCGATCCACCAGTTGGCCGCGGGCATGTCCGCCCGGCGTGATGGGTTCAAGGGATAGTAGATGCGGCTGCCCTGGCGCGGCGCGTCGCCGCCAACCAGCAGCAGCGCGTCTTTCGTACCGTTGTTGATGAAGGTGTGCGAGATGCCGGTGCCCGCCGGAAACGCCGCCAGGTCTCCCGCCACCATGCGGTGCAAGTGGCCGTCGATCCAGACCTCGACTTCGCCTTCGATCACATAGACGAACTCCTCCTCGTCTTCTTCGGCATGCGGCCACGACGAGCGCCGGCCCGGCGGCAGCCGCTGGATGTTGATGCCCATTCGCACCAGTCCCGCCGTCTTGCCCAGTCGCCGCACGGGCCCCATCGGCTCCGTGCTCTGGGGATAGACATGCGCGTGCTCCGGCACATCGCCTGTCGAAACGATGAATGAAGGTCGGGCGGCCATCAGCTTCCCTTTCTCAACATGCGGCGCTGCGCCAGCACGGTACTGGCGACGAGGAGCGACAGGCCCGTCGCAACCTCGAACGCGATGGTCAGGTTGGTGGCGAGCGTGTGCTCCGAGCAGAGCGCGAGCGTGTAGTGGCCCAGGCCGTCCAGGCCGAGCGCGCCATAGGCCGCAAGCAACACCGCACCCAGCACATGCCAGCCCAGGCGGGTGGCCGCGAGCGCCACGACACCCACACTCGTCACCGCCAGCCACGCGAGGTAAACCTTCTCGCGCGTCAGCCACAGCGGCATGTTGGGATAGAACGCGATGAGTTCCGCGTTGTGCGCGAAGTGGGTGAGGCTGGCGCAGAAGTACACGGCGGCCAGCACCCAGAGCGGCTTGGGCAAGTTGGACACTGCTTCATTCATTGGACGATCCCTCCCGGATCCATGCCGCGTACGGCGCGAAAGCTTGCTCGATGGTCACGCCGTAGATGCCAGGCAGTTCATAGGAATGCAGTTCCCGGATTGCCGCTTCAACCGCCGGGTATTGCGC
>DATHWV010000268.1:0-18481 GCA_035460205.1 Ramlibacter sp.
AAGTTCATGACCGACGGGCGGCACACCGGCACCGGCGGCGGCAACCATTTCGTGATGGGTGGCGCGTCGCCGGCCGACTCGCCCTTCCTGCGCAAGCCCGAAGTGCTGGCCAGCCTGCTGCTGTACTGGCACAACCACCCGTCGCTGTCGTACCTGTTCTCTGGCATGTTCATCGGCCCGACCAGCCAGGCGCCGCGCGTGGACGAAGCACGCAACGACCAGCTGTATGAGCTGGAGATCGCGCTAACCGAGATCGACCGCAACCGCCGCATCCACGGCGAGGCCATGCCGCCATGGCTGGTGGACCGCACGCTGCGCAACATCCTTGTGGATGTCACGGGCAACACGCACCGCAGCGAGTTCTGCATCGACAAGATGTATTCGCCCGATTCTTCGACCGGGCGGCTGGGCCTGCTGGAGCTGCGCTCTTTCGAGATGCCGCCGCACGCCCGCATGAGCATCGCGCAGCAACTGCTGATCCGCGCGCTCGTCGCGCGATTCTGGAACGAGCCGTACCGCGCCCCCGTCACACGCTGGGGCACCGAGTTGCACGACCGCTTCCTCTTGCCCACGTTCGTGCAGATGGACCTGCATGACGTGCTGGCCGAGATGCGCGAAGCGGGCTACGCCTTCGAGGACGACTGGTTCGCGCCGCACTTCGAGTTCCGCTTCCCGCTGGTGGGCCAGGTGCAGTCCAGCGGCATCGAGCTCACCTTGCGCAATGCGCTGGAGCCCTGGCACGTGATGGGCGAGGAAGGCTCGGCCGGCGGCACCGTGCGTTATGTCGATTCGTCGCTGGAGCGCATCGAAGTGCGCGTCACGGGGCTGAACGAGAGCCGCTACGCCATCACCGTGAACGGCAAGGCGATGCCGATGCAATCCACCGGCACCACCGGTGAATTCGTTTCCGGCGTGCGCTACAAGGCGTGGGCGCCGCCGTCTGCATTGCATCCCGGTATCGGCGTGCACGTGCCGCTGGTATTCGACATCGTGGACACCTGGATGAAGCGATCGCTGGGCGGCTGCCAGTACCACGTCGCGCATCCGGGCGGTCGCAACTACGACACTTTCCCGGTCAACTCCTACGAAGCCGAGAGCCGCCGCATGGCGCGCTTCTTCCGCATGGGCCACACACCCGGCACGCTGCAGGTACCGCCCGCCACCATCAACGTGCCGGGCAGCAAGGAATTTCCATTCACGCTGGATATGCGCAAACGGACCTGATGCGCCGCGGCGGATATCCACCGCCGCTGTGGATAACCCTGTTGGTTACTGGCGACGCGTCCGGCGGGACGCAGGATTGACGCGGGTTGCGCTCTCGCTGCCCGCGAAACGTGCAGGAGAAAAGCCGGCGCCGGGCAGCCGGCTTTTTTTGCTTGACACCCGGCAAAAAAGGCGTACGTCAATCCTTGGTCAGCGTCAACAGGATGTCGGCATACCACGCGCAGTTCAGCCCCAGTGCCTCGTCGAGTTTCAGGTCGCGCGTGCCCACGTCCATGCGCGATGAGTGAATGCCAAGCAGCTTCCACGGCAGGTCGCCCGTCGCGGAGTCACCGCTGCGCGCGCGCATCACGACCGGCGCGCCGCTCGTGCCGCGGTGCGTGCGCGCATCCGTCAGGAAGTAGCCCTTGCCCTGGAAGCGCAGGCCGAATGACGATGCGTTGACCGCATGCCGCACGACGGGCAGGTGATGCAGCGCATCATGAAAGCCAAGCGGGAAGCCCACGACCAGCAGCGATGAGCCGACTTCCACTGTGTCGTGGGCGCCCGGCAGGTGGTCCGGCGTGAACGCGGCATAGACGGCAGTGCCCGGCAACGCGCCGCGCTCGATCTCCAGCACCGCCACATCGACCTCGCTGGCCGAGTCCCGCGCCTGCCGCCACACGCTCTTGCCGTCGCGGTACAGCGGCATCGAAAAGCCGGTGGAGTGCGCCATGTTGCTGGCGTTGATGTGCAGCTCGATCTCGAGGCGGTCGGGGTAATGCTCGCTCGCCTCGTCCGCCATCACGTGGCGGCTTGTCACGAGGAACAGGCGTTCGCCGCGCTGGAAGAAAAAGCCGCTGGCGTTGGTGAGGATCCGCTGCCCGTCGAAGGTGACGACGCGCGCGGCCGCGAGCAAGAGTGAATCGATGGCCGGCGGCGTGAACTGCTGCCCGGCGACCATGGGGGCCGGGGTGGGACGCAGCGCGGTGCTGTCTGCTTTGGGGTCTGTCATGGTCCATTGTCCGCCACCGGGGCGCACCATGTCCGGGCGCGTCGCCGCAATGCAACATGCGCGCCGCGGCAAGCGCCTGATTCGCGGGCCACGGCTGGGCTGGTGGGACAATGGATGCTCGTGGACAAACACAAAGACTCGGTCGACTCGCTGTTCGGCACGGACGCCCTGGAATCGCCTTCGGAGCTGGCGGCCGCACTGGCGCCGCCCGCCGCCCCCGGCCACTTCGACGAACTGCGCGGCGATGCAGCGGCGCACCGCGGCCAGCTCGCGCCGGTCTGGAGCCGGTTCTTCGAGAACCTGGGTCCGGACGGCTTTGCCGACCTGAACCGCCGCACCGTCAACCTCGAGCGGCAGGTGCGCGACAACGGCATCACCTACAACGTGTACGCCGACGCGAACGGCCCCCAGCGCCCCTGGTCGCTGGACCTGTTCCCGCTGATCATCACCCCGCAGAGCTGGCAGCAGATCGAAGCCGGTGTGCTGCAGCGGGTCAAGCTGCTTGACCGCATCATGGCGGACGTTTACGGCCCGCAGCAGCTGCTGGCCGGCAACCTGCTGCCGCCCGCACTCGTGCAAGGCCACCCCGGCTACCTGCGGCCCATGCATGGCGTCAAGCCGGCCGGCGGCGCGCATCTCCACATCGCGGCGTTCGACATGGCGCGCGACCCCGGCGGCCAGTGGTGGGTGGTGTCCCAGCGCACGCAGGCGCCTTCCGGCCTGGGCTACCTGCTGGAAAACCGCCTGATCGCATCGCGCCTGTTTCCCGAGGCCTTTCGCGACCTCAAGGTGCAGCGATTGGCGGCCACCTACCGCGCGCTGGCCGATGGCATGCGCGCGATGTGCCCGGGCGACGGCGAGCCGCGCATCGTGCTGCTCACGCCGGGCCCCTACAACGAGACTTATTTCGAGCACGCGTATCTCGCGCGCTACCTGGGCCTGACGCTGGTCGAGGGCAGCGACCTCACGGTGCGCGACCAGAAGCTGTACCTCAAGACGCTGCAGGGCCTGGAGCCGGTGCAAGGCATCCTCAAGCGGCTGGACGACGAATTCCTCGACCCGCTGGAGCTGCGTTCGGATTCGCGCCTGGGCGTGCCAGGCCTCCTGCAGGCGGTCCGCGCGGGCAATGTCCTCGTGGCCAATGCCCCGGGCTCGGCATTCCTTGAATCAACGGCCTTGCTGGGTTTCCTGCCGGCGCTGTCGCGACACCTGCTGGGCGAGGACCTGCAGCTGCCGTCGCTCGCAACCTGGTGGTGCGGCGAGCGCGCCGCGATGGAATCGGTGTTGCCCCAGCTTGGCAACAGCGTGATCAAGCCCACCTACGGCGGGCCGGGCGCCGGCGCGACGCTGGGCAAGTCGCTGTCGCGGCGCGAGCTGGACGAATGGGCGGGCCGCATCGTGCGTGAAGGCGGCGACCATACCGTGCAGGCCTGGCTGCCGCTGTCGCAAATGCCGACCTGGAAGCAGGAGCGCGACGCCGACCGCATCGTGCCCCGCTCACTGATGCTGCGCGTATTCGCCGTGTCGGACGGCTTCCAGTCCTGGCGCGTGCTGCCCGGCGGCCTGACCCGCATTGCGAGCTCGGCACTGGAAATCACGTCCATGCAGCGCGGCGGCAGCAGCGCCGACACCTGGGTGCTGACCGACGGCGAGGTCGACACGACGAGCCTGCTGCACCACGAGCAGCCGGCCCTGGAAATCGCCCATCGCAGCCGCAGCGCCACCAGCCGCGCGGGCGAAAACCTCTTCTGGCTGGGCCGCTATACCGAGCGCACCGAGAACACCGCCCGCCTGGCGCGCCTGGCGCTCGAGTGCCTCAATGGCGAGGACCAGTCCTCCCAGCCGCTGCTGGCGTGGCTGGGAGAGATGGCCGTGGCCAATGCGCTGGTGCTGCCCGCGGTGCCGCCGCCCACCCAGGGCCGGCGTGTGTTCGAGCGCACGCTGATCGCCGGCCTGTCCGATACCGAGGATGCGACCAGCGTCGGCTACAACCTCAAGGCCCTGCACGGCGCCGCATCGGCCGTGCGTGAGCGCCTGTCGCAGGAACAGTGGAACGTGATCGTGCGCGCCGAGCAGGAGTTCTTCCGCGGCTGCACGATCTTCTCCGAGGACGGCGACTATTCGTCGGTGGAGGCCTTGCGCGTGCTGGAGACCCTCTCCGGGCACACAGCCGCAATGACTGGCGCCCAGACCGATCGCATGTCGCGCGACGACGGCTGGCGCCTGCTGTCCACCGGCCGCCATCTTGAGCGGCTGGGCTTCCTCTCGTCCTCGCTGGGATGGGCGGTGGAGACGGGCGCGCTGTTCGACGAAGGCGGCTTCGAAGCCGTGGTGGCCCTGTTCGACAGCACCATCACCTTCCACTCGCAGTACCAGCAACGCCACGACATCCCCGCGCTGCTGGACCTGCTGGTGCTCGATCGCGACAACCCGCGCTCGCTGGCCTGGGTCGCGCAGACGCTGCGCGGCCGCCTCGCGCGGCTGGCCGGCAGTGCGCCGGGCGAGCTGCCGGAAATCGCGCTCACCATCCCCGACCCGAAGCAATGGTCGCTGCAGGCGATGTGCGAGCGCGACGCCGAAGGCCGCTACACCGTGTTGCTCGACCTGATGCAGTTCTGCACCGACGCGAGCTACAAGCTTTCGGACGAACTGGGCGCCCGCTATTTCACGCACTCGGGCGAGTCGCGCCAGAGCGTGGGTGCCTGACCCACGGAGCCGCCATGCTGCTGCACGTCGTCCACGAAACACGCTACGACTACGCGCCGTCGGTGAAGACGGCCCAGCACATGGCGCACCTCAAGCCGCAGGACGGCCCGTCGCAACGGCTGCTGCAGCACGAGCTGGAAATTTCTCCCGAGCCGGCGCAGCGCAGCGAGGCGGTCGACGTGTACGGCAATACGCGCTCCTTCTTCAGCCTGAAGTCGGCCCATGACGAGCTCAAGGTGGTGGCGCGCAGCCTGGTTTCCACCTCGCCGCCGCTTGCGCCGCAAAACGCCATCGCTTGGGAAGACGCCCGGGAGCGCCTGCGCTACCACCGCGCCGCGGCGTACGACCCTGCCGCGGAATTCGTCTTCACCTCAACCTATGTGCCGCGCCACGATCAATTCGTCGCCTACGCCCTGCCCAGCTTCACGCCGGGCCGCCCGCTGCTCGAAGCCGCACGCGAGCTGACGGAGCGCATTCACCACGACTTCGAGTATGAGCCGGAAGCCACGGACATCAGCACGCCGGTGTTGGAGGTCCTGGCGATGCGTAAAGGCGTGTGCCAGGACTTCAGCCACGTGATGCTGGCCTGCCTGCGCAGCCTCGGCTTGCCGGCGCGCTACGTCAGCGGCTACCTGCTCACGTCACCGCCGCCTGGCAAGCCACGGCTGGTCGGCAGCGATGCATCGCATGCCTGGGTGTCTGTCTACCTGCCGGGCGTGAAGGGGGGCGGCGAATGGGCCGACCTGGACCCGACCAACAACCGGGCGCCGGGTGAAGACTATGTGACGCTGGCGACCGGCCGCGACTATTCGGACGTCGCACCGGTGCGCGGCGTGCTGCACGGTGGCGCCAACCACCAGCTGCATGTGGCCGTGACGGTGATGCCGGCCGGCGAGCCGGCCGCCCAACCGGCCTAACGCCGGGCGATGCGCGACTGGGCGATGCGCCCGGTCGCGTTCTCCACCAGCACGTAGTCGCCGCCCGCCTGGTACCAACGGTAGCCCGATGGCGGACGGAACAGGCCGTGGCCCTTCCAGTCGTCCACCGCGTAGCTTCGGTGGTGGTAGCCGCGCGGCAGGTGGTCGCCAATGCGCAGGTCGCGCGACGGGCCCGCGCCCGGGTAGTTGTAGCGGCGATAGTCCTCGGCCCGCTGGCGGTACCAGCGTGAGTCGTACGGCCCTTCGGCCGTCCAGGTCTCGTTGTTGGGTGAGGGGTTCTCGTTGGGCTGCGCCATCGCAGCGCCCAGTGCGCCGCAGGCGGCGGCCACGCAAAGCAGGCGGGTCATTGCTCTCATGTCGGTCTCCAAGGGTCTGGTTCCAGTCCCATCATGCCCTTCAACGGGCAGGGTGACTGTAGGAGCGACACGCTTTACCGTCCTTGACAATACTTTTCCGCTCCTACAATTGCCAGGCCAGTAATAAGGAATCCGCCATGAGCGTCTACGACAAGCTGAAAGAACTGGGCATCACCCTGCCCCCGGTGGCCACGCCCGCCGCCGCCTATGTGCCCTTTGTGCAGACCGGCAACCTTGTGTTCCTGTCGGGGCACATCGCCAAGAAGGACGGGAAGGCCTGGGTGGGCCAGCTCGGCAAGACCATGACGACCGAGGAAGGCAAGGCGGCCGCTCGCGCGATCGCGATCGACCTGATGGGCACCTTGCACGCTGCCGTCGGTGACCTGGGCAAGGTCAAGCGCATCGTCAAGCTGATGAGCCTGGTCAATTCGACCGGCGACTTCACCGAACAGCACCTGGTGACCAACGGTGCGAGCGAGCTGTTTGGCCAGGTGTTCGGCGACAAGGGCGCGCACGCGCGCAGCGCCTTCGGCGTGGCGCAGGTCCCGATGGGCGCCTGCGTCGAGATCGAGCTGATCGCGGAAGTGTGATCCGGGCCGGTTTCAACCGGTAACCGTCCCCAAAGGCCTATTTGTCGCCACGGTTGGGCTGACTAAACTGCGCCGAACCGCCTATCCCGGGCGTGGAGGCCTAGCCATGAAGCGTCGTTCCATCGTCCTCGCTGCGGGTGCTTCCGCGGCGGTTCCTTCCTTCGTTCTCGCCGCTGACAACAAGGAGAAGGAACGCAGCGAGTACCGCAAGGCGGCCAGTGGCGCCGCCTCCGCCGTCTACAAGGTGCAACCTTCAGCGAAGAAGGCTGCCGAGTCGGCCGCCGGCTATGCCGCTTTCAGCAATTTCGGCATGAAGATCCTGGTCGCCGGCAGCGGCACCGGCAAGGGCACGGCCGTCAACAACAAGACAAAGGCCGTCACGTACATGAACATGGCCGAACTGCAGGCCGGTCTCGGTTTCGGGGTGAAGAAATTCCAGCTGCTATGGATTTTCGAGACCGAGGACGCGTTGAACAAGTTCGTGAATTCCGGCTGGGAGATCGGCGGGCAGGCCACCGCTTCGGCCAAGTCCGGCGGCAAAGGCTCGAGCTACCAGGGCGCCGTGAGCGTGTCGCCCGGCGTCTGGCTCTACCAGGTCACGGGCAACAGCCTGGCGCTGGAACTCACCGCCAAGGGCACCAAGTACTACAAGGACTCCGACCTCAACTGATGTCCCGGGACCGCATCAGGCGCGCGGACGCCAGGCCTCCCGCAGTTCGCGCTTGAGCACCTTGCCGATGTCGCTGCGCGGCAGCTCGCCGACATAGCGGATGTCGGCCAGCCGCTGGGTCTTGCCCAGTTGCGAATTGGCCCACTGCCGCAAGGCCTCCTCGGTCGGCGCACCAGCGGCCGGCACCACGAAAGCCACCGGCGACTCGCCCCACTCCTGCGACGGCACGCCGACCACCGCCGCATCGGCCACGCCGGCATGGCCGCGCAGCACGGCTTCGAGGTCGCTCGGGTAGATGTTGAAGCCGCCGGAAATCACCATGTCCTTGCGCCGGTCCATCAGCGTGAGAAAGCCTTCTTCGTCGAAGCGGCCCACGTCGCCGGTGCGGATGTAGCGGCGGCCTTCGGGGTCGTGCCACTCGGCCTCACGCGTCTTGCCCGGCTGGTTGTGGTACGCCGTCATCATCGATGCGGAGCGGCCTACCACCTCGCCCACGCTGCCGAACGGAAGCTCCTTGCCGTCTTCGTCGATCACGCGCATGTCATGGCCCTCGGCGGGCTTGCCGACCGTGTCGAGCTTCGATGGGAAGTTGTGCGTCTCCAGGATGCAGGAGCCGCCGCCTTCGGTCATGCCATAGAACTCCACGAGGCCGCCGGGCCAGCGCTGCAGGATGTCGGCCTTCAGGTCGGCGTGGAAAGGCGCGCTGGTGCAGAACTTCATGTGGAAGGACGACAGGTCGTAGCCGTCGAACTCCGGCAACGCCATGACACGCCGGTATTGCACCGGCACCAGCATGGCATGCGTGACGCGTTCCTTCTCCGCCAGGGCGAGCCAGCTGTTGGCGTCGAATTTAGGCGGCGCCAGGACCACGCAGCCGCCGCGTGCAATGGTGGGGAAGAAGCACACCAGCGTGGTGTTCGAGCAGAGCGAAGTCGCGATCAGCGTGACCGACGTCGGGCCATAACCGTAGCCCTCGGCCCGCGCGACATGCTGCCAGCGCATGCCGTGCGGCTGCACGATCCCTTTGGGGGTGCCGGTCGTGCCGGAAGAGTAAATGATGTTGAACGCCCACTCCGGCTGCACGTCCACCCTCTTCGGCGTCGCCCCAGCGGGCGCCAGCCAGCGCTCCAGCGAAGGCTGCGCGCTGCCGTCCAGGTAGATGCGCGTGGCCGCCGTGCCGAATGCCGGGACGTTCGCGTCCACGAAGAAGTGCGCCGCGCCCGTGTCGGCCACCATGGCGGCCAGCTGCGGGGCCGAAGCCTGGATCGCCAGCGGCGCAACGGCCACGCCGGCGCGCAAACCGCCGAGGAAGACCGCCGCGTACTCCAGCGAATTGGACGAGCAGATCGCAATGCTGCCGCGCGGCGCCAGGCCATCGCGTTGCAGCGAAGCCGCCACACGATCTGCCATGGCGTCGAGCTGGGCCCAGGTGACACTGCGATCGCCCTGCACCAACGCCCGCTGGCGCGGCCGCGCGGCGGCATGTTCACGCACGAGGTCGGCGATGGCGCGAAACGGCGGAGACTCGGCGGCGGCAGGGGTCGGTGCGTTCGGCATCCGGCTATCTTAAGCGTCGGGACATACACTAGCTGCACCCCAGCTGTCACCTACATTTCATGCGCGCCACCCACCTGATCCTCATGGCAACGGCCTGCGTCGCGTTCGTCGGCGCTTTCGTCGCGGGCTTCTACATGGGCGAGGCCACCGGGCGCGACGCCGGTGCCGCCGCCACGTTCAACCTGGATGCCACGCGCAGCGCGGAGGCAATCGTTCTGGCAACCAACTTCCGGCAGGCACTGCGCGAGGCCAAGCCGGCTAAAGCCGAACAAGCCGTCATGCGCTACGCGGCACTGAAGGCCCCGACGGTGTCGGGTTGCTACGCGTCACCGGACTGCATGGCGGCGGTCGGCCAGGTCATGCCCACGAAGGCCCAGCTGGACGATGTGCTCGCCGCCGACCGGGCCCTTCGCAGCCAGAAGTGATCCTTGGGCTTGCGCCCTATTCGACGCGCTCGATCGACGTCGGCTTGAAGCCCAGGTCGGCGACCTTGCCCTTCTTGCCCCGATGCACGCGCGCGTTGTTCAGCGAGCGGATCTCCAGCGTCTCTTCACGGTCCTTGCCGCCACGACCCACCCCGATGATCTTCACGCTGCGCGTGTAGGCCGCCGCGCCCGCGAGGGTGTCCTTCGGGTCGAGGTCAATCAGCATCAGGCCGCGGCCGCCATTGGCCATGGGCTTGAGTTCGCCGATCTCGAAGGTGAGGATGCGGCCCGCGGTCGATGCGCAAGCCACATGCGTGGCCGGCATGAACAGCCCCGCCGGCACCACGCCCGCCGGTGCAGGCACATTGGCCGGTGAGGGACGGCACACCGTCTCGCCCTCGCCGCAGTTGATGAACGCCTTGCCGGCCTTCAGGCGCGACATCATGTTTTCCACGGTCGCGAGGAAACCATAGCCGCCCGAGCCCGAAAGCAGCAGCCACGCGCCCGGCGCACCGGCAAAGTAGTGCATGAGCTGCGTGCCCGGTTCCAGCTCGATGAGCGTGGTCACCGGCTGGCCATCGCCCCGCGCGCCCGGCAGCATGGACACCGGCACCGTGTACACCCGGCCGTTGCTGCCGAACGCCAGGAGCGTGTCGACGGTGCGGCACTCGAAGGTGCCATACAGGCCGTCGCCCGCCTTGAATGCAAAGCTGGAGGCTTCGTGTCCATGGCCTTGCCGCGCACGCACCCAGCCCTTTTGCGAGACGATGACCGTGACCGGCTCGTCCACCACCTTGATCTCGGCGACGGCCTTCTTCTCGGCCTGGATCAGCGTGCGGCGCGCGTCGGCGAACTGCTTGGTGTCCTGCTCGATCTCCTTGATCATCAGCCGCTTGAGCGCGGCCGGGCTGCCGAGAATCTCTTCGAGCTTCTTCTGCTCCTCGCGCAGCTCCTTCAGTTCCTGTTCGATCTTGATCGCTTCCAGCCGCGCCAGCTGGCGCAGGCGGATTTCAAGGATGTCTTCTGCCTGCCGGTCGGAAAGGCGGAAGCGCTCGATCAACGCGGCTTTCGGCTCGTCGCTGCGGCGGATGATGGCGATCACCTCGTCGATGTTCAGCAGGACGAGCTGCCGGCCTTCGAGGATGTGGATGCGGTCCAGCACCTTGTCCAGGCGGTGCTGCGAACGCTTCTGGATGGTCGTCTGGCGGAACTCGATCCACTCGGTGAGCATGAGCCGTAGCGATTTCTGCACCGGCTTGCCATCGAGGCCCACCATCGTGAGGTTGATCGGCGCCGAAGTCTCCAGGCTGGTGTGCGCCAGCAGCGTGGTGATCAGTTCGCTCTGCTCGATGCGGCTGGTCTTGGGCTCGAACACCAGGCGCACGGCCGAGTCCTTGCTCGACTCGTCGCGCACCGCGTCCAGCACGGACAGCACGGTCTGCTTCAGCTGCACCTGGTCCTGCGACAAGGCCTTCTTGCCGGCCTTGACCTTGGGGTTGGTGAGTTCCTCGATCTCTTCCAGCACCTTCTGCGTGCTCACGCCCGGCGGCAGTTCGATCACCACCAGCTGCCACTGGCCGCGTGCCAGTTCCTCGATCTTCCAGCGCGCCCGCACTTTCAGCGAGCCGCGGCCGGTGCGGTATGCGTCCGCGATGTCGCCTGCCGGGCTGATGATCTGGCCGCCACCCGGATAGTCCGGGCCCGGCACCAGGGCGAACAATTCATCGTCTGAGAGCTTCGGCGTCTTCACCAGCGCCACACAGGCATCCGCGATCTCGCGCAGGTTGTGGCTGGGAATCTCGGTGGCCAGGCCGACGGCAATGCCGCTGGCGCCATTGAGCAGCGTGAACGGCAGGCGCGCGGGCAGCTGCTGCGGCTCCTGCGTGCTGCCGTCGTAATTGGGGATGAAGTTGACCGTGCCTTCGTCGAGCTCGTCGAGCAGCAGGTTGGTGATGCGGGATAGGCGCGCTTCGGTGTAGCGCATGGCCGCGGCGCCGTCGCCGTCGCGGCTGCCGAAGTTGCCGTGGCCGTCGATCAGCGGGTAACGCTGCGAGAAATCCTGCGCCATGCGCACCAATGCGTCGTAGGCCGCCTGGTCGCCATGCGGATGGAAGCGGCCCAGCACGTCGCCGACCACGCGCGCGCTCTTGACCGGCCGCGCGCCGCCGGCGCCGGAAAAGCCCAGCCCCATGCGGGACATGGAATACAGGATGCGGCGCTGCACCGGCTTCTGGCCGTCGCAGACATCCGGCAGCGCGCGCCCCTTGACGACGCTCAGCGCGTATTCAAGGTAGGCGCGTTGGGCATAGGCGGCGAGGTCCAGCTCGGTGTCGTCGCCACCATCGCCGCTGTTGAAGGAAATGAGTTCTTGCTCCATGGGAAGGCCAAAAAGGAAAAGCGAAAAAGGAAAAGCGCGTCAGGCCAGCAGTTCTTCCGACGGGATCGCAAGGATGCGCCGTTCGTCGGTGGTCTTCAAGTGGTCGTCCATGACGGTGGCAAGGCGCTGCAGCAGCGCTTTGGGGGCCATGTCATTGACCGGCACCGACGTCAGCACCACGCGGAAGTGCAGGAATTCCGTGGGCGCGGTAGGCAGCGGCTCTTTCAGGCCGGCCACCAGGATGCGGCTGGCGATGTTGGCCGAGCCTTCCGCCAGCGACATGCCTTCGGCCAGCACGCCGATGCGCGAGTGCGACAGCCTGGCGGCGATATCGCCGTCACGCAGCGCCTGCCGGATCCGGTTGGCCGCCACCAGCACCGCCGACTCGGCCACTTCGGGCCCGAATTCCGCTGCGAGGCGCGGCAGGTTTTCAATGTGCACCAGCATCACAGCGCTTGGGTGGCCGTAGCGGGTGATCAGGTTGCGGACCGACCGCACGCGGTCGTAGAAGATCATCGGCATGGGCAGGCCGGTGAGCGGGTCGGTGGTGTTGCGGGCGTCGATGCGCACGCGCGTCTCGCTGAAGATGCGGCCGCGCCAGGCGGTCGCAATGAACACGAGCGACGACCAGACAGTGAGCAGCGCGGCCAGCGGAAGCGCCGGGTCCGGCTCCGCGTCCAGCGAGCGCCAGCCCAGCCAGCCGGAGCCCAGCGCCAGCGCCGCCTGCCCCACCAGGAGCCAGCGCACCCACGGCTGGCTTTGCGGCCAGGCGCGGAACATGATGACCCCCGCCACGCCGGCCCAGGCGCCCAGGCCCACCAGCAAGAGGTGCCATTGGGCCAATGCGGTGACCACTGCCAGCAAGGGCAGGACGCCGAGGCTGATGCCCACCAGCCAGCGGCGCGGCGCGCGCAACGCGCCGGCGTGGCTGACCACCTCGAGCAACTGCATGGCATCGATGGCCAGCACCGCCAGCATCGCGGCTTGCGCCAGGAAGGCATGCCCGCCCACCAGCATCTGCACCGCCAGCACGCCGGTGATGGTGGAAGCGCCGTGCAGCAGCAAGGCGCGCTCGCGGTAGGCGTTGGCGATGAAGACGCACAGGCAGACGACCAGCACCTGCGAGCCGGCGCAGGCGCCCAGTGCCACCAGCAGATCGGGATCGGCCGGCAGTTCCGTGGTCATGCGGGGGCCGTTTCAGCCGGCATCGTCCACCGGCAGCAATGAAGCGGGCAAATACACAGCCGGAGGCGGCGGCAGGGACACGGCCGCAGACGGCAGGTTGCCCCGCCCCGTCGCGCCGCCGGCAGGCAGCTCCATTCGGACGCGGTTGGGTGAGCGCCCGTTGCCCATCATGGAGGGCGGCTTGAGCGTGGTGTACAGCTGCATCACCGTGCGCACGTAGTTCTGCGTTTCGCGGTAGTTGGGGATCTTGTTGCCGGCGCGCTGCACGGCGCCCTCGCCCGCGTTGTACGCGGCCAGGGCCAGCTCGAGACGGCCGGGGAACATGTCCAGCAGGTAGCGCAGGTAGCGCGTGCCGGCCTTGATGTTGGTGCGCGGGTCTTCCAGCTTCTTGCCGACCGTCGCCTTCTTGTCTGCGCTCACGCCGTAGCGCTGGGCCGTGGCGGGCATCACCTGCATCAGGCCTACCGCGCCCTTGGGCGACACTGCATCGGCGTCGAATCCGGATTCGGTGGCGATCAGGGCCTGCAGCAGTTCATAGTCGACGTCATGCTCGCGCGACGCCTCGCGCAAGTGGTGCTTGACCTGCTTGTAGCTGGGCGAGACCTCGAAGAATGCGATCAGCTTCGGCCCGGCGGTGGGCACGGCCACCGCGCGCGGCGTGCCGACACCGGCCGCGGTATCGAAACTCTCGCCGCCGCGGAAGAACAGCTCGTAGCGCTCGTCCTGCTTCTCGGCGGCGAAATGCGCCACGCCCTTGCCGTCCACATAGCCCCAGACATCGGCATGCGCGGCCGGAGCGAATGCGAATGCCAGCGCCGCAACTGCCAGCCAGGAGGAGCAACGCGAGGCCTTCATGCCCGCACCTCCAGCCCGAGGCTGCGACGGCCGGTGAACTCCGGGCGCAACATCGACATCACGATCAGCGAGTCGAAGCCGCCGGCGACCTTTACCGAATCGCGCAACTGACCTTCGACCACGAAGCCTTCGCTGTCATAAAGCGCCTTGGCGCGGGTGTTGCGGGACTTCACGTCGAGCCAGAAGCGGTGCGCGCCGAGGTCGTCGAAAGCTACTTTCTTGGCTACACGCAAGGCGGCGCGGCCGAAACCGGATCCCTTGGCCTGCACCACCATGCGCTTGAGCTCCAGCGACTGGTGCTGGCTGCGGCAGCCGATCAGGATGAGGAAGCCGACGGCGTCCAGTCCATCGCCGCCTTCGATGATGAAGTGGCGGAAATCCGGGAAGCGCACCGCGGCCTCGTGCTGCGTGCGCTCCCACGGCGTGATGAATTCCAGGTTGTCCGCGTCCTGCTCCAGCGACAGCACGAAGTCGATGTCGCTGGTCATCGTCGGGCGCAGCCGCACCCGGGCCGTCGTGCGGTCGGGCGAGCTGGCGGCGAAGTTGGCTGCGGTCATCTCAGGTGTCGCTCAGATATCGACCTGCACGGCATCGCCATGCAGTTCCATCAGTTCGCGGCGGGCGGCGGCTTCGCCTTTGCCCATCAGCTTGGTGATGAGGTTTTCGGTCTGCAGGAAATCCATCCTGCCCAGCTGCACGGGAAGCAGGCGGCGGGTATCGGGGTTCAACGTGGTCTCCCACAGTTGCTCGGCGCTCATCTCGCCCAGGCCCTTGAAGCGGCTGATGTTCCAGGCCCCTTCCCGCACGCCTTCCTTGCGCAGCTTGTCCAAGATAGCGGTCAATTCGCCTTCGTCAAGGGCATATGTCTTGGAAGCCGGCTTTTTCCCGCGGGCCGGTGCGTCCACCCGGAAGAGCGGCGGGCGAGCCACGAAGACGTTGCCGGATTCGATCAATTTGGGGAAGTGGCGGAAAAACAGCGTGAGCAGCAGCACCTGGATGTGCGAGCCGTCCACGTCGGCGTCCGACAGGATGCAGACCTTGCCGTAGCGCAGGCCCGACAGGTCGGGCGTGTCATCGGGCCCGTGGGGGTCCACGCCGATGGCGACGGCGATGTCGTGGATTTCGGTGTTGGCGAACAGGCGGTCGCGCTCGACCTCCCAGGTGTTGAGCACCTTGCCGCGCAGCGGCAGGATGGCCTGGCACTCCTTGTCGCGGCCCATCTTCGCGCTGCCGCCGGCCGAGTCGCCCTCTACCAGGATCACCTCGTAGTGGGAGATGTCGCGGCTTTCACAGTCGGTGAGCTTGCCCGGCAGCACGGCCACGCCGGAGCCCTTGCGCTTCTCGACCTTCTGGCCAGCCTTCTGGCGGCTCTGCGCCGCCTTGATCGCCAGTTCGGCCAGCTTGCGCCCGTATTCGACGTGGTGGTTCAGCCAGAGCTCGAGCGCCGGGCGCACGAAGCTGGAAACCAGCCGCACCGCGTCGCGCGAATTCAGGCGTTCCTTGATCTGGCCCTGGAACTGCGGGTCCAGGACCTTGGCCGAAAGCACATAGGAGGCACGTGCGAACACGTCCTCGGGCAGCAGCTTCACGCCCTTGGGCAACAGCGAGTGCAGGTCGACGAAACTCTTGACGGCATTGAACAGGCCGTCGCGCAGGCCGGACTCGTGCGTGCCGCCGGCGCTGGTGGGAATCAGGTTGACGTAGCTCTCGCGCACCGGCTGGCCGTCTTCGGTAAACGCCACGCACCATTGCGCGCCCTCGCCTTCGGCGAAGTTGTCGTTGCTGTCGGCAAAGCCTTCGCCTTCGAAGAGCGGGATCACCGGGTCGCCGGTGAGGGTCTGCATCAGGTAGTCGCGCAGGCCGCCCTTGTATTGCCAGCTCTGGTTGTCCCTGGTCTTCTCGTTGACCAGCGACACCACCACGCCGGGCATCAGCACCGCCTTGCTTCGCAGCAGGTGCGCCAGCTCGGCCATGGGCAGCTGGGCCGTCTCGAAGTATTTGGGATCGATCCACACGCGCACCGTCGTGCCCTGGCGGCGCTCGCCTTCCTGCAGCTTGCGCAGGTGCAGCTTTTCGATGACATCGCCACCCGAGAACACGATGGTGGCGACGTGACCCTCGCGATGGGTGGTCACCTCCAGCCGCTTGGCAAGGGCATTGGTAACGGAAACGCCGACGCCGTGCAGGCCGCCGGAAAAGCTGTAGGCCCCGCCCTTGCCCTTGTCGAACTTGCCGCCGGCGTGCAGCCGCGTGTAGACCAGCTCGATCACCGGCGCCTTTTCCTCGGGGTGCATGCCGAAGGGAATGCCGCGGCCGTCGTCCTCGATGCTGACCGAGCCATCCGAGTGCAAGGTGGTCTTGATGCGCTTGCCGTGGCCCGCGAGCGATTCGTCCGCCGCGTTGTCCAGGACTTCCTGGATCACATGCAGCGGGTTGTCGGTGCGCGTGTACATGCCCGGCCGCTGCTTGACGGGCTCAAGGCCCTTGAGCACGCGGATCGAGCCTTCGGAGTATTCGCTGGGAAGTTTGGTCGCCATGGGAGGGGGATTGTAGTCGTGGCCTGAACCAACACTGTATGGACGTACAGACTCTACCCGATTCATGTGAACGCCGCATCAATGCGCGGCAAAACTATCAACAAGGTTGTCAGCCTGCCTGCAAGCAGCGCTGGCGTCCTTTGGCTAAAGTCGCCCGATGCAATCCAACGCCCCCCAGAAGCTTTCCATGCTGCAGGTCCTGGCCTGCGGCGCCGCGATCGTCACGCTGTCCATGGGTATCCGCCACGGCTTCGGCCTCTGGCTGCAGCCGATCACGCAGGCACAGGGCTGGACCCGCGAGACCTTCTCCTTCGCGCTGGCCATCCAGAACCTCTCGTGGGGCATCTTCGGCATCTTCGCGGGCATGGTGGCCGACCGGTTCGGCGCGGCGCGCGTGCTGATGGGCGGCGCAGTGCTCTACGGCCTGGGGCTGGCGGGCATGGCGCTGGCCACCAACCCACTGGTGTTCACCCTGACCGCCGGCGTGCTGCTGGGCGCGGCACAGGCCGGCACGACTTACGCGGTCGTGTACGGCGTGATCGGGCGCCAGATCGACCCGGCCAAGCGCTCCTGGGCGATGGGCGTCGCGGCGGCGGCCGGCTCGTTCGGCCAGTTCCTCATGGTGCCGGTGGAAGGCTTCCTGATCTCCGGTGTGGGCTGGCAACAGGCACTGCTGACGCTGGCAGTGTTTGTGCTGCTGATCGCGCCGCTGGCGCTGGGCCTGCGCGAACCCGGCTTTGCCGCCGGCAGCCCGCCCCCGCGCGACCAGAGCATCCTGCAGGCCCTGCGAGAAGCCTTCAAGTACCCCAGCTTCCAGTTGCTGATGGCGGGCTACTTCGTGTGCGGCTTCCAGGTGGTCTTCATCGGCGTGCACATGCCCAGCTACCTGAAGGACAAGGGCCTGTCGCCGCAGGTGGCCAGCTATGCGCTCGCGCTGATCGGCCTGTTCAACGTGTTCGGCACCTACATCGCCGGCAGCCTCGGGCAGAAACTGGCCAAGCGCAAGATCCTGGCCTTCATCTACCTGGGCCGCGCCGTCGCCATCGCCGTTTTCCTGTGGGCGCCGTTGACACCCATGTCGGTTTACATCTTCGCGAGCGTGATGGGCCTGCTGTGGCTGTCCACCGTGCCGCCGACGAACGCGACCGTCGCGCAGATCTTCGGCGTCGCCCACCTGTCCATGCTCGGCGGCTTCGTGTTCTTCAGCCACCAGATCGGCTCGTTCATGGGCGTGTGGCTGGGCGGCGTGCTGTACGACCGCACCGGCAGTTACGACATCGTCTGGTACATCGCCATCGCGCTGGGCGTCTTCGCCGCGCTGGTGAACCTGCCGGTGCGTGAAGCACCGATCGCCCGGGGCCCAACGCCGCAGGCTGCGTGAGATGACGCAAAAGAGCCGCAAAGTCATTGCCTACGGGGCTGCGATCGCCGCCCTGCTGGCGGTGTTTGCGCTCTACACGCGTCCGACGATCCTGGTCACGCTGGCTGACCAGTTGTGGGCGTGCTTTAACTAGGTCGCGCTCACGCAAACTTGTCATTCCGGACTTGATCCGCAATCCAGGGTGGCGTGCCTAGGACTTTTTGAACGCAGAGGACGCAAAGGTTGCGCAGAGGACGCAGAGCTCGAGAAAAGGGAAATCTCTTGTCAGGACTTTCTTCGGTATCCCTCTGCGCTCTCTGCGGATACTCCGCGTCCTCTGCGTTCAAAAAGACCTGAGCGCGCCACACACCAGTGGATGCCGGATCAAGTCCGGCATGACAACTCCCACGCGCGCTGACGACATCCGCAGCGAAGGCGCGTGCGGGCGGGTACATTCGGTCCCCATGAAAGTCTTTGTCATCACCGGCGGCTCCGACGGCATCGGCGCCGAGATCGCCCGGCAACTCGCGGCCACGCATGGTGCACAGGCGGCGCTCGTGCTGGCCGGCCGCAGCCATGAAAAGCTGGACGCGGTGGCCGCGCAATGCCAGGCAAAGGGCGCACAGGCGCTCACCGTGGCGATGGACGTCGCCGACGAGTCGCAGTGCCGCGCCCTGGTCGAGCAGGCAGCCGCGAAATTCGGCCGGATC
>DATHWV010000269.1:0-2096 GCA_035460205.1 Ramlibacter sp.
TGTTCCTGGTGCAGGTGCGAGTAACCCACCGCCGGCGAGGCCGATGCCGCGCGGCCCGAGTAGCCGAGCTTCTGGCCGTCGAGCATGTTCTCGTGGATGTAGTGCTGCACGAAGAACCAGGCGCCCTGGTTCTGCGGCTCGTCCTGGCACCACACGATGTCGGTGGCATTCGGGTACTTGCGCAACTCGGCGGCGAACACCTTGTGCGGGAACGGGTACAGCTGTTCGACACGCAGGATGGCGGTGGTGTCGTCGCCGCGCTCCTCGCGCTTCTTGGCCAGGTCGTAGTACACCTTGCCCGAGCACACGACGATGCGCTTGACCTTGTCGGCCTTGAGGTCCTTGTTCTCGGGAATGATGGTCTGGAAACCGCCCTTGGTGAACTCGGACAGCGGCGAAGTCGCATCCTTGTTCCGCAGCAGCGACTTGGGCGTCATGATGATCAGCGGCTTGCGCAGGTTGCGGATCATCTGGCGGCGCAGCAGGTGGAAGATCTGGCTGGCCGTGGTCGGCTGGCAGACCTGCATGTTGGTGTCGGCCGACAACTGCATGAAACGCTCCAGGCGCGCCGAGCTGTGCTCAGGGCCCTGGCCTTCATAGCCGTGCGGCAACATCAGCGTGATGCCGTTGACGCGGCCCCACTTCACTTCGCCCGACGCGATGAACTGGTCGATCACGACCTGTGCGCCGTTGACGAAGTCGCCGAACTGGCCTTCCCAGATCACCAGGGTGTTGGGGTCGTTGGATGCATAGCCGTACTCGAAGCCCAGCACCGCTTCCTCGGAGAGGATGGAGTCGATCACGACATACGGGGCCTGGTTGTCGGCCACGTTGCACAGCGGCGTATAGGTGCCGATGTCCCACTTCTCGCGGTTCTGGTCGTGCAGGACGGCGTGGCGGTGGGTGAAGGTGCCGCGGCCGCAGTCCTCGCCTGACAGGCGCACCGGGTAGCCGCTGGCCACCAGCGAGGCAAAAGCCATGTGCTCGCCCATGCCCCAGTCGACGTTGGCATCGCCGCGGCCCATCGCGGCGCGGTCGTCCAGCACCTTCTTGACCAGGGGGTGCGGCGTGAAATCGGCCGGCAGCGTGGTGATCTTCTCGGCCAGGCGCTTCCACTCGGCCATGGGGATCGCGGTGTCGGCACTGTCGGTCCACTTCTTGTTGAGGAAGGGGCTCCAGTCGACGGCATACTTGCTCTTGAAGTTGGTCAGGACCGGATCGACGGTGTGCTTGCCAGCGTCCATCGCGGCGCGATAGGACTTGACCATGTCGTCGCCCAGCGTCTCGCCCATGCCCTGTGCGGCCAGCTTGTCGGCATAGAGCTTGCGCGTGCCGGGATGCTGGGCGATCTTCTTGTACATCAGCGGCTGGGTCAGCGAGGGCGTGTCCTGCTCGTTGTGGCCGAGCTTGCGGAAGCAGACGATGTCCACCACCACGTCCTTCTGGAATTCCATGCGGTATTCGAGTGCGAGCTGCGTTGCCAGCACCACCGCCTCGGGGTCGTCGCCGTTCACGTGCAGCACCGGCGCCTCGATCATCTTGACGATGTCGGTGCAGTACAGCGTCGAGCGGCTGTCGCGCGGGTCGCTGGTGGTGAAGCCGATCTGGTTGTTGATGACGATGTGCACCGTGCCGCCGGTGAAATAACCGCGCGTCTCGGCCAATGCCAGCGTTTCCATCACCACGCCCTGGCCGGCGAAAGCGGCATCACCGTGGACCTGCACCGGCAGCACCTGCTTGCCCTGCGGGTCGGCGCGGCGGTCCATGCGGGCGCGCACCGAGCCTTCGACCACGGGGTTCACGATTTCCAGGTGGGACGGGTTGAAGGCCAGCGACAGGTGCACCGGGCCGCCAGGGGTCGTCATGTCGGAGCTGAAGCCCTGGTGGTACTTCACGTCGCCTGCAGGCAATTCTTCCTTGGCAGTGTGGTCGAACTCGGCGAACAGGTCGGCGGGCATCTTGCCCATGACGTTCACCAGCACGTTCAGGCGGCCGCGGTGGGCCATGCCGATCACGATTTCCTGCACGCCCTTGGCGCCGGCCTGCTGGATCAGTTCGTCCATCGACGCGATGAAGCTCTCGCCGCCTTCGAGCGA
>DATHWV010000270.1:0-47238 GCA_035460205.1 Ramlibacter sp.
CATGGGTGCGCGCATCGACGCGCAACTTGCGATCCTGGAAGCGAAAGAGCGTTCGATGCAGGTGCTGGAAGTCAAGGGCGACCGCGCGCCCTGGTTCTGCTCGGGCTGCCCGCACAACACGTCCACCGTCGTGCCCGAAGGCTCGCGCGCGATGGCCGGCATCGGCTGCCACTTCATGGCGACCTGGATGGACCGCGCCACCATCGGCTTCACGCAGATGGGCGGCGAGGGTGTGCCGTGGGTCGGCCAGCAGCCGTTCACGACCGAAAAGCATGTGTTCGCCAACCTGGGCGACGGCACCTATTTCCACAGCGGCCTGCTGGCGATCCGCCAGTCGATCGCCTCGGGCGTGAACATTACCTACAAGGTTCTCTACAACGACGCGGTGGCCATGACCGGCGGCCAGCAGGTCGGCGAGCGGCCCGAAGGCCACTCGGTGATCCAGATCGCGCACAGCCTCACGGCAGAAGGCGTGAGCCGCCTGGTGGTTGTCACTGACGAACCTGAAAAGTACACGGTGGCGAAGTTGCCGGCCGGCGTCCAAGTACATCACCGCGACGAGCTGGACCGCATCCAGCGCGAGTTCCGCGAGATCGAAGGCACCAGCGCCATCATCTATGACCAGACCTGCGCGACCGAGAAGCGCCGGCGCCGCAAGCGCGGCACGATGGTCGACCCGGCCGTGCGCGTCGTCATCAATGATTTGGTGTGCGAAGGCTGCGGTGACTGCAGCGTCAAGAGCAACTGCCTGTCGGTCGAGCCGCTGGAGACTGAATTCGGCCGCAAGCGCACCATCAACCAGAACACCTGCAACAAGGACACCAGCTGCCTGAAGGGCTTCTGCCCGAGCTTTGTCACGGTGGAAGGCGGGCAGCTGAAGAAGAGGGCCAAGGACAAGGCGCCTTCGCCGTTCACCCTGGGTGAAATCCCGGTGCCGCAACTGCCGGCGATCCATGGCGCCTTTGGCATCGTCGTCGCCGGCGTTGGCGGCACCGGCGTCATCACCATCGGCCAGTTGCTGGGCATGGCCGGCCACATCGAGGGCAAGGGGATCGTCACGCAGGATTCCGCCGGCCTCGCGCAAAAGGGCGGTGCGACCTGGAGCCACGTGCTGATCGGCGAACAAATGGATGACATCCGCACCACGAAGGTGAGCATGGCCGGCGCCGACCTCGTCATCGGCTGCGACCCCATAGTCGCTGCGGGCAAGGAAACCGTGCTGCGCATGCGCGAGGGCCGCACCCATGTCGCGCTGAATTCGCACAGCACGCCCACCGCTGCTTTCGTGAAGAACGCCAACTGGGCCAACCCGTCGGAAGCCTGCGCCGCCGAGATCGTCCATGCGGTCGGCCCGGCCGGCGTGTCGGCCTTCAACGCCGACGTCGCGGCCACCAAGCTGATGGGCGACAGCATCTACACCAACCCGATGATGCTGGGCTACGCCTGGCAAAAGGGCTGGATCCCGCTGGGCATGGAATCGCTGATACGCGCGATCGAACTCAATGGCGTCGCCGTCGACAACAACAAGGCCGCGTTCGAGTGGGGCCGCCGCGCCGCGCACGACTGGGCTTCGGTGGAGGTGCTCCTGTCCGCCGCGCCGCAGGTCATCGAGTTCAAGAAGCGTGAATCCCTGGAGAGCCTGGTCGCGCGGCGTGTCGAGTTCCTCACCGCTTACCAGAACGAGGCCTACGCCCACGAATACAAGGCGTTCGTCGAAAGAGTGCGGGCCGCCGAAGCGCCGCTGGGCAAGTCGACGCTGACCGAAGCGGTCGCGCGCTACCTGTTCAAGCTGATGGCGTACAAGGACGAATACGAAGTTGCGCGCCTGCACACCGAAACCGGTTTCGAGCAGAAGATCGCCGCGATGTTCGAGGGTGACTACAAGGTGAACTACCACCTGGCGCCCCCGCTGACTTCAAAGCGCAATGAGAAGGGCGAGCTGCAAAAGCGCAAGTTCGGCCCGGCCATGCACCTGGGCTTCCGTGTGCTGGCCAGGCTCAAGGGCCTGCGCGGCACGCCGCTGGACATCTTCGGCCGCACGGAAGAGCGCCGCACCGAACGCGCCTTGATTGGCGAGTACCGCGCGAGCATCGAGGAAGTCCTGGCCAGGCTGGACACCGGCAACCTGGCCCTCGCGACCGACATCGCACGCATCCCCGAACAGATCAAGGGCTACGGCCATGTGAAGGAACGCCACCTGGCAGCGGCGCGCATCCAGTGGGACAAGCTGATGGCCGAGTGGGCGCAGCCCGCGGCGGCCCGGCAAGCGGCCTGACCACTTTCCACCCCCTTCCGGCCTGTGCGGCGGCAGGGGGTTACAACTTATTACTCCGGGGGCGGCCGCATACAATCCCATGCTCCCGCTGCGGCACATGGCGTGCCTGCTTGTTCGCGGGCGCCTTTCAATAAATCCAACTCTCTGGAGCCACTGTGTTCATTTCTTCCGCATTTGCCCAAACTGCCGCCGGCGGCGACATGCAGTCATCGCTCATGAGCATGCTGCCCCTGGTGCTGATGTTCGTGGTGCTCTATTTCGTGATGATCCGGCCGCAGATGAAGCGGCAGAAGGAACATCGCATGATGGTCGAGGCGCTGGCCAAGGGCGACGAAGTCGCCACCGCGGGCGGCGTGCTGGGCAAGGTAACCAAGATCGGCGACGTCTACCTTGGTGTCGAAATCGCCCCGGGCGTGGAAGTGCAGATCCAGCGCAGCGCTGTCGTGCAAGTCCTCCCGAAAAACACAATCAAATAACCGAAGTCCACGGGTGCGGATGCACCCGTGTTCTCACCTCGTTCACCTATGAACCGATACCCGGTCTGGAAATACGCGATCATCGTGATCGCCCTGCTGGTGGGGGCGATCTACACGCTCCCCAATTTCTTTGGCGAGGCGCCCGCCGTGCAGGTGTCGTCGGGCAAGGCCACGGTCAAGGTTGATACCGCCACGCAGACGCGGGTTGAGCAGGCCCTCGCGGCCGCCGGCATCAAGGCCGAAACGGTCACGCTGGAAGGCACGTCGATCCGCGTGCGCCTGGACACCGGCGACAACCAGCTCAAGGCGAAGGACGCGATCCAGAAGGCGTTGGTCCCGGACCCGACCGACCCGCCTTATGTGGTCGCGCTGAACCTGATCTCTGCCTCGCCCAAGTGGCTCTCCGCGCTCAACGCCGCGCCCATGTACCTGGGCCTGGATTTGCGAGGGGGCGTTCACTTCATGTTGCAGGTCGACATGCAGGCCGCCCTGACCAAGAAGGCCGAGGCCCTGTCCGGTGACCTGCGCAGCATCCTGCGCGAAAAGAGCGTGCGGCATGCGGGCATCAACCGCAACGGCCAGGCCATCGAGGTTCGTTTTCGCGACGCGCAGGCGCTGGCCGCGGCCAAGGCCATCCTGCAAGACCAGTTCCCGGACCTGCAATCGGTCGATGGGCCCGATGGGGCGGAGTTCAAGCTGACCGCCACGATCAAGCCCGAAGCGGCGCGGCGCGTGCAGGAGCAGGCGCTCAAACAGAACATGGTCACGCTGCACAACCGGATCAACGAACTCGGGGTCGCCGAGCCGGTGATCCAGCAGCAGGGCCTGGACCGGATCGTGGTGCAGCTGCCGGGCGTGCAGGATACGGCCAAGGCCAAGGACATCCTGGGGCGCACGGCCACGCTGGAAGTGCGCATGGTCGACGAAAGCACTGACGCACGCGCGGCCGAGATGGGCAACGGCCCGGTGCCCTTCGGCACCGAACGTTACCTCGAGCGCAGCGGCCAGGCGGTGGTGGTCAAGAAGCAGGTGGTGCTGACCGGCGACAACCTGACCGACGCCCAGCCGGGCTTCGATAACCAGACGCAGGAAGCGGCCGTGCACCTCACGCTGGACGCCAAGGGCTCGCGCATCTTCAAGGACGTGACCCGCGAAAACGTCGGCAAGCGCATGGCCATCCTGCTCTTCGAAAAAGGCAAGGGCGAAGTCGTCACGGCGCCGGTGATCCGCAGCGAAATCGGCGGCGGGCGGGTGCAGATTTCAGGGCGCATGACCTCCGTGGAGGCCAATGACGTGGCGCTGCTGCTGCGCGCCGGCTCGCTGGCTGCGCCGATGGAGATCATCGAGGAACTCACCATCGGCCCGACGCTGGGCGCCGAGAACATCACCAAGGGCTTCCACAGCGTGGCCTGGGGCTTCGCCGTGATCTGCGCCTTCATGGCCGTGTACTACATGTTGTTCGGCCTGTTCTCGGGCCTGGCCCTGGCGGTGAACCTGCTGCTGCTGGTGGCGGTGCTGTCCATGCTGCAGGCCACGCTCACCTTGCCCGGCATGGCCGCCATGGCGCTGGCACTGGGCATGGCGATCGACTCCAACGTTCTGATCAACGAGCGCGTGCGCGAGGAATTGCGCATGGGCGCGTCGCCGCAGGCGGCTATCAACGCCGGCTACGAGCGCGCCTGGAACACCATCTTCGACTCCAACATCACCACGCTGATCGCCGGCCTGGCGCTGCTGGCATTCGGCTCGGGCCCGGTGCGGGGCTTCGCGGTGGTGCATTGCATCGGCATCCTGACTTCCATGTTTTCGGCCGTGTTCTTCTCGCGCGGGCTGGTCAACCTCTGGTACGGGCGGCAAAAGAAGCTCAAGACCGTCTCGATCGGCACCGTCTGGCGGCCGGACGCGGATGGCGCTATAACCAAGGCAGAGTAAGGCAGACGGACCCAAATGGAATTCTTCAAGATCCGCCGCGACATACCGTTCATGGAGAACGCGTTGATCTTCAACGTGATCTCCTTCCTCACGTTCGCCGCCGCCGTTTTCTTCCTGTTCCACAGGGGGCTGCACCTGTCGGTGGAGTTCACCGGGGGCACGGTGATGGAGGTGAGTTACTCGCAGGCCGCGGACGTCGAGCGGGTGCGCTCCACCGTCGCCGGCCTGGGCTTTTCCGACGTGCAGGTGCAGAACTTCGGCACTTCGCGCGACGTCATGATCCGCCTGCCCGCGCAAAAGGGCGTGAGTTCGGCGCAACAGAGCGAAAAAGTCCTGGTGGCGCTGAAGGCACAGGACCCGCAGGTGAGCCTGCGCCGCACCGAATTCGTCGGCCCGCAGGTGGGCGAGGAACTCGCCACAGACGGCCTGAAGGCACTGGCCATGGTGGTGATCGGCATCGTGGTCTACCTGGCCTTCCGCTTCGAGTGGAAGTTCGCGGTGGCGGCCATCATCGCCAACCTGCACGATGTGGTCATCATCCTGGGCTTCTTCGCCTTCTTCCAGTGGGAGTTCTCGCTGGCGGTGCTCGCCGCGGTGTTGGCGGTGCTGGGCTACTCGGTCAACGAGTCGGTCGTGATCTTCGACCGGATCCGCGAGAACTTCCGCCGCTTCCGCAAGATGACTACCATCCAGATCATCGACAACGCGATCACGTCCACCATCAGCCGCACCATCATCACGCACGGCGCCACCCAGATGATGGTGCTGTCGATGCTGCTGTTCGGCGGGCCCACGCTGCATTATTTCGCCATGGCCCTCACCATCGGCATCCTGTTCGGCATTTACTCGTCGGTCTTCGTCGCCGCCGCCATCGCCATGTGGCTGGGCGTCAAGCGCGAGGACCTCGTGAAGTCAACCGGCCGCAAGGACGAAGACCCCAACGACCCGAACGCGGGCGCAACGGTCTAGAGAACCAAGATGAACGCGCCACTCCTGCCACCAGAAGCCCGGGCGCGACTCGCGCGTCAGGCGCGGGAGCAGTTCGTGACGCGCGCACAGGGCGCCATGGGCCCGATGCTGCAGGCGATCCGCACGCGCCTGGGCGAGCTGGTCGACACCAGTTCCAGCTCGCGCGAGATGCACGAGCGGCACGACGCCCTGATGGACTTCGAGCGCAAGGGCCCGGGCTGGACGCAGGCCACCGTCAAGGCCTGGCAGAAAGCCACCATTCCCCCCACTGCGACCGCGCGCATCCGTCTCGACACCGGCGGCCTGGAACTGCTGGGCGAGGACGTGGTCGAGCGCAAGATCCTCTCTTCGCGGCTGGCCCTGGCGATCGGCGAGAAGGCGACCTGGGAGCTCAACGACCTGCGCGTGCGCATGCAGTACCTCGAGGGCGGCGAAGAACTCGCCAGCACCGACGTGCTGCGGCCCGAGGCGCTTTCGCAACTGTTGGTCGAGCAATGGGGCGCGGCCGAATTGACCAACGACTGCTGGGTGCTGATCCAGGATGTGATCCGCAAGCAGTTGCTTGAACATGTCCCCGACGCCTACAAGCTCACGAACCAGTTCCTGATCGACCAGGACGTCATGCGCGACATCGACCTGAGCAAGCGCGTGCGCCGGGGTGTTTCGTCACCCGGGGGCAAGAAGCAGGCGCCTGCGGGTGAGACGCGCCCCGAAGGCGGCGATGCGGCCGGCCAGGGCAATGACCCGGGGGCCGGTTATGGCGGGCAGGGCGGCAGTTACGGCGACCAGGGCGGCGGCTACGGCGGTGGCCAAGGCGGGTACGGCAACACAGGGGCCCAAAGCCAGCCCGGCGGCTACGGCGGCCAGGGCGGCAGTTATGGCGGCGGCCCGACCGGTCCCGGCGGCTACGGCAGCACGGGCGGCCAAGGCGGGCCCGGGTCCCAGGGCGGCTACGGTGGTCCTGGTGGCCAGGGCAATCCCGGCGGCTACAGCCAGCCGGGTGGCCCGGGCGGATCAGGGCCGGCAGGTTACGGCGGCGGCCAAGGCGGCCCGGGTGGGCAAGGGGGCCGGCCCGGCGGGCCTGGCGGCCAGGGCGGCTACGACGGTGCCGCGGGCGGGAACAACGGGAACGGTTACGGCGGCGGTGGTGCGCAAGGCGGCCATACGGGGCCGGGTGGCGCACCCGGTGCGGCGCGGGGCCGCTCTGCGGGACGCCACGACGCGGGCAACCAGGGGCCCGCTTCCAACCACGGCGCGGCGGGCGGCCGCGGCGATGCGCATCCGACGGGCGTGCACGACGAAACGCGCATGCAGACTTCCAGTCCGCCGCTGGCACGGGCCCGGGCGCGCGCGACCGGTGTGCTGGGCCAACTCAAGAGGCTGCTGACCGACCGCGTGGTGGGCTTCGAGAGCAGCCCGCAGACCCGGCCGTCCCCGGCGCTGGCCGAGGCACTGGCGCAGCACCAGGCCACGGGCCACGCGCACACGACGCAGGTCCAGGGCGAGGCGCCTACCGAGCAGGACATCGTTGTCTATGACGACGCGGCCGTGCAGCGGGTGGCGGTCGACCTGCGCCAGCGCACCGGCGAGCTGAAGAAGAAGGCCACCACTTCCAACGAAAAGGCCATCATCGAAATCGTGGCGCTGATGTTCCAGGCCATCCTCTCGGAAGAGCGCATTCCGCCCGCGGTGCGCGTGTGGTTCGCACGGCTGCAGATGCCGGTGCTGCGCGTCGCGATTTCCGAACCTGAGTTCTTCGGCACGCTCGAGCATCCCGCGCGCCAGCTGATCGACCGCATGGGGTCGGTGGTGATGGGCTTCGATGCGGCGGCCATTGGCGGCGGCGCACTGGAAACCGAGATCAAGCGTGTCGTGCAGGTGATCGAGCAATACCCCGAAACCGGCCGGCGCGTCTTCCAGCTGGTCTACGACGAGTTCCAGAAATTCTTGTCGAAGTTCCTCACCGACAACGCGCCGACGCAGCGGGTGGTGAGCGTGGCCCAGCAGGTCGAGCAGAAGGAAACGCTCGCGATCCAGTACACCATCGAGATGCGCAGCATGCTGGCCGACATGCCAGTGCGCGAGGAGATCCGCGAGTTCCTGTTCAAGGTCTGGGCGGAGGTCCTGGCCATGTCGGCCGTGAAGAACGGCCCCCAGCACGAGGAGACGCTGTCGCTCAAGGGTTGCGCCTCCGAGCTGGTCTGGTCGGCGAGCGCCAAGCCCAACCGCAATGAGCGCGCAAAGGTCATCCAGGACCTGCCCAAGCTGCTGCAGCGCCTGCGCCAGGGCATGACGCTCGTGGGCATCCAGGGCAAGGCGCAGGAAACCCACATCAAGATCATCGGCGACACGCTGGCCGACGCCTTCCTGTCCAAGACCGAGGCGATCCCGCAAGGGCGAATCGAGGAGATGGCCAAACGGCTCGCCCACCTGGAAGATTTCGTCGCCGACGATCCTGCCACTGACCTGCCGCTGGATTCCGAGAGCATCGAGATGATGCTGGGCATCGATGCATCGAACATCGAGGTGGTCGCCGACGGCGGCTCGCGCCCGAACGCGGCCATGGTCGCCTGGGCGGCCGAGCTGCAACTGGGCAACTGGTTTGCGCTGGACCACAACGGCGCGACGACCCAGGTGCAATATGTCTGGCGCAGCGACCGCAAGCAGCTGCACCTGTTCGCTGCCGTGGGCGGGCGCAATTACCTGTTGCAGGCACGGCGCCTTGCGTCCTACCTGCAGGCCGGGCTGCTGTTGCCGGCCGAAGAGGAAGCGCTCACCGTGCGGGCCACGCGCGACGCGCTGGCCAAGCTGGATGCGAATCCGGAACGGCTGTTGCAGTAAGGCTCAGTGAGCCAGGCGGCCTTCCGCCGGGTCGCACAATTCATCGAGCACCAGCGCATCCGGCTCCTGGCCGAAGCTCCAGTACACCATCAGCACGATGATCTTGAGGTCGTCGAGCGAAACGGGATCGCCCGGCGCGGCCATCGCACGCTCAACGACGATCTCGCGCATCGGCGCGGCCAGCACGCCGGACGATTCGAGGAAGGAGACGAAGCCCAGGCATTGCGCGCCCAGGTGGTCCTGCTCGGCGATGGAGTAGACCCGCATGCTCGCGCTGGACTGCGCAACCGGCGTGCCGGGGGTTTCATTCTCATGGGGATCGACGACCGTGCTCTGGGCGGCGAGGTTCAGGCCGTCGAGCCAGACCAGGGCGTCGTGGATCTCATCGGGTTCGAAGCCGTGAGCGCTGAGCTTGCGGCCCAGCTGTTCCAGTTCGGGGCACGCATCGCCGCGCCAGTAGTTTTCGTACACGAACACGAGCACTTCAAACATGGCCCCAATATAGCCGAGAACTTCGCGCTGGCAAGTCCGCGCCGCGCGGTGTTGCGCGAACGCTGCAACCGCGCACCGGGGTCAGGCAGCGCCTACGCGCTGGAACAGGCCGCCCGGCAGCCGGGCCACCTCGCCGTCGAGTTCGAGTTCGAGCAGGCGCGCCTGCAGGTCCGCGGGCGCGACACCGGTGCGCGCCACCAGCGCATCGATCGTCACCGGGTCGAAGCCCAGCGCGGCGAGCACGGCATCGCCTGGATCATCGGCGCCACCATCGCGCGCCGAGTCCGCCGACGCGTCCTGCGCACGTGAGCCAGCGCCTGGCAGCTCCTCAAGCACGTCCTGCGCCGACTCCACCAGCTTGGCCCCCTGCTTGATCAGTGCGTGGCAACCACGCGACTGCGGCGAGTGGATGGAGCCGGGAATCGCGAACACCTCGCGGCCCTGCTCGGCCGCCTGGCGAGCCGTGATCAGCGAGCCCGATTTCAGCGCGGCCTCGACCACGAGCGTGCCCTGGCTGAGCGCGGAGATGATGCGGTTGCGTTTGGGAAAATTTTCCTGCAGCGGCGGCGTGCCCACCGGGTACTCGCTGAGCACGAGGCCACGTCGCGAGATGCGTGCCGACAGCTCCTTGTGCCTGCTCGGGTAGGCGATGTCCAGCCCGGTCCCGACGACGGCGATGGTGGCCAGGCTGCCAGGCGCCGCGCCTTCCAGCGCGCCTTCATGGGCTGCGCCATCCACGCCCAGCGCCAGGCCGGAGACCACGCACAGGCCCGACTGCGCGAAGCTCCTTGAAAACTGGCGGGCATTGAGCAGGCCCTGTGGTGTCGGGTTGCGGCTGCCGACCACGGCGATGGCGGCCGGCCACACGGCCGGCAGCTCACCCATCACGTACAGCATCAGGGGCGGGTCTGCGGTGTTGAGCAGGCCGGGCGGGTACGCGGCGTCGGCGAGCGTCAGCAGGCGGCGTGGATCAGGGGCGTCGGGCGCGCGCAACCACTGCCAGGTGGCCTCAAGCTGGTGTTCAAAGTGATCGGGTTCCCTGGCCAAAGCCTGGGCCTGGGCCGCGCTGACCACCTGTTGGAGGGTTTGCGCGTTCTGCCGGAACACGGCGTCGGGCAGGCCGAATGCCGCGAGCAGCTTGCGGCCTGCGAGATTGCCGACGCCTGGCGTCAGCGCCAGGCGCAGCCACGCTGCGAGCTCGGCACGCTCCATCGGGTCGGGAAAACTACTTGGGGTTGACGACGACGTCGCCGATCTTGACCGTGTCGTTGATCTCGAGGATCAGCGCGTACGACAGGCGCTCGAACGGGCGGAAGACCATCAGCAGGCCGTTGCGCTCATCGGGCATCTTGATGTTCGCAAATTCACCCGGCTGCGTCCTGTCGAACTTGAGCTCGCCGGCCTTGAGGATGGCCATGACATGGCCCATCTCGATGCCGTCGGCGGTGCCGCGGTTGATGACCACGACCTGGTGCTGGCCGGCGATGGCCACCGCGTTGCCGTACACCGAGACGATCGCGCCGGACATCGGCGTCGCGGGCGCATGCGGCACATAGGTGAGGAACTGGCGCGGCGGCTCCGGCAGCAGCCGGTCGCCGACCTGGATTTCTTCCTTGGCCGACAGGATGTCGATGGTGCCCGGGACGATGACCTTGGTATCGGCCTCGACCGTTTCGCTGCGGACCAGGGACGCCTTGCCGAGGTATTGCGCCTCAAAGCCCAGGATGGCGCGGGTGTACGGGTCCATCAGGGGCTGCGCCTTGCGGAACACGCGGTAGTCGTCTTCGCGGCCGGCCACACGTTGCTGCAGCGGCGCGGCGGCCACGCCGCGTGCATAGGCCCGGTCACCGCGCGTGATCAACACGCGATCGGAAGGTGCCGCCACGATGCGCGGGGCCAGCAGCAGGGTGGCTTCGTCAATGATCACCGGCTCGGCCAGGAACGGCTCGATCAGGTGGGTCTGGAGCGTGGGCACGGCACCGTCGGTGGCCAGCGGCGTGATGCGCGTGCGGGGCGACACGCGGATGGTTTCGGTCGGCGGGCTGCCTTCGCCCTGGGCCGTGCCGCGCAGGCGCAGCAGGGCGCGGCCATCCATCTTTTCCAGCACCAGGTGCTGGCCCGGGTAGATCCGGTGCGGGTTTTGGATGTCCTGCATGTTCATGCCCCACAGCTCGGGCCAGCGCCACGGGCTTTTGAGGAACATGCCGGAGATGGCCCACAGCGTGTCGCCACGCTTGACGGTGTATTCCTCCGGGGCGCCGTCGGCCAGCTCGGACAGCGGCACGCCGGCCTGCGCCACCTGTTGGGCGGTGGAGCGCTGGCCGGGGGTGATCGGGAAGTTCTGCGCCAGCGCGGAGGTGCCGACCAGGGCCAGCGCCGCGGCCAGCGCGGCCCATGTGCCCACGCGAAGCCCTCCAGGGGTCTGGGAAGGGGTCTTCATCGGATTTCTGCTGTATTGGTGCATTGCGGCCGCGACCGTCGGCCTTGAGGCCAACGCAGTCGAAAGTCTTGACAAAGTACTGGCAATTCTGCGCTCAAGCCCTTGATTGGGCAACGTTTATGGCGTCCGGGCTGTGCCGGAAAAGCCAAAAGTAGCGAAAATAGCGACACCTTTGGCCCGTTTATCCATGGCACTCCTTCCCATCCTCAGTTATCCCGACCCCAAGCTCCATACCGTTGCGAAGCCGGTACAGGCGGTGGACGCCCGCATCCAGAAGCTCATTGCCGACATGCTGGAGACCATGTACGACGCCGACGGCATCGGCCTGGCTGCCACGCAGGTGGACGTGCACGAACGACTGGTCGTGATCGACATCTCCGAGCAGCGCAATGAACCACTGGTGCTGATCAATCCCGAAATCACCTGGGCCAGCGCCGAAAAGCAGGTCAGTGACGAGGGCTGCCTCTCGGTGCCGGGGATTTACGATGGGGTCGAACGCTCGGCGGCCGTGAAGGTCACTGCTCTCGATGGCGAAGGCCATTCGCGCACGATCGAGGCGCAAGGGATCCTCGCCGTCTGCATCCAGCACGAGATGGACCACCTGCTGGGCAAGGTTTTCGTCGAATACCTGTCACCGCTCAAGCGCAATCGCATCAAGACCAAGATGCTCAAGGCACGCCGCGAAACCGAGCGCGCCTGAAGCACCCGTACACCAGGAGGACACCATGCGCAAATTGCTGTTGGCATCGATCGTCGCGCTGCTCGCCGGCTGCGTGGGCGGGCCTTTCGCCAGTTATGAATTCCCGCCCGGGACGCCACGCGAAGCCGTGGTCGCCCGCATGGGCCAGCCCCAGCGCGTGTTCCGCCTGCCCAATGGCGAGCGGCTGGAGTATTCGATGCAGCCGTTCGGCCAGCAGGCGTGGATGGTGGACGTGGATGCCTCGGGCAGGGTCATGCAAACCCGCCAGGTGCTGACGGAGGAAAACTTCCACCGCATCGTGCCGGGCACCTGGACGCTGGCGGATGTCCAGCGCGAATTCGGCCGCCCTGCCAAGGTCGATGCCGTGACCAGCTGGAATGGTGCCGTCCTCACCTACCGCTGGAAGGACGTCGCCAACTCCAACATGTTCTATTGGGTCTACCTGGACCCGAACAACGTGGTGCAGCGCGCTCACCCGGGCATGGAATTCGTCAACGCGCCCAACGAACGGAAGTAATTTCGCAGTGCGCGTCATCTTCGCGGGTACGCCCGACTTTGCCCGCGCCGCGCTCGAACGCCTGCACGCCGCCGGCTTCGTCATTCCGCTCGTCCTGACCCAGCCTGACCGGCCGGCCGGCCGCGGCATGAAGTTGCAGGCCTCGCCGGTCAAGCAGTTCGCGCAGCTGCACGGTATCGCCGTGGCGCAGCCGCGCAGCCTGCGGCTGGACGGCAAGTACCCCGACGATGCCGCGTCCGCGCAGGAGGCCATTCGCGTCGCGCAGGCCGACGTGATGGTGGTCGCCGCCTACGGCCTGATCCTGCCGCAGTGGGTGCTGGATGTGCCGCGCCTGGGGTGTCTCAATATCCATGCTTCATTGCTGCCGCGCTGGCGCGGCGCGGCGCCGATCCATCGCGCGATCGAAGCCGGCGACGCCCAGACCGGCGTGACCATCATGCAGATGGACGCGGGGCTGGACACCGGCGACATGCTCCTTGTCGAGAAGGTCGCCATCACGGCGAAGGACACGACAGCGTCGCTGCACGACCGGCTCGCAGTGCTGGGCGGGCGCCTCATCGTGGAGGCACTGGAGATTGCGGCCTGCGGCGGCCTCACGCGCACGCCGCAGCCGGCGCAGGGCGTGACTTACGCGCACAAGATCGAGAAGGCCGAAGCGGCCATCGACTGGTCGCTGCCCGCACCGGTGATCGAGCGCCGTGTCCGCGCGTTCGATCCGTTCCCCGGCGCGGTGGGTGTCATCGGTGGCGAAGCCTTGAAGGTGTCGGCCGCCCAGGCCTTTCCCTCGACTACGTTGGCGCAGGCGCAACCTGGTCGCATTCTTGCTGCGGGCCCCGATGGGGTCGATGTGCAATGCGGGCAGGGGCAGCTGCGGCTCACGCAGTTGCAGCGCGCCGGTGGCAAGCGCCTGCCCGTGGCCGAATTCATGCGGGGATTCGAGCTCAAGCCCGGGATGATGTTCCAACCGCGGCCCCTGGCTTAAGTGTTCTTCCTGCCCTCGCTCCATCGCCACCCGGCGTTTCGCGATGCGGCGAGCCGCATGGTGCCCCTGGCCACCGGCATCGCAGCCTGGGGCCTGATGACCGGCGTGGCCATGGTGAAGTCGGGCATGAGCGTGGTCGAGGCGCTGGCCATGACCTTCTTCGTCTATGCGGGCAGTTCGCAACTGGCGGCCATCCCGCTGATCGTCGCCGGCGCGCCGATGTGGGTGATCCTGGTGACCGGCTTTTGCGTCAACCTGCGTTTCATGGTGTTCAGCCTGCACCTGCGTCCTTACCTGATGCACCTGCCGCGCTGGCGACGCATGACGCACGGCTACCTCACGGCCGACATGAGCTACGCCATGTTCACGCAACGCTTTCCCCACCCGGGCGAAACCGCGGCGCAGCGCCACGAGGAAGAGGCTTACCTGGCCGGCAACTACTTCGTCACCTGGACCAGCTGGATGGTCTCCAGCGTGGCGGGCATCGCGCTGGCCAACCTCATTCCCACCGCGTGGGGCCTCGGCTTCGCCGGCGTGCTGTGCCTCGTCGGCATCCTCTGCTCGCTGGCCAACACGCCGCTGCGCCTGCTGTCGGCGGTGCTGGCCGGGGGCGCGGCGGTGGTCGCCTACGCACTGCCGCTCAAACTGAACATCGTCGCGGCCATCGCGTTCGCGGTGCTCGTGAGCTTCTGGCTTGAAAAGAAGGCGCCTGCTTCCTGGAGGGCGCCCGCATGAAAGCACAGACCGACCTCTGGACGATGGTGATCATCTTCGGCCTGGCCGGCATCACGGTGCTCACGCGCTGCTTCTTCTTCATCCTCGACCGTCCGTGGAGCCTGCCCGACTGGGCGCATCGCGCGCTGCAGTACGCGCCCGTCGCGGCACTGGCCGGTGTCGTGGCGCCGGAGGTGGTGATGGCCAGCGGGCACTTTGTCGCGACCTGGCAGGACGCGCGCCTGTTCGCCGCGCCCGCCGGTGCCCTGGTGTACTTCTGGCGCCGGAGCGTGCTGCTCACAATCCTCGTGGGCATGGGCGTCTACCTGCCGCTGCACCTGGTACTGGGCTGGTAACCCGGCCGTGGCCGGGCTCCTAAAATCAACGGTTTTGCCCGACCGGTACCCCCAAATGAAAGTCCTGCGTTTTTCCGATCTCTGCGCCCAGGGCAAGGCCCAGGGCCAGCGCGTGTTCATCCGCGCCGACCTCAACGTGCCGCAGGACGATGCCGGCCACATCACCGAGGACACGCGCATCCGCGCTTCGGTGCCCTGCATCCGCATGGCGCTGGACGCCGGCGCGGCTGTGATGGTGACCTCGCACCTGGGCCGGCCGACCGAAGGCGAGTTCAAGCCAGAGGACTCGATGGCCCCCGTGGCGAAGCGACTGGGTGAGTTGCTCGGCCGGGAAGTTCCGCTGGCCAGCAACTGGGTGGATGGCGTGGCCGTCGCGCCGGGCCAGGTGGTGCTGCTGGAAAACTGCCGCCTCAACAAGGGCGAAAAGAAGAACGACCCGGCGCTGGCGAAGAAGATGGCCGCGCTGTGCGACATCTTCGTGCACGACGCCTTCGGCACCGCGCATCGCGCCGAAGCTTCCACCTACGGCATTGCGCAATTCGCGCCGGTCGCCTGTGCCGGTCCGTTGCTCGCCGCCGAGATCGACGCCATAAGCAAGGCGCTGGCCAACCCGAAGCGGCCGCTGGCCGCCATCGTGGCCGGTTCCAAAGTGTCGACCAAGCTCACCATCCTCAAGTCGCTGTCGCGCAACGTGGACCAGCTCATCGTCGGCGGCGGTATCGCCAACACCTTCATGCTGGCGGCGGGCCTGAAGATCGGCAAGTCACTGGCCGAGCCGGCCCTGCTGGAAGAGGCGCGCGCCGTGATCGAAGCGATGAAGGCGCGCGGCGCCGAAGTGCCGATCCCCACCGATGTGGTCACAGCCAAGGCGTTCGCTGCCGACGCACCTGCCACCGTCAAGGCCGCGACCGACGTCGAGGACGACGACCTCATTCTCGACATCGGACCCGAGACCGCGCGCAAGCTGGCGACCCAGCTCGAATCGGCCGGCACCATCGTCTGGAACGGGCCGGTGGGCGTGTTCGAATTCGACGCATTCGCCAACGGCACCGAAACGATCGCGCGGGCCATAGCCAAGTCGACTGCCTTCAGCATCGCCGGTGGCGGCGACACGCTGGCGGCCATCGCCAAATACGGCATCGATAAGGACGTGAGCTACATCTCCACCGGTGGCGGCGCCTTCCTGGAGGTGCTGGAGGGCAAGACCCTGCCGGCCTTCGAGATCCTGGAGAAGCGCGCGCTGGGCTAGCGGGCGGCCCGGTGAAACAGTTTTACGGTCCTTGCACCGGGGCGGGGCGTTTGGTACCTGACATGTAACTCCATCTGGGCGAGAATACGAAACTTAATTACATCGGAGACAAGACACCATGGCACGCCGCGCCACCAAGATAGTTGCCACCCTTGGCCCTTCTTCCAGCGATCCCGCGCTGCTGGAACAGATGATTCGCGCCGGCGTCAATGTGGTTCGCCTGAACTTCAGCCACGGCACGGCGCAAGACCATATCGATCGCGCCGCCACCGTGCGCGCCGCAGCGCAGCGCGCCGGGCGCGAAGTGGCCATCATGGCCGACCTGCAAGGCCCCAAGATTCGCGTCGGCAAGTTCGCCGATGGCAAGGTGGCGCTGGAGGCCGGGATGAAGTTCGTGCTCGATGCCTCGCGCACCGAACCCGGCGATATCAAGGGCGTGGGCCTGGACTACAAGGAACTGCCGCGCGACGTGAAGCCGGGCGACACCTTGCTGCTCAACGACGGCCTGATCGTGATGGTGGTGGACTCCGTCAAGGGCGAGCAGGTGCGCACCACCGTCAAGCAGGGCGGCGTGCTGTCCAACAACAAGGGCATCAACAAGCAGGGCGGCGGCCTCACCGCGCCGGCCCTCACGGCCAAGGACATGGAAGACATCCGCACCGCGATGAGCTTCAAGGCCGACTACGTGGCGGTGAGCTTCCCCAAGAACGCCACCGACATGGAAATGGCGCGCCAGTTGTGCAACGTGGCCGCATCCGACTATGGCCATCGTCCCGGGCTGGTCGCCAAGATCGAGCGGGCCGAGGCCATCCCCAACCTGGAAGCGATCTGCCGCGCCAGCGACGGCATCATGGTCGCCCGGGGCGACCTCGCCATCGAGGTTGGCAACGCGGCGGTGCCCGCGCTGCAGAAACGCATGATCCGCATGGCGCGAGAGCTCGACAAGTTCGTCATCACGGCAACCCACATGATGGAGTCGATGATCAACAACCCGGTGCCCACGCGCGCCGAAGTCAGCGACGTCGCCAATGCTGTGCTCGACGGCACCGACGCAGTCATGACCTCGGCCGAAACGGCCAGCGGCAAGTTCCCCCTGGAAACCATCATCGAGATGGCCAATATTTGCTCGGAGGCGGAAAAGGCCGAGGACGTGAAGCTCGACGCCGATTTCACCGGCATGACCTTCAACCGCATCGACCAGTCGATCGCCATGGGCGCGCTGTTCACCGCCTACCACCTCGGCTGCAAGGCCATCGTGGCGCTGACCGATTCGGGTTCCACGGCGCTGTGGATGAGCCGGCACCGCATTCATATCCCGATCTACGCGCTCACGCCGCGGCTCGAAACCCAGCGCAAGATGGCGATGTACCGGAACGTGCGGCCGCTGCTGATGGACCAGAGCGCCGAGCGCGACAAGGCGCTGCACGAGGCCGAAGCCCACCTGAAGAAGCGCGGCATCGTCTCCAGCGGCGACATCTACGCCATCACCTGCGGCGAACCCATGGGTGCCCCTGGCGGCACCAACATGCTGAAGATCTGCGTGGTCAGCTGAAACCGCTGGCGCAGGGCGGCCGTATTGCCTAGATGAAGTCCAAGTCGAACTCATCAGGCCTGCCACGCCGCAGCATGATGGCCGCGCTCCTGGCGGGGCCGCTGGCCGGCTGTTCAGCTTCGGGACTGCTCAACACCATCGTCCCTCGCGACAGCTACAAGGGCCGCGAAGGCGTAGCCTATGGCAGCGACCCGCGCCAGCGGCTCGACATCTTCCAGCCGCTCTACAGCACGAAGCCGGCGCCGATGGCCGTCTTCTTCTACGGCGGCAGTTGGACGCGCGGCGAACGGGCCGACTACCGCTTTGTCGGGGAGGCGCTTGCGTCCCACGGCGTGATTGCCGTGGTGGCCGACTACCGGCTGAGCCCCCAGGTGAAGTACCCGGAATTCCTGCGTGACTGCGCGCAGGCGGTGAAGTGGGCGCTCGATCATTCGGTGGACCTGGGCGCCGACCCGTCCCGCGTCCACCTGATGGGCCACAGCGCCGGCGCGTACAACGCCGCGATGCTGGCGCTGGACCCGCGCTGGCTCGCGGCGGTGGGCTTGTCGCCGCGGCGCCTGGCCGGCTGGATCGGGCTGGCAGGGCCCTACGACTTCCTGCCCATCGTGAATCCCGAGGCACAGGTCGCCTTCAACTGGCCCGCCACGCCGCCCGACAGCCAGCCGGTCACCCACGCGAGCAAAGTCGCCCCACGCACGCTCCTGCTGGCGGCGGCGACTGACGACAGCGTGAACCCGCAGCGCAGTACGGTGGGGCTGGCCCGCCGGCTGGAGGCCGCCGGCGTGCCGGTGTCGTACAAGCTTTATGAGCGGGTGGGCCACGTGACCCTGGCCGCGGCGCTGGCCCGCCCGCTGAACTGGCTGGCCCCGGTCTTGCCCGACGTGCTCGAGTTCGTCGGCACGGCCCCGGCCGCCGCCTGAAACCAGGCAGGCAGCGGGTAAAATCGACCCTGAGTTACCGCGTGGTTACCGCGACCGCGCGACGCCGAATTCCACCACTTACCGGATCACCACCATGCCCCTCGTTTCCATGCGCGAACTGCTGGACCACGCCGCCGAAAACGGCTATGGGATTCCCGCCTTCAACGTCAACAACCTCGAGCAGGTCCAGGCCGTGATGGAAGCGGCCAAGGAAGCCGGCGCGCCGGTGATCCTGCAGGCCAGCGCCGGCGCCCGCAAATACGCCGGCGAGCCCTTCATCAAGCACCTGATCCTGGCCGCGATCGAGCAGTACCCGCAGATCCCTCTGGTGATGCACCAGGACCATGGCCAGAACCCCGACGTCTGCCAGGGCGCGATCAACCTGGGCTTCTCGTCCGTGATGATGGACGGCTCGCTGGAGGCCGACGGCAAGACCATCGCCAGCTACGACTACAACGTCGACGTCACGCGCAAGGTGGTGGACATGGCGCACAAGGTCGGCGTCACGGTGGAAGGCGAGCTGGGTTGCCTCGGCAGCCTGGAGACCATGAAGGGCGACAAGGAAGACGGCCACGGCACCGACGCGACGATGACGCGTGAGCAGCTGCTGACGGACCCGGAGCAGGCGGCCGACTTCGTCAAGCGCACGCAGCTTGATGCACTGGCCATCGCAATCGGCACCAGCCACGGCGCGTACAAGTTCACCCGCAAGCCCACGGGCGACATCCTCGCGATCGACCGCATCAAGGAAATCCACAAGCGCATCCCCAACACCCACCTGGTGATGCATGGCTCCTCCAGCGTGCCGCAGGACCTGCTGGCGGCGATCCGCCAGTACGGCGGCAACATGAAGGAAACCTACGGCGTGCCGGTCGAGGAAATCCAGCACGCCATCAAGTTCGGCGTGCGCAAGATCAACATCGATACCGACATCCGGCTGGCGATGACGGCCGCGGTGCGCAAGTTCCTGGCCGAGAACCCGGACAAGTTCGACGCGCGCGAATGGCTCAAGCCGGCGCGCGAAGCTGCCAAGCAGATCTGCAAGCAGCGCTACATCGAGTTCGGCTGTGAAGGCCAGGCGGGCAAGATCAAGGCACAGAGCCTGCAGGCCGTCGCCGCGCGCTACACCAAGGGCGAACTCGCGCAGGTCGTCCATTGACCTCCGCGCTGCACACTTCGGCGCTCACGTCGCTGCCGTTGCTCGCGCGGGGCAAGGTGCGCGACAACTATGCCGTCGGCACCGACCGCATCCTCATGGTCGCGAGCGATCGACTCTCCGCATTCGACGTGATCATGGGCGAGCCGATTCCCGGCAAGGGCGAGCTGCTCACGCAGATGGCTCTGTTCTGGTTCGGCAAGCTCGGCCACCTGTGCCCCAATCACCTCACGGGTGACGCGCCCGAGAGCGCCGTGACACCGGCCGAAGTGCCGCAGGTCAGCAGGCGTTCGATGCTGGTCAAGCGCCTCAAGCCCATCCCGGTGGAAGCGGTGGTGCGTGGCTACCTCGCGGGCAGCGGCTGGCAGGAATACCAGCAGTCGCAAGCCGTGTGCGGCGTGCCGCTGCCCCCGGGACTGAAGAACGCGAGCAAATTGCCCGAGCCGATCTTCACGCCTGCCGCCAAGGCCGAAATGGGCCACCATGACGAAAACATCTCGTTCGACCAGGTGGTGAAGATGGTGGGGCCGCAACTTGCCGCGCAGATCCGCGACATCAGCATCGCCATCTACAAGGAAGCGGCAGCGATCGCCCTGGCCAAGGGCATGATCATTGCCGACACCAAGTTCGAGTTCGGCCTGGACGAGGCTGGCACGCTGGTTCTGATGGATGAGGTGCTCACACCCGATTCTTCGCGTTACTGGCCGGTGGAAGGCTATGAGGCCGCATTCAAGGCCGGCACCAACCCGCCGAGCTACGACAAGCAGTTCGTGCGCGACTGGCTGGAGCAGGTGCGCATCAATGGCAAGCCCTGGGACAAGACGCCGCCCGCACCGTCACTGCCGCAGGACGTGATCGACAAGACCGCGCAGAAATACCGCGAGGCGCTACAGCGCCTCGTCGCCTGACGGCGAACAGATCGTTGCGCCTGCGCGCGCGCCTTCCCGCTATGCTGGAAACCTCACTTTGCTGGAGGTCGGCATGAACCGCACTCGCTCCACCCTTGTCTGCAGTGCCGCTATCGCCTGCGCTGCATTGGCCCTGCCGGCATCCGCGCAGGTTGGCGACAACCATTGCATCCTGGCCGGCCGCCTCTCCGATGACGGCCGCTGGGCGCCGCGCATGGCCGGCGTCGAGTTGCTCGGCCAGGACGGGAAGGCGGTGGTCGCCGCCGACAAGGCAGGCCTCGCTTCGGTCAGGCAGGCGAAGTTGAGCGCACCTGCCTTGCTCGCCAGGTGCGACGGCAGCGGCACACTGGCGCAAGGCCCGGAATCGCCCGGTGCCAAATCGCCGGTCCCCGCCGTGGGACCCGGCACGGTAGCCGTGGAGGCCGTCAACTTTCCCAAGTTGCGGCGCGGCGGCGAACTGGTCGAACTGCGAGTCGCGGTGCCTGCCGACCGCGTGACGATGGTGACGCGTTAGCTGAGCACCACGCTCGACAGCCGGCGGCGGTAGGTGGCCACCGTCGGGTCGTCCGGCGGGATCTGCCCGTCGGCCACCTTGGCTTTGGGCGGCTCGATGACATCGAGGATCGCGATGTAGGTCTTGCGCGCCAGGTCGTCGTTCCAGGCCTTGTCGCGCATCAGGATTTCCAGCAGTTCATCCATGGCCTCGGTCCAGCGCTGGCCGGCCATGGCCGCACGGGCGCGATTGAAGCGGGCGTCGAAGTCGCGCTTGTTGGCGGCTATTGCGGCGTCGGCTGCAGCCTGCGCAGCGGGGTTGTCGTGCGCAAAATCGATGGCGTCCATCAGCCTTTGCAGCGAGTCGAAGCGGCGCACCAGGGCGGTTTTGCTGATCACCGGCGCAAAAGCCACCTTGGCGTCGTCGGCACGGCCGGCCAGCAACAAGGCCTTCACGTAGCCAAAGCGGGCCTCGTCATCGGCCGGGTCGGTCGCCACGTCGTGCTGCAGGCGCTCCAGTTGCGCCTCGGCCGACATGTCCATGGCCGGCGCCTCGGGCTCCGGCTCGGGTTCGGGGCCGGCCGGCGGCACGTGCTTGTCCAGGAATTCCTTGATCTTGCCTTCGGGCAGGGCGCCCATGAAGCCGTCCACCGGCTGGCCGTTCATCAGCAGGATGCAGGTGGGGATGCTGCGGATGCCAAAGGCGGCGGAGAGCTGCTGCTCCTGGTCGGAGTCGATCTTGACCAGCTTGAAGCGCCCGGCGTACTCGGCCTCGAGCTTTTCCAGCAGCGGCCCGATGACCTTGCAGGGGCCGCACCAGGGGGCCCAGAAGTCCACCAGCACGGGCTGGGTCGTCGAGGCGGCGATGACCTCGGATTCAAAGTTTTCGATGGTGACGTCGATCATGGGCGGGTAGTTCGGGCTGTAACCTTAAAATTCAACCTTTGATGGAGCACGAATGAGCTCGATACAGGTTGGCGTTGTGATGGGTTCCAGCAGCGACTGGGATACCTTGCAGCACGCAGTTGCGATTCTCCAGGAATTCGGCATCGCCCACGAGGCCCGGGTCGTTTCGGCCCACCGCATGCCGGATGACATGTTTGCCTATGCCGAAGGCGCGGCCGGCCGTGGGCTGCAGGCGATCATCGCCGGTGCCGGCGGTGCGGCCCACTTGCCGGGCATGCTGGCGGCCAAGACCACGGTGCCCGTGCTGGGCGTGCCGGTGGCCAGCAAGCATCTGCAAGGGGTCGATTCGCTGCACAGCATCGTGCAGATGCCCAAGGGGATCCCGGTTGCCACTTTCGCCATCGGCGCCGCGGGGGCTGCGAATGCAGCGCTGTTCGCCGTGGCGATGCTGGCCAACCAGAACCCGGCCTTGCGCGCGCATCTCGAAGCGTTCCGGGCCCGGCAGACCGAAGGCGCGCGCGCCATGACCCTGCCGCCCCCGAACCCATGACGCCCATCCTTCCTGGCGCCACGCTCGGCGTGATGGGGGGCGGCCAGCTGGGCCGCATGTTCGTGCACGCCGCCCAGCGCATGGGCTACTTCACTGCCGTGCTCGACCCGGACGCCGACAGCCCCGCCGGCCTGGTGAGCCACCACCACGTGAAGGCGGACTACCTGGACCCCAGGGGCCTGGAGCAGCTGGCGCAGGTGAGCGCGGCCATCACCACCGAATTCGAAAACGTGCCCGCGCCCGCGCTGGCCACGCTTGCCGCCTCACTCCCGGTTGCGCCGGCCGCCTCGGCTGTGGCGATCGCCCAGGATCGCGCGCAGGAGAAAGCGCATTTCGCCGGATGCGGCGTGCCCTGCGCACCGAACGCAGTGATTGACTCTGCCGCGCAGCTTGCCGGGATCGATGCCGGCTTGTTGCCCGGCATCCTGAAAACCTCACGCCTCGGCTACGACGGCAAGGGCCAGGCCCGCGTCAAGACGCGCGAAGAGCTCGCGGCGGCCTGGGAGCGTTTCGGTCGCGTTCCGTGCGTGCTGGAAAAGCTCCTCCCCCTGGCGGCCGAATGCTCTGTCATCGTGGCCCGGGGCCATGACGGCCAGATGGTGAACCTGCCTGTTCAATTGAACCTGCACCGCGACGGCATCCTCGCCGTTACCCAGGTCCATGAAGGCAACCTGCCGGCAGCGCAGGCGAAGCAGGCCGTCGATGCAACGCGTGCGGTGGCGCAGGGCCTGGGTTACGTCGGCGTGCTGTGCGTGGAGTTCTTCGTGCTGGCCGACGGCTCGCTGGTGGTCAATGAAATGGCCCCGCGCCCGCACAACAGCGGCCACTACAGCATGGACGCCTGCGATGTTTCGCAGTTCGAGCTGCAGGTGCGCACGCTCGCCGGCCTGGCCCTGGTCCAACCGCGCCAGCACAGCCCTTCGGTCATGCTCAACCTGCTGGGCGACTTGTGGTTCACGAAGGGTGATGCTGAATGCACGCCGGACTGGGACCGCGTGCTGGCCTTGCCCGGCGCGCACCTCCACCTCTACGGCAAGCGCAGCGCCCGCAAGGGCCGCAAGATGGGCCACCTGACCGTCACGGGCCCGACGGTGCAAGCGGTGCGTGCTACGGCGCTGCAGGCCGCCGGCCTGCTCGGGATCGATGCGTTCTGAAGGGTGGCGCGATGATCCTCGACGGCGCAGACCCGCTTGCCATCGCCCAGGCCGTGCGCGCATTGGCGGCTGGCGAACTGGTCGCGTTCCCGACCGAGACCGTGTATGGGCTGGGTGCCGACGCTGGCAGCGACAGGGCGGTCGCCGGCATCTTCGCGGCCAAGGGCCGTCCCAGCGACCATCCGCTGATCGTGCACGTGCCGGACGCATCGGTGGTCCAGCGCTTCGCATCGGAGGTGCCGCCCTTCGCCCACAAGCTCATGCAGGCCTTCTGGCCGGGCCCGTTGACGCTGATCCTCAAGCGCGTCGCGGGCGTGGCCGGTGCAGCGACCGGTGGCCAGGATTCGATTGGCTTGCGCTGTCCCGCCCATCCGGTGGCGCATGCCTTGTTGCTGGCCTGCGCCGCGGCCCAGCCGCCGGTCTTCGGCCTGGCCGCACCCAGCGCGAACAAGTTCGGCCGGGTCAGCCCGACCACGGCCCAGCATGTGCGCGACGAATTCGGCGACGGCATGCTGGTGCTCGACGGCGGGCCCTGCCGCGTCGGCATCGAGTCGACCATCGTGGATTGCACGCGCGGCGTGCCGGTGCTGTTGCGCCCGGGCGTGCTCACCCAACAGGAGGTCGAAGCCGCCTGCGGCCAGGCCCTCCGGCTGCCCGGCGACATGGAGCAGGAGGCGCCGCGCGCTTCGGGCACGCTGGAGTCGCACTACGCGCCGAATGCACGCGTACGTTTGATGGATGCGAAGGCGCTGCAGACCGCCCTGGACCTGCTCGGGCCCGAGGCGGCGGGCCTCGCCACCTATTCACGCGTGATCCTGCAGACCCGCTCGGCCAAGGTCCTGCGCCGGCGCATGCCCGACGACGCGGCAGAGACCGCGCGGCAGCTGTTTTCGGTGCTGCGCGAGTTTGACGCGCAGGGCGTGGGCCTGATCTGGGTGGAAACGCCGCCGGACCTGCCGGAATGGGAAGGCGTGCGCGACCGGTTACAAAGGGCATCCGCCGGGTGAGCGCGGGCAGGCTCGTTAAACTACAGCCAGTTCCTATTGGAGATTTGCATGTCACGTACCTGGATGCGCCGCGGCTTGTTGGCGCTGGCGTCCGCTTCTGCGCTGTTCCTCGCCGCCTGCGGGTCGGGGTCGATCGAGTCGCAGTTCCAGCCCAGCCGGGCGGTCGCGTTTGGCGACGGCTTCACCGACCAGGGCACGCCCGCGAACCGCTACACGGTCAATGACCTCACCAGCAACATCTGGGCGCAGCAGCTGGCGCTCAGCTACGGGATATTCCTGGACCCGGCGACGGTCGCCGGGGGAACGAACTACGCCAGGGGCAACGCACGCGTCAACACCAAGCCGGATGCCGCAGGCAATAGTGCCACGCCCACGGTGAAGGAGCAGGTCGAGGGCTTCCTGGCCACCCAATCCTTCGGTGCCAACGACCTGGTGATCATCGGCGCCGGCATCGGCGACATCGTCGCGGAAGCGAGCAAGGTGACCGCGGGCACGCAGAGCCGCGAGCAGATGATTGCCAACGTGCAGCAGGCCGGCCGCGACTACGGCGCCCTGATCCGGCGCATGGTGCAGGCCGGCGCGCAGCACATCGCCGTGACCGGCACCTACGACCTGAGCCGCTCGCCCTGGGCCATCTCGATCGGCCAGACCGCGCTGTTGTCCGATGCCAGCATCAAGTACAACACCGAGATGCTGGTCTCCATCGTCGACCTCGGCGCCAACGTGCTCTATCTCGATGGCGCCCTGCTATTCAACCTGATGACCTCCAGTCCGTCGTCCTACGGCTTCAGCACGGTCGTGGACGCGGCCTGCACTTCGGTTGACCCGGGCCCCGGCATTGGCATCGGCGCGGGCCAGGTGAATTCGTCCCTGTGCACGCCCAACACCATCGTGAGCGGTGCTTCCTACACCAACTACATGTTTGCCGACAAGATCTATCCCACGCCGGGTGCGCACCGCACTTTCGGCGACTACGCCTACCAGCGGGTGCGTTCGCGTTGGTGACCGGCTCGCAAGAGCCATGAAAAAAGCGCCCCAAGGGGCGCTTTTCCTTTGGGGCGCGTAGCGCGCTTCGCTCAGATCCAGCCCAGCGAGCGCATCTGCGTGATGACGTACTGTGCCAGCAGCTGGTAGCCCAGCGGCGAGGGGTGGACGCTGTCGGCGAACATGTAGCCGCTGACGTCGGCCGCCACCGTGCTGTTCGCCGTGCAGGTGATGGACGAGCCTTGCAGCGGGTTGGCGGGAGACGTGGTGCTGCAGGCCGGGGTCGTCACGTTGCTCACGCCGTATTTCGCGGGGTTGGCGTATTGGTCGCGGCCCTGCGTGTAGGCATCGATGTAGAGCACGCCGGAGCCGCTCAGGCCGGAGCTCAGCTGGCTGTTGAAGGTGGTCACCATGGTCGAGAGCAGGCCGCGTGAGGTCGCGTCCAGCGACTGGCCGAAAGGCGTCTGCGTGACGTCCGGCAGGTTCACCACAACCACGAACTTCGCGCCCTTGGCAACGACCTGCGCCTTGACCAGCGCAGCGAGTTCGGCGCCGGCAGCGCCCATTCCCGTCACGGCGGCGGTGGCCGCTGCGTTCGCGGCGGCTGCGCCGCCCGCGGCCACCGCGCCCTGCACATCGGCCGACCAGCCCGCCGCGACCGCCGCGCCGACCGCCGTCGCGCCGCCGCCGGCCGCGCTGGCCACGCCGTTCAGGTTCATGAAGACGTCATTGCCGCCCGCCATCACGGTGACCAGTTCGCGCCCGGAATAGCTGCCGCCGACGCGCGTCAGGTGCATGCTCATCTGCGTCGTGAGCGGCACCGCCAGCAAGCCCAGGTTGACGGCGTTGAAGGGCGCGGCCTGCAGCGTGGCCGAATTCGGCGCGAACAACTGGCTGACGCGCGAGCTGCCCTGCGCGTAGTTGTAGCAGCCGGCATGGTTGGCCACCGCGGCGCCGGTCAGGCCGGGGATGTTCACCAGCAAGCCGGTCTGTGCCGCGCATTGCGCGCCGGTGCGCGCGCTGGCCGCGACCAGTTCGGTCCAGTTCAGCGCGGAGGCGCTGTTGACGGTCCACTTGCCGCCGCCCAGGGCGGCGATGGTTCCCACCTTGTAGGTGCCGATGTCGCTCAGGCTGTCACCGAAGGACACCGTCGAATTGAAGTCAACGCCGTCGCTGCCTCCGCAAGCCGCCAGCACGATGGCCGCGCTGACGGCGGCCAGTTTCAGTTTGGTGAATCTCACTGCACTTGTCTCCTGTAGGAAGTGGAATAGAACGGTCGTTCGATTTTGTGTCACGCGATGGTAGTCGCGCCCGCGCTGCCGGCCCACGGGGTATTCACCGACAGGAATTGGGGAGCCGGCTCCAGCGCTGCCCGCAGTTCAGCGATAGCGCAGCTTCATCCCGAGGATGGCCAGCGCCAGCGCCAGCGTGATGGCGTTGGCGATCACGATCGGCCAGGCCGACAGCATCAGCCCATACGCGAGCCACAGCGCCACGCCCAGCGCGAACGCGGAGTACATGCCCAGCGAAATGCCGCTGACGTCGCGGCTCGTGAAGGTGTGCCAGGCCTGGGGCACGAAGCTGCAGGTGGTGAAGAACGCGGCGAGGTAGCCGATCAGCTCGGTCGTGGGCATCGGATGGGTTTCCTGCTCAAAGGTCGCGCGCGGCCCATTCGACCAGCGCTTCGATCGCCGGCCGGGCCAGGTGTGCCTGGGGATGGTTGGCGATTGCCACCAGCACGTAGCGCCTGCCGCTGGCCGCATGCACGTAGCCGGCCACACCGCTCACGTCGCGCAGGCTGCCGGACTTCAGGTGCGCCAGGCCGGCGCCCTTGCCGCGCGCGCGGCGCAGCGTGCCATCGACGCCGGTGACCGGCAACGATGCGACCAGCTCCGGCATGGCGGGCGAAGCCCAGGCCACCTGCAGCAGGCGGGCGAGTTGCTGGGCGGTGATGCGTTCCTCGCGCGACAGCCCGGAGCCATTGACGAACGTAGGCGCATCGCCGGGCGCCATCCGTTCGCGCCACCACTGGCGAATCACTTCGCGTGAGCCTTCCAGCGTGCCCACGCCTTTTTGCTGCAGGCTCAGGGTGAGGAAGAGCTGCTGCGCCATCACGTTGTTGCTGAACTTGTTGATGTCGCGGATGACTTCGGCCAGCGCCGGTGACTGCACGGCCAGCGCTGGCGCCAGCCCCGCGGGCACGCGGCCGTCGCGCACCTGGCCGCCCAGCGTGCCGCCGACCTGATGCCACATGCCGGCGACGGCGCGCGCGGCATGGCTGCGTGGATCGACATAGGCAATGGGCCAGTTGCGCTCGCCGCACGCAGCCGGGTACGCGCCCGCCATGCGCACGCGCGCCGGGTCGCTGAAGTCGGCCTTCAGGCCGCCGCGCCAGTCGCCGCATTCGCCCGTCGCAAGCGGGACGCTGGCGGGCGCCTGCACGCCCGCCAGTGGCGGCTCCAGCTGGACATGCGCCTGCGCGCCCAGTGGCGTGAAGGTCAGGAGGATGGACCTGAAGTTGAGCAGCAGCGCGTCCGGCGCCGCGTTGTAGGGGCGCAGCGGCTCGCCGTCGAACGCGCCGGGATCCTGCGCCACCGTCTCGAAGGCGCCGCGGTCCAGCACGATGTCGCCCGTGATGGTGCGAATGCCCAGGCCCTGCACGCGCCGCAACATCAGCCAGATGCGCTCGACCACCAGCTTGGGATCGCCCTGGCCCTTGATGTAGAGGTTGCCTTCCAGCGTGCCGTCACGGACCGTGCCTTCGACGTAAATGGGCGTGGACCAGGTAAACGCCGGGCCCAGCAGTTCGAGCCCGGCGAAGGTCGTGGCCAGCTTGGCGATCGAGGCCGGGTTGACCGGCGTGGTGGCGCGGTGACTCAGGCGCGCCGGCGACTTGCCTTCGGCATCGACCACCAGCATCGTGACGGCGTCGCGCGGCAGCTTGGCGCGGGCCAGCGCGGCCTCGACTTCCGGCGGCAGTTCCTGCGCCAGGGCGGGCAGGATGAGCAACGCCGCGAGGAGGCCGGACAGCAGCGGGGGCAGGGACATGCGGGGGATTATCCGGCCCCTCGATAATGTCGGATTGAACCTCCTCGCCTTCGACACCAGCACCGACACGCTTTCCATTGCCGTCCAGCGCGGCGGTGCGGGTGCGCATGCACCGATCGCGCACCAGGGTGCCGGCGGGGCGTTGGCTTCGGCGGCGCTGATCCCTGCCATCCACGGCCTGTTGGCGCAGGCGTGCCTGCGGCTGGCACAGCTCGACGCTATCGTGTTCGGTCGTGGCCCCGGCTCGTTCACCGGCCTGCGCACCGCGTGCTCGGTGGCGCAAGGCCTGGCGTTCGGCTCCGGCGTGCCGGTGCTGCCGGTCGAGACCTTGATGGCCGTCGCCGAAGAAGCCCGCGAGCGCGAGGGAACGACGCAAGTCGTGGCCTTGCTGGATGCGCGGATGGACGAGGTGTATTCGGCCGCCTACCTGCATGACGGCGGTCGCTGGCTGCGCCAGGGCGACTTCCGGCTGGGGCGCCCCGAGTCGGTCCTGGTGCCACCGGGCTGGTCCCTGGCCGGCAATGCGTTCGCGGCCTACCCAGCCCGCTTGCCGGCCGCGGCTGCGCAGGTCGAAGTGCTGCCGACCGCCCAGGCCCTCTTGCGCCTGGCGCCCGCGCTGCTGGCCGCCGGCCAGGCGGTCAATGCGGCGGGCGCCCTGCCGCTCTACATTCGCGATAAAGTGGCCCAAACCACAGAGGAACGCGCGGCCGCGAAGGCCGCATCGCCGCAACGCCCATGAGCGCCGTATTCAAGTCGATCGAAGCGCAGTTCGAACCCATGACGGACGAACGGCTTCATGAGGTCGTGGCCATCGAGCAGGCCGCGTACGAGCACCCGTGGACGCGCGGCAATTTCGGCGACTCGCTGCGCTCGGGCTACGAGGCGCAATTGCTGGTTGCCGGCGAGGCCCTGCTGGGGTACTTCGTGGCCATGAAGGGTGTCGACGAAGTGCACCTGCTCAACATCACCGTCGCGCCGGCCCACCAGGGGCAAGGCTGGGGGCGCGTGATGCTGGACGCACTCGTGCTGTGGGCGCGCGGGCAGGGTGCGCAGTGGCTCTGGCTGGAGGTTCGCGCAAGCAACACGCGGGCACAACGCATCTACGAACACCACGGCTACCGGCGGGTCGGCGAGCGCAAGGGCTACTACCCGGCGGCGCAGGGCCGGCGCGAGGACGCCGTCGTAATGAGCTTCAAGCTATGAGCCTGGACCTGGACGGGCGGCAGCGCGCCATGCTCGAGGAGATGGGTGTGCGCGTATATGCACCGCCGCCGTCGCGCGCGCCCGCGCTTCCGGTGCCAGTGCTGCGCGCCGAACGCGCCGCTCCGGCGGTCCAGCCGGTGCCGCAACCGGCGCCGCGCCCGGCGCGCGAGGGCGCAGCGCTGCAACCCCGTGCCGGCGGCATCGAACTCATGGGCTGGGAGCAGCTCGCCGATGCGGTGGCGGCATGCCGTGCCTGCCAGTTGTGCGAGAGCCGTCGCAACCCGGTCTTTGGCGTGGGAGACATGCAAGCCGACTGGCTGATCGTGGGCGAGGCGCCGGGCGAGCAGGAAGATGCACAGGGCGAGCCCTTCGTCGGGCAGGCGGGCAAGCTGCTGGACAACATGTTGAAGGCGCTGGGCCTGGACCGGCACAACAAGGTCTACATCGCCAACGTGCTCAAGTGCCGCCCCCCCGGCAACCGCAACCCCGAGCCCCACGAAGTGGCACAGTGCGAACCCTTCCTGCGCAGGCAGGTGCAACTGCTGCAACCGAAGATCATCCTGGCCATGGGACGGTTTGCGGTGCAGTCGCTCCTGGGCAGCAGCGAGCCGATCGGCAAGCTGCGCGGGCGCCGGCACGACTACGAAGGCGTGCCGGTGGTGGTTACTTACCACCCGGCGTATTTGCTGCGCAACCTGCCCGAGAAGGCGAAGGCCTGGGCCGACCTGTGCCTGGCGATGGAGTTGATGCGCGATCAGGCCGGCGCTGCCAACAGCTGAGGCCGGTAGGCGCGCCCTTCGATGCTTCGGCGCGCGTAGTCGATGCCGCTAAAGGCGGCGTAGTCGGCCATCGTGCGCCGACGTCCCAATCCGTAGATGCCCAGCGGCCCGCCGGCCAGCAAGGTGGCCAGGCGTTCGCGCGAGCGCTGCTCCAGCGTCCACCAGGTTTGCACGCGCTGGCCGTCGAGCGCCGCGTCCCAATGCATGGGCCGCGGCGCCGCGCCGGAATCGGCGTTGTTGTACAGGTGCCAGACCGGGAGCGCCGGGATGTGGAAGATGTCCCAGCCATGCGTGAACAGGCGCGCGGCCAGCGCCTGCTCCTCGCCGTGGAAATAGAACCAGGGGTCGTACGGGAAGGCCGGCACGAAGCTTCCCGGCGCGAACAGGCAACCTGCGCCGAGGTGGAAGCCCGCCACCGGTTCGTCGCGCTCCAGCGGATGCGCCTCGAATCCCAGCACCGGATGGCCGGGCTCGAACAGCGCACCGTCCTTCACCACATGCGCGAGGATGTGCTGCGTGGACGGCTTGTGCACGGGCCGTCCCGCATCGAAGACGAAGGCGTTGGGGTAGGCGGACAGCACCACGCCCGCCCGGCCGGGCAGCAGGGCCTGCGCCTGCGTGATGAGCCGATCGTCCCAGCGCGCTTCGAAGTCCATGTGCGAATCGACCTGGAAGAACCAGTCTTCGCCGTCGTAGAGAGACATCGCGATCGCGCGGGCCCAGCACGGTCCGCGTGCGTACACCGGGTCGATGCGGATGTAACTGAGCCGGGCCGGCGCCAGGTCCTGTGGCGTCGGGCCTGCTGCAGAGCCTGGACTTTGGTCCACCACGCCGAAGTGCAGGCGATCCGGCCAACGGGCGGTGGCGAGGGCGCGTGTCAGCGTAAACCCGAGGACCGGGTCGCAGTACGAGGCGATGCTGACGAAGACGCGCATGGGCGAAAGGGCGGTCGGCTGGACGGCCATGTTAGCAACCGTCCCTGCGCGTGCGGCGTTCCGTGACATTTGCCGCACTACCTCCGCACACGCTGTGAGATTTTGTGTTGAATGTGACGCCACGTGTTGTGGCCCCTCACACTGCTGTGTTAGTTTTGAGAGAGCGACCCCCAAAGCCGCAATCCAGCATGAAACAATCCGCCATCCGGCCGCAAGTCAGCGGGCGCCGCACCACCGTTTTGCCGGCTTCGAGCCCTGCCACGGCGGGCTTCTTGCCGGCCGGCGCAGCCCTGGCGATAGCAGCGGCGTTCGTGGCGACGCCGCCCCGCGCGCTGGCGCAGCCCAGCGGGCTGCAGGCGGTCCAGGGAACGGCCAGCGCGGTGCAGCAGGGGGCCAACCTGCTGGTGACCACGCAGAACGGGGCGGGCACCAATCGCTCCGTCCTCAACTGGCAAAGCTTCTCGATCCCCGCCGGCAGCGCGACCCGATTCGAACAACCCAGCGCGAGCAGCCTGTCGATCAACCGCGTCGTGGGCACCAACCCCTCGGCCATCTTCGGCACGCTGTCGTCCAACGGCAAGCTGGTGCTGGTCAACCCCGCCGGCATTGCGGTGGGCGCCGGTGCGGTGGTCGACACCGCCGGCTTCACGGCCTCCACGTTGCGCATGAGCGAGGCCGACGCGATCGCCGGCCGGCTCGTTTTTGGCGGCGATGGACTGCCCGGTGGTGCGCTGAACGTGGACGGGCGCATCCTGGCGCGAAGCGGCGACATCGTGCTCATCGCGCCGAACGTGCAAGTGGGCAGCCAGGCGCTGGTGCAGGCACCCAACGGCACCACCGTGCTGGCTGCGGGCCAGAAAGTCGAGCTGACCGGGCGCGGCCTGGAAGGTATCCGGCTGGAGCTGCAGGCGCCGAGCGACCAGGCGGTGAACCTGGGCAGCTTGCAGGGCGATGCGGTGGGCATTTTTGCCGGGCAGTTGAAACACAGCGGGCTGATCCAGGCCACGGCGGTGAGCACCGAAGGTGGCAAGGTCGTGCTCAAGGGCCAGCAAAGCGCGGAAGTGGCCGGCCAGATCACGGCCAGCAAGGGCAACACCGGCGGGCAGGTGCACGTGACGGCCAACAAGGTGATGCTCAAGAGCGGGGCGATCATCCAGGCCAGCGGCAGCCAGGGCGGCGGCGAGGTGCTGGTGGGCGGTGGCTGGCAGGGCAAGGACAGCCGCATCAGCAACGCCAGCGAGACGACGATCGAAGCGGGCGCCAACATCAAGGCCGATGCCACTGACAGCGGCAATGGCGGCACGGTGGTGGCATGGTCCGACGGCGCGACCCGTGTCTCCGGTTCGCTGTCGGCGCGCGGCGGCGCGCAAGCGGGCGATGGCGGCAAGATCGAAACCTCCGGGCACTACCTTGCGATGCAGGGGCAGGTCGATACGAGGGCGCCCAACGGCCAGTCGGGCATCCTGCTGCTGGACCCGACCAGCCTCTACATCGCTGCCAACCAAAGCAATGCCGAGGCGGCCGGCATGACCGTCAGCGCACCCGAAACGACGGGAGGCCCGACCTACACGCCCTCAGGCGCGATTCCGGATTCGTTCGTCTCGACAGGCAACATCCAAAGCTACCTTTCCAGCACCAACGTCCTCGTCCAGACGACCAACGCGCCGGGCACCGGCACCGGTTTCATCAAGGTGGTGGACGGCGTCACCTGGACCAGCGGGAACGCGCTTGGCCTGCTTGCCGAGAAAGACATCTTCATCAACGCGCCGATCAGCGGCGGCGCGGGCAGCACCTTGTCGCTGTGGGCCGGCGAGGCGGGTGGCGGCGGCAACATCACGCAGGCCGGCTCGGGCGCCGGCATCGCGGTGACCAACCTGTACGCCTATACCAAGAACGTGAACGGCGGGTCAATCTCGCTCACGGGCGCGGGCAATTCGATTTCGAACGTTGCAGCCTTCTCGGGCACGGGTTCGATCAACCTGTCCAGCACGGGCGACCTGAACGTCGGAAGCGTGTACTCGCAATTCGGCGTGATGGGCACCCTGAACGGTGTGACCGCCAACACCGCCCAGCCGATCAGCCTCACAGCCAACAGCGGCGCGCTGGGCATCAGCGTGGCGGGCAGCGGCGTGCAGTCAGCCGGCGGCGACGTCACACTGGCCGGCAACGGCATCAAGGTGTTCGGCAGCACCGTGGACGCCAACGGGGGCAACGTGCTGTTCAACGCCTCGGGCAGCGGCAGCACGCATTCGGTCGAGATCACCAACAACGGCGCGACGCCGTCCTTTGTCGAGACCACGGGCAGCGGCACCATCGACATCAACGGCAACCTGACCAGCGGCGGCAGTTCCGGATCGTCCGGTGTGCTGGTCGCCGGTTCGACGATCTCCTCGGGCAGCGGTGCGATCACGATCAAGGGTGATGCCGGCTGGACCTCGGGCGTGGCGCAGGTATCGAACGGTTTCCGGCTCGATTCGGGCGCGCTGGTCACCGGCGCGGGGGCGATCAGCCTGACCGGCCGCACCGGCTCCAGCGCTTCGGCCGGCAGCACCGGCGGTGTGGTGAACAACGGAGCCACCGTGTCGAGCTCGGGCGGCAACGTGACGCTGAGCGGCACGCTGAACAACCCGTCCATCCTTGCCGGCAACGGCTTGCTGGTCAACGGTAAATTGCAGTCCGCCGCGTCCGGCATGGTCTCGCTGACGGGTGCGGCGACGGTCGGGGGCAGCGCCGGCACGGGCGTGAACCTGGGGTCCACGGCCAACGTGACAGCCGGGTCGGGCGGACTCACGGTGAGCGCGAGCGTGAGCTCCTCGACGACGGCGACCTTCATCATCGGCGCGTCGATGGCCGGTGCGGTGACTTCGTCCGGCAACATCGCCGTCACCGGCGCCGCCTCGGCGCCGAGCGCTTCGGGCGTGACGGGCGTGTCCCTGAACGGTTCGCTCACGGCGACCGGCGCCTCCACTATCACCATTACCGGCTCGGGCACTCCCGCTCCCGCACCGGCGAGCTCGCGCGACATCGACGTGGTCGGCGTCACGCTCGCGAGCGCCGGCGGCCAGATCAAGCTGGCCGGCGACCGCATCGGCATCAGCAGCTTCATCAATTCGGGCGCTGGTCGGACCATGATCGTGCCCACCACCGCCAGCCGGTCCATCACGCTGGCCGGGTCATCCGAGACCTCAGCCCTCAACCTCAGCGCGAGCGAGCTGAACCTCATCACCGCCTCGGCCATCGTCGTCGGCGGCAACACCTACACCGGTGGCATCACGATCGGCAACACGGGCGGGGCCATTGCGCCTACGAACACGTCCACGCTGAGCCTGATCAACGGCGCCGGTGGCAGCATCACGCAGACTGCGGCGCTGACGGTGGCCAACCTCAATGCGGACGCGCCCACGGTGACGCTCACCAATGCGGGCAACCAGGTCAACCAGATCAGCGGCCGGTCCACGTCCGGCGCCTTCCAGTTCGTCAACAACTCGTCGACGCTGACCGTGGGCACTGTCGACAGCATCACCGGCGTCGCTTCTTCGGGCAATTCGGTCTTCATCCAGAACACCGGCGACATCGCGCTGTCGCAAGCCGTCGCCGGCACGGGCTCGGGCAGCACCGTCGTTCTCGCCGGCCAGAACTTCAGCAACAGCTATGGCGCCAGCGCCATCGATCCCGGCGCGGGCCGGTGGCTCGTCTACTCCGTCACACCCTCGGCGAACACGTTCGGCAGCCTGAACTCCGGCAACTACGCCGTCTGGAACGCGACCTACGCGGGCGACCCGCCGGGAAGCATCGGCGCAGGCAGCCGCTACGTCTTCTCGGCGCAGCCCACGGTAAACGTGACGGCCAGCGCGCAGACGAGGGTGTACGACACGACGTCAACCTTTGCCACGCCGACCTACACGTACATCGGGTTGATCGATGCCTCCGTGCATGGCAACGTGTTCCTGCAGGACGTTTTTACGGGTTCGCTCGCAGTGTCCGCCCCCGGCAAGGATGTCGGCACCTACAGCATCGTGCAAGGCTCGCTCACCCAGCCGACGGGCTACGCATTCGGCACCTACACCGGCGCCCTGGCATCGGTCACACCGGCCAGCCTGACGGTGGGTGGCGTGAGCGCGAACAACAAGGTTTACGACACCAATACGTCGGCGACTCTGAATCTCGGCGGCGCTACCCTGGGCGGCGTGTTGGGCAGCGATGTCGTGAACGTCAACACAGGCACTGCGAGTGGGGCCTTCGCCGACAAGAACGTCGGTACCGGCAAGACGGTCACGACCAGCGGCTTCGCGCTGAGCGGCACCGACGCAGGCAACTATGTCGTCGTGCAGCCTGGCCTCACGGCCGACATCACGCCGGCCAGCCTGGTGGTGGGCGGCATCACTGCCAACAACAAGACCTACGACGCGACGACCGCGGCCACCCTGGCGGGCAGTGCGACGGTCACCGGGCTGCTGTCGGACGTGGTCGGCGTGACGGGCTCCGGCACAGGTGCGTTCGTTGACAAGAACGTGGGCACGGGAAAGTCCGTCACCGTCACCGGTTTCACGCTCACCGGCGCCGATGCAGGCAATTACGCGATCGTCCAGCCCACGCCCACCGCGGACATCTCGCAGGCGACCCTCACGGTGAGCGGCGTCACGGCCAACAACAGGGTCTACGACGCGACGACCAACGCGACCCTCGCGGGCAGCGCCACGGTGACTGCGTTGCTGTCGGACGTGGTCAGCGTGGCCGGAACCGGCACGGGCGCTTTCGCCGACAAGAACGTGGGCACGGGCAAGAGCGTCACGGTCACCGGCTACACGTTGACGGGGGCCGACGCCGGCAACTACCTCGTCGTCCAGCCTGCGTTGACGGCCAACATCACGCAGGCGAACCTGCTGGTGAGCGGCGTTACGGCCAACAACAAGACCTATGACGCAACCACCGCGGCGACGCTGGCAGGCAGTGCCTCCGTAACCGGCCTGCTGTCTGACGTGGTGAGCGTCACTGGCAGCGGTACGGGTGCGTTCGTCGACAAGAACGCAGGCACGGCGAAGGCGGTCACCGTCGCCGGCTATTCGCTGACGGGAGCCGATGCCGGCAACTACCTGATCGTCCAACCGACGCCGACGGCGAACATCACACCGGCCAGCCTCAGCGTGAGCGGCGTCACCGCCAACAACAGGACGTACGACGCGACGACGACTGCCAGCCTGTCAGGCAGCGCCACGGTAACCGGGTTGCTATCGGATGTGGTCAGCGTGGCTGGAACCGGCACGGGCGCTTTCGCAGACAAGAACGTGGGCACGGGCAAGTCCGTCACGGTGACGGGTTACACGCTCACCGGTGCCGACGCCGGCAATTACACCGTGGTCCAGCCCACCGGACTGACGGCGGACGTCAGCCAGGCCAGCCTCACCGTGGGCGGGGTGACTGCGAACAACAGGACCTACGACGCAACCACCAACGCAACCCTCGCGGGCAGCGCGACGGTCACCGCGCTGCTCTCCGACGTCGTCAGCGTGACCGGGACCGGCACGGGCACGTTCGGCGACAAGAACGTCGGTACCGGCAAGGCCGTTACCGTCAGCGGCTACAGCCTGACGGGGGCCGATGCCGGCAACTACCTCATCGTCCAACCGGCGCTGACCGCCAACATCACGCAGGCGAACCTGCTGGTGGGCGGTGTCACGGCCAACAACCGGGTCTACGACGCGACCACCAGTGCGACGCTGGCGGGCAGTGCGACAGTCACCGGGCTGCTGTCGGACGTGGTGAGCGTGACCGGGTCCGGCACGGGCGCTTTCGCCGACAAGAACGTGGGCACGGGCAAGACCGTCAACGTCACCGGCTACAGCCTGACGGGCGCCGACGCCGGCAATTACCTGATCGTCCAGCCGACGCCGACGGCGAACATCACGCCGGCCAGCCTCACGGTGAGCGGTGTCACTGCGAACAACAAGACCTACGACGCGACCACCACGGCAAGCCTGTCAGGCAGCGCCACGGTCACCGCGCTGCTGTCGGATGTGGTCAGCGTGGCTGGAACCGGCACGGGCGCTTTCGCAGACAAGAACGTGGGCACGGGCAAGTCCGTCACGGCCAGCGGTTACACGCTCACCGGCGCCGACGCCGGCAATTACACCGTGGTGCAGCCTGCCGGGCTGACAGCGGACATCACCCAGGCCAGCCTCACCGTGAGCGGCGTCACTGCAACCAGCAGGACCTATGATGCGACGACCATCGCTTCGCTCGGTGGCAGCGCCACCGTCACCGGCTTGCTGTCGGACGTGGTGAGCGTGAGCGGCACCGGCACGGGCGCTTTCGCCGACAAGAACGTCGGCACAGGCAAGGGTGTCACGGTCAGTGGGTTCACGCTGACCGGTGCCGATGCAGGCAATTACACCGTGGTGCAACCCGCAGGGCTCACGGCCAATATCACGCAGGCCAGCCTCACCGTGAGTGGCGTCACCGCCAACAACAAGACCTACGATGCCACCACCTCGGCCACCCTGGCGGGCAGCGCCAGTGTCACTGGCCTGCTGTCGGACGTGGTCAGCGTGACGGGTACCGGCACGGGCAGCTTTGCCGACAAGAACGTGGGCACCGGCAAGAGCGTCAACGTCACGGGTTACAGCCTGACAGGCACGGATGCGGGCAACTACCTGATCGTCCAACCGGTGCCGACAGCCAACATCACGCCGGCGTCCCTCACTGTGGGGGGTGTCTCGGGCGCCAACAAGACGTACGACGGCACCACCGCGGGCAGCGTGGCCGGTACGGCGAGCGTCACCGGACTGCTATCGGACGTGGTCAGCGTGGCGGGAACTGCCACGGCCACCTACGCCGACAAGAATGTGGGCACGGGCAAGCCAGTGAGCGTCACCGGCTATACGCTGGCCGGTGCGGACGCCGGCAACTACGTGATCGTCCAGCCCGCGTTGACGGCCGACATCACGCCGGCCAGTCTTACGATCACTGCCAACAACCTGACCAAGACCGCGGGCAGCACCTATACATTTGCCGGCACCGAATTCGGCAGCGTCGGGCTGGTGGCCGGCGAGTCCGTTGCCTCGGTGACCCTGTCGAGCCCGGGTGCGCCGGCGCCCGCGACAGCGGGAAGCTACGCCATCACGCCGAGCGCCGCGGTGGCCGGCAGCGGATTCATCGCGACCAACTACGCGATCAGCTACGTGGACGGCAGCATGGCTGTCAGCGCAGCGCCGCCGCCACCACCGCCTCCACCACCCGCACCGACGCCTGCGCCAACACCCGCGCCGACTCCGGCCCCGACGCCGGCGCCCACACCTGCGCCACCGCCACCACCGCCGCCGCCGCCGCCGGCACCGCCACCGCCACCGGCACCGGCACCCACGCCTGCGCCGCCGGCACCGCCACCGCCACCGCCACCGGCACCCACGCCTGCGCCGCCCATAACGCCTTCGACGCCAATTGCGTCTACGCCAGCGGTCCAGCACCTTGTCACCTTGCTGGACGGCAATATTGGGAAGGCCACGGACGTGCTCTCGCAAGTGAGCACCAATCCGCTGACCACCTTCGTCGCGCTCATGCTCAAGGAAGAAGAGAAGCAGTCGGGCGAAGGCAAGAAGCAGTCAAACGGCCTGGTCGACGACAACCAGTGCCGCAAGTAGTAACGCGGCAGCGTCCTAAAACCGTGGCAGGTCCGGGTGCGAGATCCGGCCACCGCGCACAAGCATCTTTCCGTACTCCGCGCAGCGGTTGAGCGTCGGGATCACCTTGCCGGGATTGAGCAGGCCCTTCGGGTCGAACGACCGCTTGAGCGCAAACATCTGTTCGCACTCACCCGGCGTGAACTGCACGCACATCGAATTGAGTTTTTCCACGCCCACGCCGTGTTCGCCGGTGACGGTGCCGCCCATCGCGACGCTGGTCTCCAGGATGTCGGCGCCGAACAGCTCGGCGCTGTGCAGTTGCGCGGCATCGTTGGCGTCGAACAGGATCAGCGGGTGCAGGTTGCCGTCGCCCGCGTGGAAAACGTTGGCGCAGCGCAGGCCGTACTTGCGCTCCATCTCCTGGATCGCCAGCAGGATGTCGGCCAGGCGCTTGCGCGGTATGGTCGAGTCCATGCACATGTAGTCCGGGCTGATGCGGCCCGAAGCCGGGAAGGCATTCTTGCGGCCGCTCCAGAAACGCAGGCGCTCGGCTTCATCGCGGCTGACGGCGATGGCGGTCGCACCGGCGTCGCGCAGCACCTGCGCCATCCGCCCGATCTCTTCCTCCACCTCCTCGGGCGTGCCGTCGCTCTCGCACAGCAGGATGGCTTCGGCGGACAGGTCGTAGCCGGCGTGCACGAAGTCTTCGACCGCGGCCGTCATCGGCTTGTCCATCATCTCCAGGCCGGCCGGGATGATGCCCGCCGCGATGACGGCGGCCACCGCGTTGCCTGCCTTGCGCACGTCGTCGAAGCTGGCCATGATGCAGCGCGCCAGCACCGGCTTGGGCACCAGCTTCACCGTGACCTCGATCGCGACTGCCAGCATGCCTTCGCTGCCGATCACCACGCTCAGCAGGTCGTAGCCCGCGCCGTCGAGCGCGCCGCTGCCGAACTCCACGGCCTCGCCTTCGACGGTGAAGCCACGCACCTTCATCACGTTGTGCAAGGTCATGCCGTACTTCAGGCAATGCACGCCGCCCGAGTTTTCGGCCACGTTGCCGCCGATGGTGCAGGCGATCTGGCTGGACGGGTCGGGCGCGTAGTAGAGCCCGAACGGCGCGGCGGCTTCGCTGATGGCCAGGTTGCGCACGCCGCACTGCACGACGGCCGTGCGCGACACCGCGTCCATCCTGACGATGCGGTTGAACTTGGCGAGCGACAGGGTGACACCCAGCGCGTGCGGCATCGCGCCGCCCGACAGGCCCGTGCCCGCGCCCCGCGCCACCACCGGCACCTCCAGCGCATGGCAGGTGCGCAGCACGGCCTGGACCTGCGCTTCGGTCTCGGGGAGCGCCACCACCAGCGGCCGCTGGCGATAGGCCGTGAGCCCGTCGCATTCGTAGGGCGTGGTGTCTTCCTGCTGCCAGAGCAGGGCCTGCGGTGGCAGCACCGCCTGCAAGGCACGCACGACCTGCGACTGGCGTTCGGCGCGCTGCGCGATGGCGGGGTCAACGGGGGCGTTCATGCCTGCACTGTAGGCCGCGGCCGGCCGGCTTGGGTGAAGATTTTTTCAGTGAGGCTGCAAAAAAATGGCTCAGGCCGGCGCGGGCGCGGTCGGGTCCGCCTCGACCGGTCGGGCCTCCAGGTGATGCACCACTTTTTTCGGGTCTTCCACCAGGCGGTCCAGCGCCCAGTTCAGCCTTTGCATCAGGCGCTGTTCGTCGATGACGCCTTCGACGGTTCGCTCGATCGCGCCGTCCGGGGCCGCTGCCGACACCACCCGCATGCGCAGGTTCATGTCGGCCGGCAGCCCGTGCACCCGCTCCAGCCCGCGGGCCACGATGTGCTGCGCCAGGCGGCGGCGCGCGTCTTCGGGCTGCGGGCCTTCCAGCAGGATGGCGAATCGCGTGTCGGCCACGCGGCACACCGTGTCCACCTCGCGCACCACCTGGGACAGGCGCGAGGCCGTGACGACCAGCGCGCGATCGCCGGCCTCGCGGCCCCCGCGCGACACGATGTCGGCATGGTTGGACAGGTCCACCAGCAGCACCGCGCAGCGATGCGCAGAGCGCTGGGCGCGGCGCATGGCGTCGCGCAGCCGCAGGCGCAGCACCGGCATCACCGTGAGGCCGGTCAACGGGTCGGTGCTGTCCAGGGCCCGCAGGCGCGCGCGGTTCTCGCTGAAGTCCTTGGCCCGCCAATGCAGGATGTACAGCAGCAGCGGGATCTCGATAGCCGAACCGATCAGCACCGCGTACTGGGTTCCCCAGCTGTCGGGCAGCACGCCGGCCGCCCGCAACGCCGGGAACGGGTAGCCCAGGTGCACCGGCAGGAAGCCGAGCAGCAGCCAGCCTGAATACGCTTCGCCCTTGCGCCAGGTCCAGGCGCACAGCGCAATGCTCAGCACTACCGAGAGCAGGCCGTAGAGGTTGAGCACGGTATAGGTCGCCTGGTTGTGGAGCAGCAGGTACACCACGGCGAACAGCGGCCCGAACAGCGAGAAGCCCACCACCGCGCGATCGACCAGGCGGCTGTGCCGCGGCAATGCGGTGGCCTGCCGGATGAACCAGATGCCCGAGCCGATCATCGCCAGCATGAACATCGCGGGCGCCGCATCGTTGAACCAGGCCCATTGCGGCCACAGCAGCAAGCCCCCCATGCCGGTGAAGGACAGCTGGAATGCCAGCATGCAGGCCACGTAGATGCAATACGCGTCGAACACGGGATCGCCATAGAGCCGCGCGTGGATCAGGCCCACGATGAACACCAGCAGCGCGAACCCGAGGTAGGCGCCCAGCATCAGGTAGGTCCACTGGCGCTTGAACTGCAGGCTGTCTTCGGTCAGCAGCTGGATGAAAGGGCTGGTCGGCGCGGGCCGGTTCTCCAGCCGCAGCCAGACCGCACCGCTGCGCGCCGCAGGCACCTCGAACAGCGGCGAGGAATTCGGATGGTCCCATTGCGCTACCGGGATGTGGTCCCCGGCCCGCTGTTCGCGCCATGCGCCGTCCGGTCCGGCCGAGAACAGGCTGGCACGGTTGATGAACGCGGCGCCGGTGAGCAGCAGGTACCAGCGCTGCGAGCTGTCCATGGCCGGCAGGTCCAGCCGCATCCACAGCGCGGCGCTGCCCAGCGGGAAGGCCCGGTAGCGGTCGATCGGCTGCAACCTGGCGGCGCCACCGGCCACCTCCTGGATGGAGGCGCGGCCCGATTCGTCGATCCAGTACTGGCTTTGCAAGGTGATGTCGCCTTCACCAGCGGCAGCGCAGGCCGGGCCGGAAATGACGAGCCAAAGGGCGAGGACGGCCAAGCGCAGGAGGTGGCGGCTCATCGCTCCCCCCCCCATGGGCCGTGCGTCGTCAGCCGGTCTTCCAGGCGGTTGACCCAGTCGGGGGCGCGCAGGTCGTGGTGCCAGCCCGCCACGGTGCCGTGCATCGGCTGCAGCAATTCGTCGGGCAAGGCCAGCGGACGGGTCTGGTCCAGCAGGAAGCGCGTCAGCAGGTGATAACCCACCACCCGGGTGAACATGCGCGTGAGCGAGAACTGCGGCAGGAAGACTCGCACCATGCCATCGACGAGCCGCACGGCCACGCGCGCGACGCCGAATGCCAGGCGGGTCAGCAGGCCGACATGCCGGTCGAGGCCGATCTCGTGCGCGGTCTCGCGCCCGACCAGCCAGCGGGTCAGCGGCACCGGCAGGTTGCGGATCACCGGCAGGCGGATCGAGCGGGCCATGGTGCCGACCAGGGCTTGGCCCAGTCCCGGGCGCACGTCCGGCGTCGCCTCCTGGGCGCGCGCCATGGCCTGCAGTGTGGTGAACATCGCGGCGGCCTCGTCCATCGTGTGGGCCATCAGCTCATCCCGGATGCCCAGCACATGGCCGGCGACGTTCCATGCGTGCAAGGTGGCCTCTTCCTGCTGCCGCGACAGCGGCAGGCCCAGGGTGCGCATGCCTTGCAGGAACACATAGCCGAAGGTTAGCAGCGTGTAGGCCAACTCCAGCTGGCTGCAGGGCAGGCCCTGGCGCTCGACGTCCCAGCCGTGGGAGACCAGCGCCTGCTGCAGGTTGCCGCTGCCGCGCGTGGCCGGTTGCGGCGCGATGCGGCCGTGCGCGAGCTGTGGCGTCCCGTGCAGGATCAGGTGGCGAATGGTCGCGTGGATGAGGCGGACCTTGAGCACCTGCGCAACGCCGCCGCCACCGCCGGACGTGAGTCCGCCTTTCATCATCACGGGGAACACCATGGCGGCAGTCTGCCGGATACGGTGCTCGGTGTGGGCTTCCAATTGTCCGGCGACGTGCAGCACCTCCGACAGGTGCGGCAACACATAGCACTCGGGCAGGCTGGCGCAAAACAGCAGCACGCAGGACATCGGGCCATAGTCCATGAACACGTCTTCGGCCCGTTCGACATCCGCGGGCCGGGTCCATGACGGCAGCCGGCTGCCCTCGGCGACGTAGGCTTGCAGCGCGGTCACGACCCCGGGATCGACGCCCGCTGCGCCGGGCTGCCACGATGCCAGGCCGGCGTTGGTGGTCCAGCCGGCCATGAGCCGTGTCGCCGCACCCAGGCGCGCGATGCCCGAAGCCATCGCGCCAGGTTCATCCGACCAAGGGCCGATGATCGCCGCAACCGTCCGGTCGGCCAGCGGATCGGCCTCGCGAGCTGCGGCCGCCCACTGGGCGGCGGCGGGCGTCAAGCGGCACTCCCGGGCAGTTGCCTGGACCACTGGGACCAGGCGGCCAGCGCCGCCAGCGCGGGAATCCCCATGGCAAAGAAAGCGATGAAACGCAGCGCCAGCGGTTGCGACTGCGTGACCTGGAACGCGATGAACGCGGCGTACACCAGGATGGGCGCCAGGGCGGCGCGGCGTGCGGAAACAGGCGCCGCGGGCACGGCAGCCGGCCGGGCCATCGCCTGGAACAGGGCGATGATGGTGAAACTCACCACCATCCAGCCCTCGAAGCCGCGCACGGTTTCGCCGAACCAGTGGCCGTCCTTCTTGGCCATGATCCAGGCCTTGAGCTGGAACACGAACCAGGGATCGGCGCCGAGGTCGAAAGCGGTGACGATCATCGCGGCGAGCAGGGCGGCGAAGGCGCCGGCCTTCCAGCCGCCGCCCGCGACGGGTGCGGGACTGCGCCACAGGATCATGCAGCCCATCAGCAAGCCGATGTAGCACAGGCCGAACCACATCAGCGGGATCACGATGGGCACGGCGCCCACGCGCGGCCCGAGCACATCGGTGTAGCTGTAGTCGCCGAAGAACCAGCCCATCGTGGCGCCGGCTTGCTCGGCCAGCCAGCCCAGCACGACACCGGTACCCAGGAAGATGCGGGCGCTGCGCGCCCCGAGCAGGGTGCAGCAGGACCACAAGCTGCAGGCGGCGAGGCCCAGTGATGCGGCGACCAGCGCCACCGACACCATGGAATAGGAATGCGCCGTCCAGGCGAGCAAGCCAATGGCCAGCGCCGCGAACAGCAGGGTGTCGGGCGTCTGGTTGCGCCAGGAGTTCAAGATGCGGTGTTCCTTCGTCGGCCGGTTGGGCCGGCCCAACCCATCAATGTACAGCTCGTAACATTTTAGGGGTGTGCGAAATTCCCACCCGCGAGCCCTGGTTCAGCCCACGCTTTTCTTGAGCCACTCGGCAAACGCGGCGCATTCCCACCGGTCCATCGCGCCGGTGCGCCAGCAAAGATAGTGCGCGTGCGGGCTGGGCACGTTGCGCGGTGAAATGCGCTCGAGGCTGCCGTTGTCCAGCCAGGGTTGCCCGAGCTTCAGGCGCACCAGGGCAATGCCCAGGCCCTGCGCGGCGGCGTCGCACATCAGGCCGATGTCGTTGAAGGACGATCCTTCGCCCGGCTCGCCGGCATCCACGCCATGCGCGAGGAACCAGGTGCGCCATGGCTCGAGCGGGCTCTTGATCAACTTGGCGGCCAGCAGGTCTTCGATGGAGTCGAACGGGCCGTTGGCACGCAGGTAACTGGGCGCAGCCAGCGGCGTGACCTCGTCGGTCATCAGGCACAGGTGCTCGACGTCGGCATAGCGGCCGGTGCCGAAGCGGATCATGAGGTCGGCGTCCTCGGCTACGACGTCCAGCAGCGGGATCGAGACCTGCAACGTCAGGTCGATCTCGGGATAGGCCTCGATGAAGCCGCGCAGGCGCGGCATCAGGATGGAGCGCGAAAAGGTCGGCGTCACGGCCACCCGCAGCTTGCGCTTGCCTTGTGCAGCGTCCTTGCCGGGAAAGCGTTCCAGGATGGTGAGCCCTTCGCGCACATGGGCCAGGTATTCGCTGCCTTCGGTGGTCAGTGAAAAATCGGCGCGGCCAAACAGCTTGGTGCCGATGATCTGTTCGAGCTGCCGCACGCGATGGCTGACGGCGCTGGGCGTGACGCACAACTCATCGGCCGCCAACGTTGCCGACCGCAGCCGCGCCAATGCCTCGAAGGTCAGCAGGCACTGGATGGGCGGAATGCGAGCGGTCATGGCTATGGAGCCGGCATGCTCACTTGAAGATCACTGTCTTGTGGCCGTTGACCAGGATACGGTGTTCGCTATGCCACTTGACGGCACGCGCGAGCACCTGGCTTTCGGTGTCACGGCCCATGGCGGTGAGGTCTTCCACGGTCTTGCTGTGGTCAGCGCGGGCCACGTCCTGTTCGATGATCGGGCCTTCGTCCAGGTCTGCCGTCACATAGTGGGCGGTGGCGCCGATCAGCTTCACGCCGCGGTCATGCGCCTGGTAGTAAGGCTTGGCGCCCTTGAAGCTGGGCAGGAACGAATGGTGGATGTTGATCGCGCGGCCAGCGAGCTTGCGGCACAGGTCGTCCGAGAGGATCTGCATGTAGCGCGCCAGCACCACCAGCTCCGCCTTCTCGGCCTCGATGATCTCGAACTGCCGCGCCTCGGCCTGCGCCTTGGTGGCGGCGGTGACCGGGATGTGGTGGAAGGGTACGTTGTAGCTGGCTGCCAGCTGGTAGAACTCGCGGTGGTTGGAGACGATCGCCGCGATCTCCAGTGGCAACAGGCCGCTCTTCCAGCGGAACAGGAGGTCATTGAGGCAATGGCCTTCCTTGCTGACCATGATCACGGTGCGCATCGGCTGGGTGGTCGCGTGCAGCTTCCAGTCCATCTTGAAGGGCTCGGCAAAGAACTTCAGTTGCGCCCGCAGGTCATCGTGGACCAGCTGGTCGCAGGCGAACTGCACGCGCATGAAGAACAGGCCCGTGTCGTGGTCGTTGTACTGCGCCGCCTCTTCGATGTTGCCGCCGCGCTCCAGCAGGAAGCCCGAGACCGCGTGCACGATGCCGGGGCGGTCGGGGCAGGAAAGGGTGAGGATGTAGACGTTGTTCATGCTGGCCCAATTGTCGCAGGCCGGCCCGGCCGGTGCAGGGGCTGCCTACCGGTGCCAAAATGGGCTTTTGCAGCGCCCACAGGAGTTTCGAGATGGCCTACAACGACTTCAACATGGACAGCCACTGGCTGCCCTTCACGCCCAACCGCAGTTTCCGCAAGGACCCGCGTATCTTCGTCGCCGCCGACGGCATGGAGTTCACCACGCACGACGGCAGGAAAGTGGTGGACGGCATCTCCAGCCTCTGGTGCGTGGGCGCCGGCCACAACCGCAAGCCGATCAACGAGGCGATCAAGAAGCAACTGGACACGCTGGACTATTCCACCGCCTTCCAGGCTTCCAACGACAAGGCTTTCAAGGCGGCCGAGATGATTGCCGCGATGGCGCCGGGCGACCTGAACAAGGTGCTGTTCTGCAACTCGGGATCGGAAGCCGCGGATACCTCGATGAAGGTCGCACTCGCCTACCACCGCGCACGCGGCGAAGGACATCGCAACATCTTCATCGGCCGCGAAAAGGGCTACCACGGCGTCGGCTTCGGCGGCATGAGCGTAGGCGGCATCCCGGCCAATCGCAAGATGTTCGGCACCTCGCTGCTGCCGCGCGTGGACCACATGCGTTTCATCCATGATCCGGTGAACAACGCCTACATCAACGGCGTCGAACCCGAGTCCGCCGAAGACCTGCTGCTGGAGCTGGAGAACCGCATCCTGCCGCTGCACGACCC
>DATHWV010000271.1:0-2870 GCA_035460205.1 Ramlibacter sp.
TTGCCGGCCCAGGCGTCGGAGGCAAAGCGCTTGTCCGTGCCGACCGGGCTCGCCGTGAGGCCGCTGTTCCAGAGTTCTGCCGCTTCCTTGATATAGGCTTGCTGCAGCGCCTGGAGCTTTTCCTGCGAGAAGCTCAACTGCGGCATCGCGGGCATCGCCGGCAGGCCTGGCATCGCCATTCCGGGCGCGAAGCCTTGTAGCGTCTGCATGGCCTGGGACCACTGCGTCCCCAGGTTCTGCTGGAACTGCTGGGATGCCTTGGCCCAGTCTGATTCAGAATGCATTTTGTCTCCTGATACCCTGTTGATCCGGGTTAACCCGAAGTATCCCAGAACTCATGTTGCAGTGCAACATAGCAATACCACGTACATGTACCTCGTTGTTATCGCCTGGCTCTATGTTGCTCTCATGATGGCCGTTGCGGAAGCCACGAGCCCGGTCGGCAGCGTGCTCGGCGCCATCTTCACCTTTGTACTCTATGGCGTCGCGCCTGTGTCGCTCGTGATCTACCTCATGGCGACGCCAGCGCGCAAACGCGCCATCAAGGCCCGCGAAGCGGCTGAGCAGGCGAGGTCCGCCAAAACTGCGTCAGGCCAACCAGATGCTGGCGGCCAGCCGGCCGCTGATGCGGTCGCGCCGGTGCGAAAAGAAAATTGAAGGGTTGCTCACGGTGCACCAGGGGCGGGTGCCGTCGTTGCCATAGATCGCTTCGACGCCCAGCGCCTGAAGGCGGCGGCGCGCGAGGCCCGGCAGGTCGGCGAAGAACTTCGACGGCCCGTGCGTGCGGAACAGCGATGCAGCGCCGGCATCGCGCTCCATGAACGCGGCACGCACCTCGGGCCCCACTTCGAAAGTATCGGGGCCGATGCACGGACCCAACCACGCGAGCACCTCGGCGGGACGCGCCTCCATCCGACTGAACACCGCCTCGAGGATGCCCTGCCCTTCATGGCCCGCAAGACTTCGCCACCCCGCATGGGCGGCACCCACCACATCCCCGGTGCGCGTCGTGAACAGCACCGGCAGGCAATCGGCCACCATGATCGTGCAGCCCACACCACGCTCCCGGGTGAAGCACCCGTCGGCCTGCGTGCCGTCGGCCGTGCCACGCAGCAATTCCACCGTGTCCCGCCCGTGCACCTGCTTGAGGAAGACCGGCCGCGCGCCGAGCGCCGCTGCAAACGCCGCGCGATTGCCCGCCACCGCGGCCGGATCGTCGGCCACATGGTCACCGAGGTTCAGGCTGTCGTACGGCGACTGCGAGACGCCACCCGTTCGGGTCGTGCAGGTCGCGAGCACATTGCCGGGGGCGGGCCAGCCGGGCGTGATCCAGCCGGCGGGAAACGCCATCACGGCTCGTTGTCCGGGCAACTCGTGGGCTGCGCCTTCTGGAATGCGTCCAGGGACATGCACGCCTCGAAGGCCGCCATGGTGCGCGGCAGGCCGTCATACGGCGTGTTCACGCGTCGGCCATTGAAGATCTGCGGCACCAGGCAGCAATCGGCCAGCGTCGGCGTGTCGCCGTAGCAGAACTTCGACGGCGGCAGTTGCGCGAGCTCGCGCTCGAAGGCTTCCAGGCCCTCGCGCACCCAATGGCGGTACCAGGTGTTCTTGGTCTCTTCGTCCACCTTCAGCTCGCGCACCAGGTACTTCAGCACGCGCAGGTTGTTCAGCGGGTGAATCTCGCAAGCAATGGTTTGCGCCAGTGCGCGCACCCTGGCGCGGCCCAGGGCGTCGTGCGGCAGCAGGGCCGGTTCGGGATGGGTCTCGTCCAGGTATTCGATGATCGCCATCGACTGGCCCAGGTGGTCACCGGCGTCGGTCACCAGGGCCGGTACCAGCGTTGTCGGCGAGACCGCGGCGAAGTCCGGCGACTTGTGTTCGCCCTTGACCAGGTGGACGGGAATGTAGTCGTAGCCCAGGCCCTTCAGTTCCAGCGCGATGCGCACGCGGAAGGACGCGGAGGAGCGGAAATAGTTGTACAGCTTCATGGCGTGAGGATAAACCCGTGAAGTGGAATTACACTGATTTTCCACTCGCCAGCAGTTTTGAGAGAGGACCCCAATGAAAGCCGACCAGAATGAGTTGATCACCCGCATCGGCCCGGGCACCCCGTGTGGCGCCGTGATGCGCAGCTACTGGCAGCCGGTTGCGCTGGTGGACGAGTTCAACCCGGCGCTGGACGCTCGCATGGCGCACCGGCCGGTCAAGGCAGTGCGGGCGCTGGGCCAGGATTTCGTGCTGTTCAAGGACGCGCAAGGCGCCTGGGGTTTGCTCGACCGCGCCTGCCCGCACCGCGGGGCCGACCTCTCCTTCGGCCGCAATGAGGGCGACGGCTTGCGCTGCCCTTTCCACGGCTGGAAGTTCGACGTCCACGGCGCTTGCCTGGACACGCCGGCCGAGCCGGCAGGCAGCAAACTGTGCGAACGCGTGCGCCAGCGCAGCTACCCGGTGCTGGAGAAAAGCGGCATCCTGTTTGCGTGGCTGGGCGAGGAAGGCAAGGAACCGCCGCCCTTCCCGCAATTCGACTGCTTCGCCGCGCCCTCTTCCCACACTTTCGCGTTCAAGGGCATGTGGCAGTGCAACTGGCTGCAGGCGGTGGAGGTCGGCATCGATCCGGCGCACCCCTCGTTCCTGCACCGCTTCCTGGCCGACGAGCCGCTGGAGGAGATCGGACAGAACGCGGCAGGCAAGCAGTTTCGCAGCGCCAGCGCGGGGCAGTTCGGCGGCGAACGCTGGCCGATGACCCGCATCATGCGCGAGTTCCACCAGCCCGAAATCAGTTTCGAGCCCCAGCCCTGGGGCATGCAGCTCACCGCGCTGCGGCCCATGACCGATGAATTGACGCACGTGCGCATCACGCAATCGAT
>DATHWV010000272.1:0-10457 GCA_035460205.1 Ramlibacter sp.
TTTCAGGTGGGCCGGCTCATGGGTTCATCCCTTGAGGTCGGTCACGAACATCTTGCCGGGCGCATGGGTGATGCACAGCGGCAAGCGGCTTTTCTGGGCCACCCACTGCGGCGTGACACCGCAGGCCCAGAAGATCGGGACTTCATCGTCGTTGATTCCGACGGCGTCCCCGTAGTCCGGCCGCGCCAGGTCGGCAATGCCGATGGCGGCCGGGTTGCCGATATGCACGGGCGCGCCATGCGCCACGTCGAACCGGCCGGAAATTTCCACCACCCTCGCCACATCGCGGCTCTTGATCGGTCGCATGCTCACGACCATGTCGCCTTCGAATCGGCCCGCCGGTGTGCAAGGGATGTTGGTGCGGTACATCGCCACGTTGCGGCCCTGCTGCACATGACGCAGCGAGATCCCGGCCTCGGCCACGGCGGCTTCGAACGAGAAGCTGCAACCGATGAGGAATGCGACAAAGTCGTCGCGCCACAGGTCGGCCACGTTGTCGCGCTCGCCGGCGAACTCGCCGTCGCGGTACAGCCGGTAGCCCGGGATGTCGGTGGCGATGTTGGCGCCCGGCGCACAACGCGGCTGCACGCTGCCCGCTTCCAGCACCTCGATCAGCGGGCAGGGCTTGGGGTTGCGCTGGCAGAACAACAGGAAATCGAACGCATGCGCTTGCGGCACGATCATCAGGTTGGCCTGGAGGTAGCCGGGCGCGTGGCCCGAGGTCGGCTCCTTGAAGCGCCCTTCGCGGGCCGCCAGGCGCAATGCGCTGGGTACGGGGTAGATGGCTTGCATTTCTCTCTTTGTATTCGATGGGCCTACAGGCCCAGGTAAGCCTTGCGGATGCGGTCGTCGTGCAGCAGTTCCTGGCCCTTGCCCTGCATCACGATGCGGCCGGTCTGGATCACGTAGCCGTAGTCGGCAATGCCCAGCGCCTTCTGCAGGTTCTGCTCCACCAGGAGGATGGAGACGCCGGTGGCATTGACCTGCTGGATCACCTCCAGCACCTTGGCCACGAATTTCGGGGCGATGCCCCACGAGGGCTCGTCGAGCATCAGCAGCTTCGGCCTGGCCATCAGGCCGCGGGCGATCGCCAGCATCTGCTGCTCGCCGCCGCTCATGGTGCCGGCCAGCTGCGACTCCCGCTCTTTGAGGATGGGGAACAGCGAGAACATCTGGTCCACGCCGGCTGCAACCTCGTGCTTGTCGCTGCGGGTGAAGGCGCCGAGCTCCAGGTTGCGTCGCACCGTCAGGCGGGGAAAGAGCCGGCGGCCTTCCGGCACCAGCGACAGGCCCAGCGGCACGCGCTGGTGCGCCGGCATGGCGTGAACGGCGGACCCCTCGAAGGTGATCGAGCCCTGCTTCGCGGCATTCAGCCCGGCGACGGCGCGCAGCGTGGTCGACTTGCCGTTCCCGTTGCCACCGACCAACGCCACGATCTTGCCCTTGGGCACAGCCATGGTGACGTCGGAGACGGCGAGCACCTCGTCGTAGCAGACCATGAGGTTCTTGATTTCCAGCATCACGCGTCTCCGAGGTAGGCGGCAATGACGGCCGGGTCGCTGGAGACTTCGCTTGGCGTGCCTTCGGCAATCTTGCTGCCGCGGTCCAGCACGACGATCTTGTCGGCGATCGGCATGATGCCTTCCAGCACATGCTCCACGATCAGGCAGGCGATGCCGCGGTCGCGGATCTTCAGCACCACGTCGACCGCCTCCTTCACTTCGGACGGGTTGAGGCCCGCCATCACTTCGTCCATCAGCAGGATGCGCGGATTGATGGCCAGGGCCCGGGCGACCGCCAGGCGGCGCTGCTCGCTGATCGTCATGCTGCCCGCCGGCTTGTCGGCGAATCGCTCGAGGTTGGCAAAGGCCAGCCATTCGATCGCCTTCGCCCGTGCGGCCGACACCTTGCGCTCGCCGAGCATCGCCGCCGTCATCACGTTTTCGCAGGCGGTCATGCTGGTGAAAGTGCGCGCGATCTGGAAGGTGCGGGCCACGCCGGCACGGGCGCAAGCCTCGGGCGGCAGGCCCTCGATGTGCCGGCCGCCCAGCGTGATGGTGCCGCCGCTGGGCGCGAAGTAGCCGGCCACGCAATTGAACATCGTCGTCTTGCCCGCGCCGTTAGGCCCGATCAGGCCGACGATCTGCCCGGCGTCCACCGTGAAGGTGACATCCTCGTTGGCGCTCAATCCGCCAAAGCGCTTGCTGACGTTGTTGACTTCGAGCAGCTTCATGCCGGCTCTCCCACGGTCTTGCTCCCTCCGCCCTCGGCGGAGGGTTGGGGTGGGGGCACCTTCGCGGCCGCCCGGCGCCGCAGCATGCTCTGCCACCAGCCCACGATGCCGCTGGGGTAGAACACCGCGATGACGATGATCAGGCCGGCATAGATGATGGTGTCGGTTCCGCGCCCGCTGCCACCGAAGATCACGCGGGTGAACTCCTCGATGCTGGTCAGCACCACCGAGCCGATCACCGGCCCGAACAGGGTACCGACGCCCCCCAGGATGGAGACCAGCGCCATCTTGATCGACAGGCCGGTCGACAGCACCGAGTTCGGGTCGATGTACAGCTCCTTCTGCGCGTACAGGCTGCCACCGACTGCCGTGAAGAAGGCGCTGACCGACAGGGCCACCTGCTTGTAGCGGGCGATGTTCACGCCGATGCTGCGGGCGGCGTCGGGCTCGTCCTTGATGGCGCGGAAGTAGTAGCCCAGGTAACTGCGCTCGATCCAGAGGTTCACAGCCAGCGTGAGCAGCAACAGGCCCAGTGCCAGCCAGTAGTACGGCAACTTGGTCGCGAAGTTCATCCAGGCCCAGCCTGTTTTCGCCATGGGCACATACAGCCCGACCGCCGCACCACCCCACTCCCATTCGGTGAAGAAGATCTGCACCAGCTCGGCCACCGCGATGGTCGCCATCGCGAAGTAGTGGCCCTTGAGGCGGAAGCAGGACCAGCCGAAGGCCAGGCTCAGCGCCACGGCGAGCAGGCCACCGGCCACGATGCCCGCCCACGGGCTGATGCCGAACTTCACCAGCAACAGCGTGGAGGTGTACGCACCCAGGCCGTAGAAGGCGGCATGGCCCAGCGACACCTGCCCGGCGTAGCCGCCTACGACATTCCAGGAGACGCCCAGTTGCGCAGCCATCAGCACCAGGATCGCGAGATTGAGGTGCGAGGCATCCACCGCCAAAGGCAGCGCAATGGCGCCCACCAGGCAGGCGGCACAGGCCGCGAGGATTTTCTTGTCGTGGTTCATGGCTTCAGGCCTTGCCCATCAGGCCCTGGGGCCGGAACATCAACACGCCGAGGAACAGCGCCAGCACGATGGCCAGCTTGTACTGCGGCCCCAGCAGCAGCCCGCCCATCACCTCGATGACACCGACCAGGATGCCGGCCCAGAACGCGCCGGTCACGCTGCCGAAGCCGCCCAGGTTCACCACCACGAACGCCAGCAGGATGAAGTTCGCGCCGACGTCGGGGAAGATCGGGAAGAACGTGGCCAGCAGCACACCGGCGGCGCCGGCACATGCAGCGCCCACGCCCCAGGCCAGCGCGAACATCCGGTGCGAGTCGATGCCCATCAGGCGCGCCGCTTCCTTGTCGGCGGCGGTCGCTTCCAGCGCGGCGCCCAGCTTCGTGTGGTTGAGGAAATACCAGATGACGCCCGTCACCAGCACGGCGCCGACGCCGGCCACCAGTTGCGGCTGGCCCAGCTGGATGCCCAGCAGCTTCACGGTGCCGCTGACGGCGGAATTCTCGATCGAGCGGTAATCGGGCTTCCACAGGAACTGCGCCACGCCGCGCAGCAGGATCATGATGCCGAAGGTGGTGAAGATCTGCGACAGCATGGGCGCATTGGTGATGCGCACGATCACCAGCTTGTACAGCAGCACGCCAAAGGCAAACAGCATCAGCACCGTGAGCGGCAGCGTCAGCAAGGGATCGAGCGCGAACCAGGCGAACAGCCAGAAGGTCGAGTACATGCCCAGCATCAGGAACTCGCCGTGGGCGAAGTTCACGATGTCCATGACCCCGAAGATCATCGTCAGCCCGATGGCGACCAGCGCGTAGATCAGCCCGATCAGCACACCGGAGGCCAGCGTCTGCAAAAGGATTTCAGCGGTCATGTCCTGCTCTCCGGCAATGCGCTTACTTGCGCTGGTCCCACTTGGGCATGGGCCAGATCACGTCCTGCGAAGCCATGTTGAACGGCCACACCGTGTTGTACCTGCCGTCGACGATCTGCACCAGGATGCCTTGCCCCAGCGTGTTCTGGCCCGTGGTGTCGAACTTCACGCCCTTCCACGGCATGATGAGGTTCTTGCCCGGGATGTCGGTGGCCGCCAGCGCCTTGCGGATCGCCTCGGGCTCGGTCGAGCCGGCGCGGTTGATCGCGTCCGCCAGCACCATCAGGCCGGTGAAGGTGCGCGACGAGTTGCCGGTGAAGTTGATCTTGTAGCGGCTGTTGAACAGGTCGTTGACCTGCTTGATCAGCGGATTGTTTTTCGCCAGGTCGAGCGCCCACACCTCGCGGGTGATCACGTACTCCGCGTCCTTGCCCAGGGTCTTGATGAACTCGGTGTCGGTGAAGCCCGCGTTGTTGGCCAGGATCATGTCCGGCGAGAAGCCCAGTTCCTTGTACGTCTTCATCGACAGGATCGCGTCCGCGGTGTACGAGGACTGCAGCACCAGGTTGGGGTTGGCCGCCTTGAGCGACTGCACCTCGGACGTGAGCTGCGTCGTCTTCGCCGGGTAGGACACCTGCTTGGCCAGGTTGTACTTGTAGTCCGGCGCCAGCTTGGCCTGCAGCTTGCCGCTCTCGCTGCCCCACAGGCCGTTCTCGTTGAGCGTCGCGATGGTGCCGGGCTTGATGCCCTTCTTCGCCTCCAGCTCGCGCAGGAACTCGAATGCGTTGTGCACGAACAGGTCGTCGTGCGGCGTGGTGCGGAAGAACCACTTGAAGCCGCGCTGCGTCAGCGTGGCCGACGACGACTCCGGGTTGAGGAAAGGGATGCCGGCGCGCTCGGCCACCTGGCTCGCGGTGGCCGTGACGGCGCTGTTGTACGCGCCGACGATGGCCACCACCTTCTCCTGCGTGATGAGCCGCTCGGCCTCGGTCGCCCCTGTCTGCGGGTTGGCCTGGTGGTCGGCGAACACCAGCTTGATCTTCGCGCCCTTGAGGTTGGGCAGGCCCTTGCCGGCCGAGAACGGCAGGTCGGGCGTGCCCTTCGCGCCGTTGTTGATGATGTCGGCGGCGAGCTCGAGCGCGTTGCGCAGCTCACCCCCCACGGAGGCGGCAGGCCCCGTCAGCGGGTAGATCACGCCGATGCGGATCTCCTGTTGTGCCTGCGCCGTGGCGGCCAGGCCAAGGCCCGAAATCATCAGTGCGGCCAGCCTGGCCCTGGAGAAAAACTTCATCAATCGCTCCTCACAAAAAAGTGGACATCGCTTGGATGTGGGGGATTGTGTTGATCCGGCCCGCGCCGATCAAACAAGTAATTTTTCGCTTAGCTGATCGATTTTTTCGATGCTCCGCCGGAGCGTGCTGGTTTACCCTGAGTGGCGATGAAGCTGAAGACTTCCTTGACCACCGTCTCCACCGCGCCCGACGTGGGGTCGGAGCGATAGGTTGCGAAGACCGGCAGCGGTGACAGGGCCACGTCGCTGCGCAACAACTTCAGCGCCCGGTGCTCCAGCAGGCGCTGCGCCGCCGCCAGCGGCAGGGTCGCAACGCCGAAGCCGCCTTCCACCAACTGGGTCATCGCCGAGATCGACGAGATGGTGTGGATCCGGCGCGGCTGGATCCCCTGCTGGCGGAACAGGTCGACCAGCGCCACGTGCGGCTGCGAGCCGCGCTGGAAAGTGAGGATGTCGAGGTCCTGCAAATCCGCCAGCCGGTACATGCGCCGGCGTTGCAGTTCCTTGTTGCCCACGAAGACCATTTCCATCGGCGGCAGGGCGCGGCTGCGCAAGCCGTCCATCGACGCCGGCAGTGCCGCGAAGATCAGGTCCAGCGCTCCCCGGCGGATCTGGTCCAGCAGCACCGGTGTGGTTTCCACGGTCAGTTCCAGTTCCAGCCCCGGATGGTCGGCCCGCAATTTCTCGACCATCGGGATCAGCCATGAATGCAGCACCGACTCGATGGCGCCCAGGCGCAGGGTCATCGCCTGCGGCGCGCCCGACCCCATCTCGGCCTTCACCTCACGCTGCAATTCGAGCAGCCGCTGCGCGTAGGTGAAAAAGCGCAGGCCCGCCACGGTGAGGCGGAATTGCTTGTCGCGCCGGTCCAGCAGCAGCACGCCGAGCTCTTCCTCCAGCGCGGCGATGCGGCTGGACATGGCCGACTGGGTCAGGAACAGTTTTTCGGCCGCGCGGGTCACGCTCTTGAGCGAAGCCACCCAGTAGAAGGCCTCCACGAATCGAAGGTTCATAGGGCCAAGTGTCCTCGCAGCACCGTTGAGTCGCCGAGCCAGAGCACCCGCCAGCCCGTGGCCGCCCGGATGGCTTCTGAATAAGGCGGCATGTTGGTGCATTCGAGGACAACAGTGCGCAGATGCGGGGCCCTCGATTTCAATGCCACGGCCGCGGCAACCACGTCTTGCCCGGCCTGCGCCATGTCCATCTCTGCCCGGTTGCCGAGGATGCCCTGCACGAACTCGCTCTCCGCGGCCACGCCTTGCACGATCACGTCGCCGATGCGTCCTGCCGGAACACCGGCACACGCGAGGAATTCTGGTCCGAGACGCTCGGCGCTGACCGTGAGCACGCCGACCTGCGCCTCCTGCGCAAGCAGGCCGTTCAGGAGCAGCAGGCTTGAAGTCACGACCGGAACCGACACCGAAGTTTGCAGATCCGCCTGCAACAACGCCAGGAAACCGCAACTGGTGGTGATGGCCGCGACGCCATCTGCTTCCATGCCGCGGGCAGCGGCCAGGAAAGCCGGCAATGCCGGCCCGGCCCGAAGTCCGGCGGCCGTCCGCACTGCGTCGCCCGGCCCTACGCCCGCCACCACCCGCATCAGGGTGCCCGGCTTCCAGGTGGCGGGGTTGCCCACATCGCCCGGGGGCCGGGGAAAACGTGTGTCGAGCATCAGGATGCCCAGGCGCCCTGCCTGCTCCGGGGGAAACACCGGTGGTGCTGGCGCAATACTTGCGTTTATGCTCGCTTCCTTGTCCATCCCCTGCATTCTCACGGAGCGACCATGAAATTCAAACTTGCCCTCGTCACCGCCTCCCTGGCCTTGTGCACATCCGCCTTCGCGCAAACCAAGTGGGACTTGCCCGCCGCCTACCCTGCGACCAACTTCCACACCGAAAACCTGGTCAAGTTCGCGGACGACGTGGACAAGGCCACCGGCGGCAAGCTGAAGATCACCGTCCATGCGAACGCTTCGCTGTACAAGGCTCCCGAAATCAAACGCGCCGTGCAGCAAGGCCAGGCCCAGATCGGCGAGATCCTGCTTGTGAACTACCAGAACGAGTGGCAGCTGTTCGGCGCCGACGGCCTGCCTTTCCTGGCCGACAGCTACGACGATTCGATGAAGCTGTACAAGGCGCAAAAGCCCTTCCTGGACAAGAAGCTCGCCGAGCAAGGCATGTTCCTGCTCTACGCGGTTGCATGGCCGCCGCAAGGCATCTATTCGAAGAAGCCGATCAACTCCGCCGCCGACATGAAGGGGCTGAAGTGGCGCGCCTACAGCCCTGCCACGGCCCGCATCGCCGAGCTTGTCGGGGCGCAGCCGGTCACCGTGCAGGCGGCCGAACTTTCGCAGGCGCTGGCCACCGGCGTCGTGGACTCCTACATGTCTTCCGGCTCCACCGGTTACGACACCAAGACCTACGAACACATCAAGAACTGGTACGACACGCAGGCCTGGCTGCCGAAGAACGCGGTGCTGGTCAACCGGGCTGCCTTCAATGCGCTCGACAAAGCCACGCAGGACGCCGTGATGAAGGCCGGCGCGGACGCGGAGACGCGCGGCTGGGCGGGCTCGAAGGCCGAGAACACGCGCACCGTGAACCTGCTCAAGCAAAACGGCATGAGCATCATCGCGCCGTCCGCGCAGCTCAAGGCGGACATGAAGAAGGTCGGCGACACCATGCTCAAGGAATGGCTGGAAAAAGCCGGCCCCGAAGGCAAGGCGCTGGTTGACGCGTACCAGAAGTAATCCGGCGCAACACGAAAGGAGATCCCGCGGCGTCGGCACACGGCGTACGCGGGATTTTTCATGAGAAGAATCCTCGACCTGACCTACGACGCTGCGGCATGGCTCGCGGCCCTCGCGATGATTGGCGTGCTCGTGATGGTGTTGCTGTCCATCATCAGCCGCCAGGTCGGCTTCCACGTCGCGGGCACCGATGCCTATGCGGGCTACAGCATGGCCGCCGCCGGCTTCCTGGCGCTGGCCCACACACTCAAGCACAACGAGCACATCCGCGTCACGCTGCTGCTGGGACGCCTGCACGGCAAGGCGAAGCATGCGCTGGAGATGTGGGCGCTTTCGGCCGCGGTGCTCCTGGCCGCGCTCTTCGCCTGGTATTCGGTGCGCCTTGCATGGCAGTCGCGAGTTCTCAACGACATTTCCACCGGCAACGACGCCACCCCGCTGTGGGTGCCGCAGCTCGCCATGGCGCTTGGAACAGTGATCCTGCTCATCGCGTTTATGGACGAATGGTGGCTGGAGATGAAGGGCCGGCGCGTGGCCATCGATAGCGAAGAGGCGCTCCACAATGAGTGACGTCGCCATCACCACCATGCTGATGGTCGCGCTGTTCGCCCTGCTGGGCAGCAGCGTCTGGATAGGTCTCACGCTGGCGGGCGTCGCCTGGATCGGGATGCAGCTGTTCTCCTCGCGGCCCGCCGGCGACGCGATGGCCATCACCGTGTGGGGCTCCTCGTCGAGCTGGACGCTCACCGCGCTGCCGCTGTTCGTCTGGATGGGGGAAATCCTCTTTCGAACGAAATTGAGCGAAAGCATGTTCAGGGGGCTTGCCCCCTGGGTCAACCGCCTGCCGGGCAGCCTGCTGCACACCAACGTGATCGGCTGCACCATCTTCGCCGCCGTGTCCGGGTCGTCCGCCGCGACCTGCGCCACTATCGGAAAGATGACGCTGCCGGAATTGGGCAAGCGCGGCTACCCGGAAGACATCACGATCGGCTCGCTGGCGGGCGCCGGCACGCTCGGACTGCTGATCCCGCCCTCGATCATCATGATCGTGTACGGGGTCACGGCCGACGTGTCGATCGCGCGGCTCTTCGTCGCCGGCATCTTCCCGGGCATGCTGCTCGCGTTGCTGTTCTCGGGGTACCTCGCGATCTGGGCGATATTGAACAAGGACAGGATGCCCAGGCCCGATGCCGCCATGGGCTTTCGCGCGAAACTGTTCGAGTCGCGCCACCTGATCCCGGTCGTCCTCCTGATCGGCGCCGTGCTGGGCTCGATCTACGCGGGCATTGCCACGGCGACCGAAGCGGCAGCCGTCGGCGTCGTTGGGTCCTTGCTGCTGTCGCTCGCACAACGGTCCCTGACCTGGCCGACGTTTCGCGATTCGCTGATGGGCGCGACACGCCTGTATTGCATGATCGCGCTCATCCTCGCGGGCGCTTCCTTCCTGACGCTGTCGATGGGATACATCGGGCTGCCGCGCCACCTGGCCGAATTCGTCACCTCGCTGGGTTTGAGTCCGTTCCTGCTGATCGTGGCGCTTGCCGTCTTCTACGTCATCCTGGGGTGCTTCCTCGACGGCATCTCGATGGTGGTCCTGACGATGGGCGTGATCCTGCCCACAGTCAACGCGGCCCACATCGACCTGGTCTGGTTCGGCATCTTCATCGTCATCGTCGTGGAGATGGCCCAGATCACGCCGCCCGTCGGCTTCAACCTCTTCGTGCTGCAGGGCATGACGGGCAAGGAGATCACCTGGATCGCCCGGGTGACGATGCCCTTTTTCTTCCTGATGTGCCTGATGGTGCTGCTGCTCTGGTTCTTCCCGCAGATCGCCACCTGGTTGCCCGGCAAGATGTAACGCACCCGGCCGCGCTATAACCAGGCCATGGGTGATTTCGATCTCACGGTGCGAAACGCGCACATCGTCACGGCCGACAGCGACTTCCGGGCCGACATCGGTGTGCGCGGAGAGGCCATTGCCGAGATCGCTCCCGGGCTACCCGCCGGCAAGGTCGACATCGACGCCGCCGGCCGCTACGTGATCCCCGGCGGTATCGACAGCCATTGCCATATCGAGCAGCTCTCCAGCATGGGCGTGATGTGCGCCGACGACTGGTACAGCGCCACGGTGTCGGCCGCCTTCGGGGGCACCACCACCGTGATGCCGTTCGCCGCGCAGCACCGGGGCGATTCACTGCAGGAGGTCGCGCAGCGCTACCTTGCGCTGGCGGCCGAAAAGTCGGTGGTCGACTACAGCCCCCACCTCATCCTGTCGGAAACCAACGCCCAGA
>DATHWV010000273.1:0-8637 GCA_035460205.1 Ramlibacter sp.
CTGATGCTCGAAGCGCTTGTGAGCCAGGCCCGCTCGGCCCTAAACTCACCGGGTTGAGAATCCTTTCATGAGCACCGCGCCCTCCACCCCCCGCCCCAGCGTCATCCAGTTGGCGATCAAGGAAAAAGCCGCGCTGTATGCGGCCTACATCCCGCTTTTTGCCGACGGCGGCGTCTTCATCCCCACCACCCGCGACTACAAGCTGGGGGACGACGTGTACGTCCTGCTTTCGTTGCCGGACGACCCGCAGCGTTACCCGGTGGCCGGCAAGGTGGCCTGGGTGACGCCGGCGAAAGCGGCGGCCAACCGGACCCAGGGCGTGGGCGTCCGGTTCCCGAACGACGAAAAGTCGCGCGTGCTCAAGATCAAGATCGAAGAAATACTCGGCGGCCACCTGGCGTCCGAGCGACCCACCCAGACCATCTGACCTGCCGCGGCCTGCCGTGCGGCAGGCGCCGGATTGGCCCCAGCATTTGCCCTGCCCATGTTTGTCGACTCCCATTGCCACCTGAGCTTTCCCGAACTGGCCGAGCGCCTGCCGGAGATCAGGGAAGCGATGGCGCAGGCCCAGGTTGACCGTGCCCTGTGCATCTGCACCACGCTGGAGGAGTTCGACGACGTGCACGCGCTGGCCATGAAGTACGACAACTTCTGGGCGTCGGTGGGCGTGCACCCCGACAACGAAGGCGTGACGGAGCCCAGCCTGGCCGACCTGGTGGAGCGGTCGGCAAGGCCCCGCGTGGTCGCGATCGGCGAGACGGGCCTGGACTACTACCAGATGGAAGAGCGCAAGGGCGGCAGGGCGGTGTCCGACCTGGACTGGCAGCGCAAGCGCTTTCGCACGCACATCCACGCAGCCCGGCAGGTCGCCAAGCCACTGATCATCCATACCCGCGCGGCGTCAGCGGACACCATCGCGATCCTGAAGGAGGAGGGCGAGGACGGTTCAGCCGGGTCGGCGGGCGGCGTTTTTCACTGCTTCACCGAGACCGCCGAGGTAGCTCGGGCCGCCCTGGACCTCGGGTTCTACATCTCGTTTTCGGGCATCGTCACGTTCAAGAGCGCGCAGGACCTGCGCGACGTCGCCGCCTTCGTCCCCGAAGACCGGCTCCTGATCGAAACGGACAGTCCCTACCTGGCGCCGGTTCCGTACCGTGGCAAGGTCAACAACCCGTCATACGTCCCGCATGTGGCCAGGCAGCTCGCCGAGGTCCGGCAAGTCCCCGTGGAAGCGATCGCCAGGGTGACGAGCACGAATTTCGAGCGCCTGTTCAAGGGCGTTCAATCATGAGGAAATACATTAAGTATGCTGCATATCTAGTTGTGGCATTTATGTTTTCCTTCGCCCATGCCGGTTCGTACGATGACTTCTTCATCGCCATCAAGCAGGACGATGCCAACGCGATCACGGCCCTGCTTCGCCGGGGTTTTGACCCCAACACACCCAGTCCCCAGGGCCAGGACGGGCTCTACGTGGCGTTGCGCGAGGGCTCCCTGAAAGCGGCGGTGGCCCTGGTCGACTGGCCCAAGACCAAGGTCGAATCGCGGACTGCCCAGGACGAGAGTCCCCTCATGATGGCGGCGCTGAAGGGGCATCTGGACATTGCCAAAAAGCTGGTCGCGCGTGACGCCGACGTCAACAAGACCGGCTGGACGCCGCTGCACTATGCCGCGACCGGCGGCCACCTCGCGATCATCGAGTTGCTGCTCGAACACCACGCGTACATCGACGCCGAGTCGCCGAATGGAACGACGCCGCTCATGATGGCCGCGCACTACGGGTCTCCGGCGGCAGTGAAATTGCTGCTGGAGGCGGGGGCGGATCCCCGCCTGAAGAACCAGCAGGGGCTCACCGCGGCTGATTTCGCCAGGCGCGCGAACCGCCAGGAAGCGGCCGACCTGATCGCCAGGACGGTGCGCGCTGGCCATCCAAAAGGCAAGTGGTGATAATGGGTTAGGGCGCAAAGCTCATGTTAAATGCACCCCGGTGCACGAGGAGAACAACATCGAAGACTGGACTTCCGGCTATGTGGCCGACATCGGCTACACGTACGGCTACTACCCCGAGCTCAACCCGCTCAGCACCCGTCTTTCGTTCCTCTACGGTTCGCTGGCGCCGCCCAAGGTCCGCACCGCCTGTGAGCTGGGCTTCGGCCAGGGCGTCAGCATCAACATGCACGCCGCGGCGTCGCCCGTGCAATGGTGGGGCACCGATTTCAACCCGGCGCAGGCCGGTTTTGCGCAGGAATTGGCCCAGGCATCCGGCGCGCAGGCCGCCCTGTTCGACGAATCGTTCGCGGAGTTCTGCTCCCGGGATGACTTGCCGGCGATGGACTACGTGGGCCTGCATGGGATCTGGAGCTGGATCAGCGACGAAAACCGCGCCGTGATCGTCGACTTCGTCCGGCGCAAGCTCAAGGTGGGCGGCGTGCTCTACGTCAGCTACAACACCCAGCCAGGCTGGGCCGCCATGGTACCGGTGCGCGACCTGTTCGTGGAGCATGCGGCCGTCATGGGTTCGCCAGGGCAAGGGCGGGTGTCGCGCGTGGACGCGGCGCTGTCCTTCGTCGAAAAGCTGCTGGCGGCCAATCCCGCATTCGCCCGGGCAAATTCCAACATTCCCGACCGCCTGAAAAAGGTCGCGACCCACAACCGCAACTACCTGGCCCACGAGTACTTCAACCGGGACTGGGAGCCGATGTCGTTCGCGCGGATGGCCCAGTGGCTGGGCCCGGCCAAGCTCTCCTATGCCGGCAGTGCCAATTGCCTGGAGTTGGTGGACGCCATGAACCTGTCGCCCGAGCAGCAGGCCTTGCTGGCGGAGATTCCCGACCCGTCGTTTCGCCAAACCGTGCGCGATTTCTGCGTGAACCAGGGCTTTCGCAAGGACTACTGGGTTCGCGGAGCGCGCAGCCTCACGCCGGCCGAACAGGTGGACGGCCTGCGCCGCCAGGCCGTCGTGCTGGCAGCGCCGAAGGACGAAGTCACGCTCAAGGCCGCCGGCCCGCAGGGTGAAATGCTCCTGAATGAGGACATCTACCGGCCGGTCCTGGATTTGCTGGGCGACCACAAGGTCGTGACCATCGGCGAGCTCGAGAAAGGCCTGCAGAACCAGAAGATGACGTTCGGGCAATTGGTCCAGGCCGTCACCGTCCTGGCCGGCAAAGGCGTACTCCAGGCGGCGCAGGACGCCGAGGCCATCGCCCAGGCCAAGCCCAGTGCCGATCGCCTGAACCAGCACATGATGGCCGGCGCGGTCTTTGGCAAGGAAGTCCATTACTTTGCGAGCCCGGTGACCGGCGGCGCCCTGATCACGCCGCGCTTTCACCAGATGTTCGCGGCGTCGGTTGCGACGGGCAAGAAGAAGCCCGCCGAGTGGGCCCGGGATGTTTGGGCCCATCTGTCGGCCCAAGGCCAGAAGATCGTGAAGGAAGGCAAGGCGCTGGAGACAACCGAAGAGAACATGGCGGAGCTGACTGCGCAAGCCACGGAATTCGGTGCCAAGCGGCTGCCACTGCTGAAAGCCCTGGGCATCGTATAGTTGATACGATGTATATTATGTTAACTACCAAATCCAGGGCCTGACAGGCGCATACCAGCATGACTGCGGACTTGTTCGCAGAGGCGCCCCCTCCCGTCCCGCCGCGACGCCCCAAGGGGTCTCCCAGCAATGTGGGCGCGGCAACGCCGGAACAAGCGACTGCGGAAATTGGCGCCGCCTTGCCAGCGGGCCTGCACCTCGGCACATCGTCCTGGAGCTTCCCGGGCTGGAAGCAGCTGGTCTGGGACGGCGATTACAGCGAGTCTGTCCTGGCCAAGCGCGGCCTCACGGCATACGCCAGCCACCCGGTCCTGCGCACGGTCAGCATCGACCGTTCTTTCTATCGTCCGCTGTCTGCCAGCGAGTACGCGGCCTACGCGGCGCAGGTCCCCGAAAACTTCCGCTTCGTAGTGAAGGCGCCCAGCCTCGTCACGGACGCACTTGTGCGCGCCGCTGACGGACACGGGATGCAGCCCAACCCGGCCTTCCTGGACCCGGCCCTGGCGGTGTCCGAATTCGTCCAGCCGGCACTCGAGGGCCTGGGAACAAAGCTTGGTGCGCTGGTTTTCCAGCTGAGCCCGCTGCCGGCGTCGTGGCTGGACCGGATGCCGCAACTGCTGGAACGCCTGTCGGTGATGCTGGGCGCCCTGCCCGCGCTCCTCGATGCGCCGGGAAGTGTCATCGCCGTGGAAGTGCGCAACCCGGAATTCCTCACACCCGAATTCGCGGCCGTCCTCAAGGCCGCCGGCGCGACCTACTGCCTGGGCCTGCATTCGAAGATGCCGCCGGCAGAAGAGCAGTTGCCTCTCCTGCGGGCACTCTGGCCCGCGCCCTTCGTTTGCCGCTGGAGCCTGAACCGCAAGCACGGCGCCTATGGCTACGAGCAAGCCAAGGGGCAGTACGAACCGTTTGACCGGCTGGTGGACCCGGATCCGGAGAGCCGCGACGTGCTGGCGCGCGTGATCGCCGCGACGCTGGCCGGTGGCTTCCACGCCTACGTGACGATCAACAACAAAGCCGAGGGCAGCGCGCCGCTCTCAGTGCTGGAGCTCGCCAAGGCCGTGCTGCGCCACTTTTCGTTACCAAGTCGTTGATTTTGCTTCGGGTTTTCCGTTAACTACGTCACATACGCGCCTTGCGCTTTTGGGGCGCTGCGCATAACTTGTATCTCACATCACCAGATTTGTTCCTCATGGAACAAAAAAGTACATCATGCGTTGGCTGAAACCGAACCTCAGAAGCAGCATTTACGGCTTGCTTGGAAACCCGATGCCCCCGTCGGATTCCGTCCTGGAAAACGGTACGGAAGACATTCGCGAATCGATGCTGGGCACTTTGGGTGATGCGGGCACCAAGCAGTTCCCCCACGTCACGCGTCGCATCCGCTATGCCAACGACGTGCAGGCACTCTGGTATCTGCGAGGCGACCTGATGGGCGCCCTGGCAGCGATCCACGGAGAGATGGAAGCCCGCCGCCGGATTGCCAAGGTCACGGCGATGTTCCAGGGCCTGTTGCCCAACGGCCTGAACTCACGGCCCAGCCCGCTGGTCGGCTGACTCGACCGCCCTAGTGGCGGTGCCCCCAGAGCACAAACGCATCCCGCCCTTCGACGGCCAGATGGACTTTCGCGCCCACCGGCAGCGCAACCTTGGTCGGTACGTGACCGAACGGCAGGCCGGTGAACACCGGCGCCTTGACCTGTGTGCGCAGCCAGTCCACCACGGTCTGGAGGCGGAAGCCCTTGTCATGGGGTGCGGGCTTGTAGTTGGTGAAGTGCCCGAGCACGATGGCTTTCTGCCGCGCCAGTACACCGGCGTAGAGCAGTTGGGTCAACATGCGCTCCACCCGGTAGGGATGCTCATGGACATCCTCGAGGAAGAGGATGCCGCCCTTGACCTTGGGCATCCACGGTGTGCCCGCCAGCGCGCACATGATCGCGAGGTTGCCGCCCCACAGCTGCCCCTTCAGTTCGATCGGTCTGGTTTGTGCCTCGGACTTGGGCAACTGCCAGCCCGCGCCCTCCCCCTGCCCGCTGACCAGGTCTTCAAAGCAGGCTTGCATGATGTCGTCCGGCTCGCCTTCGACACCGAAGTCCTCGCCGAGTGCGGGTCCGGACCAGGTCACGGCGCCGGTCTTGGCCAGCACCGCGTTCTGGAAGGCGGTGAAGTCGCTCAGGCCCACGAAGCGCATGCCCTTGTCGATCGCCTTGGCCACTGCTTTGTACTTGATCGCGGGCAGCAGGCGCGTCAGGCCGTAGCCGCCACGCGTGATCAGCGCGACGTCGGCGCCGCTGGCGGCCGCGCGGTGGATGGCGGCCAGGCGGGTCTCGTCATTGCCGGCAAACCGCATGTGGGTCGCGAAGACGGCTTCGTCGAGTTCCACTTCATGGCCCAGGGCCTGTAACCGGGCAACGCCGCGCCGGATCACGGCCTTGTCGCGGACCGCGCTCGAAGGCGAATAGATGTAGATATGTTTTTTCACGAGCGGAAGTATCCCACCGCCGCGCGTGCGACCTCCTCGCCATGCTCCTGGACGAAGTGGCCCGCCTGCTGCAGGACCATGGGTTCGGGGCAACCGCGAACGGTTTCGCGCAAGGCCTGCATCACGTGCACGCCCAGCACCGGGTCCTGTGCGCCGACGGCCATCATGGACTGGCCTTGCCATTGGCCGGACCAGAACTCGCGCGCCTGGCGCGAAATGGCGGCGCCATCCGCATCGGGCCGGTCGGGGACCATCGGCGGAAAGGCGCGCAACGCGGCGCGGTGCCCGCGATCGGGGAATGGCGCGTTGTACGCCGCGCATTCGGCCTCGTCCATTTGCGGGTTGCCCCGTGCGAACAGTCGCGCCACATCGAATTCCGGGTTCTTCGCGCACATGCTGCGCCACGCGAGAAAGCCCGGGCTGAGCGGCGTGTCGCCGGTGCCCAGCGTGGTGTTCATGGCCAGCAGCCCGCGATAGCGCCTGGGCGTTGCCATCGGCAGCGTCAGGCCCAGCAGGCCACCCCAGTCCTGGACGACCAGGACCACGTTGTGCAAGTCCAGCCGCTCCACCAACTGCAGCAGCACGTCACGGTGCCAGCTGAAGGTGTGGGCCGCATCTTTCTTGGGCTTGTCGCTCCTGCCGAAGCCGATCATGTCCGGCGCCACGACCCGATGGCCCGCCGCCAGAAAGACAGGGATCATCTTGCGGTACAGGTAGCCCCAGGCCGGGTTGCCGTGCAGGCACAACCAGGTGAGCGGCGCATCAGCCGGCCCTTCATCGAGATAGTGCAGGCGCAGGCCCCGCAAGGCTGGCAAGTCGCTGACATAGCGCGGTGTCCACGGGTAGCCTGGCAGGTTCGCGAAACGTTCGTCAGGGGTGCGCACGGCGTCTTCCCGCACCGGTTGCGCGAGGCCCCGCGTTTCGTCGCGGCGGCGGGCAAAGAATTCGCCCAGCAGCGCGCTGCACTTGTGCGCGAGCACGCCACCGTGCACGGTGGTCTGGTGATTGAGTTGCGGCTGCGAGAAAAGGTCAGTGACCGAGCCCGCCGACCCGGTTTTCGGATCCGTGGCGCCGAACACCACACGGCGCAAGCGCGCGTGCAGCATCGCCCCGCTGCACATCGCGCACGGCTCCAGCGTCACATAAAGGTCGCAGCCATCGAGCCGGTAGTTGCCCAGTGACTTCGCGGCTTCACGCAACGCGACGATCTCGGCGTGCGCGGTCGGGTCGCTGGACCCGATGGGCGCATTGCGGCCGGTGCCGATCACCTGCCCGTCCCGCACCACCACGGCACCGACCGGAACCTCGCCGGCCGCGGCCGCCAGCCCCGCCTGCTCCAGGGCCAGGGCCATGAAGCGGTCGTCGCTCATTTGGTGTCGTCGGCAGGCCGCGCCTGCTGCATGGTGCCTTGCACGGATTGCTGGAACTGCTGCACCTGTTGCTGGGGTGTCCCGCTGGGCGCGGCCATCGTCCCACCAGACGCCGCTGTGGCTGCGGGCGGTGCTGTCACGGAACCCAGCTGCTTCTTGGCCAACACACCAATGATGGCCACGACCACCAACAGGCCCAGGACGCCGAAGATGGCTCTCATGATTGTTTTCCTCCGGCGGCTTGCGCCGGCTGCCCGACGCCCAGCGTGTCCATCCAGCGCCCGAGCGCACGCTCGTCGTCATTGCCCTGCGCGTAGCCGGCCCTGAGCGCCGCATGCGCCTCCGGGCGATGCTGGTTCAGTTTGAACTTGCACTGCAGGTCGACCACTGCCAACTCGAAGCCCATGATGCCGGCGAGCATCTTGTGCGCGAATTCTTCGCCGAGGTTTCGCCATTGCTCGGCGTAAGGGGGCTCGTGGTCGCCAATCAGTTTCTTGAGCAAGCGGTCCTTGGCGAGCGGGTCCTCGATCAGGGTGGCCGTGACGGTGCAGTGCACCGCCAGGTAGTTCCAGCTGGGCACGCGCGCCAGGTCAGGATAGATCTTCGGCGACTGGTAGGCATGCGGGCCGAGGAACGTCACCACCGCCTGGGGCCGCTGCTGCAGGTACTTCCAGTGCGGGTTGGGCTTCGCGCAATGCCCCAGCAGGACGAACGCGCCATCACGTTCTTCCAGGTGCAGCGGCAGGTGGGTGACGAAAGGCAGGCCGGCGTCGTCGATGGAGATCAGGCTTGCAAACGGCCGCTCGCGCATGAGTTGCGCCGCCAACGCGCGATCCGTCGACTTGAAGTGGGGTGGCTGGTACATGGGGCAGATTGTGCCCGCACGGCACGGACGCTGCCTAGCCCGACCCCACGCTCATTCCCACTCGATGGTCGCCGGCGGTTTGCTGCTCACGTCGTAGGTGACGCGGTTGATACCGCGCACCTCGTTGATGATGCGGCTGGAGACTTTCTTCAGCAGCGCATAGGGCAATTCAGCCCAGTCGGCGGTCATGAAGTCGCTGGTCTGCACCGCGCGCAGGGCCACCACGTAGTCGTAGGTGCGGCCGTCGCCCATCACGCCCACGCTCTTGACCGGCAGGAACACGGTGAAGGCCTGGCTGGTGAGGTCGTACCAGCTCTTGCCGGTGGCGTCGTCCTTGAAGTTGCGCAACTCCTCGATGAAGATCGCATCGGCGCGGCGC
>DATHWV010000274.1:0-8649 GCA_035460205.1 Ramlibacter sp.
CACGTAGTTGGTGGCTTGCTTGATGTCCTGCGGGTTGCTCGACGCGATGCTGTCGATGCCGCCAGCGTAGATCAGCTGGCCTTGCGGGTTGACGATGTACATGTGCGGCGTGGTGCGCGCGCCGTAGGCCTTGCCGGCCACGCCTTCCTCGTCCATCAGCGTGAGCGAGGGCTGCGACTTGCGCTCGCCCATCCAGGCGACCAGCTTCGCCGGCTCCATGTAGTCGTAGCTGGATTTTTCGGTGGAGTTGATCGCCAGCCACACGACGCCCTTGTCCACGGCTTCCTTCTGGGTGGTGGGCATGTTGCCGCTGTCGTAATGCTTGCGCACGTAGGGGCAGCCGGGATTGGTCCACTCCAGCACCACATGCTTGCCGCGGAAGTCGCTCAGCTTGACGGTCTTGCCGCTGGCATCGCGCAGCGTGAAGTCGGGCGCGGGCTGGCCAACGGTGGGAGCCGCTTGAGCGAGGCCGGCGGCAGCGAGGGAGACGGCAAGAAAGGCTCTACGCAACATGGCAACTCCTTGGATGGCAGATCAAAGCTTCGCTATTGCCGAGCGCACCTCGTCCACGCCCAGCACTTCCGACAGCACGACCGGCGCACTGCCGCCCTTGTAGAACACATAGACGGGCACGCCGTTGCGGCCGAGTTGCGCCAGCGCCGCTGTGATGGCCGGGTCGCGCCGGGTCCAGTCGGCACGCAGCAAGGCTACGTTCTTTGTTGCCAGGTCGGCAAGCACATCCCGATTCGCGAGCGTGGTCTTCTTGTTGTACTGGCAGGTCACGCACCAGGCGGCGGTGAAGTCGACGAACACCGGCTGGCCGGTGGCGACCAGCTGGTCCACGCGGCCCGGCTCCCAGGCCTGCCAGCCATTCGTGTCGGTGGCCGCGATGGTTTGCGGCGGCAGCTTCGTGATGTGCGGACCGGCGGCCCAGGCCAGCAGTGCCAGGCCGGCGAGCGAGATCGCAGTCACCACGGTGCGCGCGCGGCCGCTCAGTGTCAGCGCCCACACCACCATGCTCATCGCCACCAGAATCACCAGCAGCGCGCCGGCGCCGTCGATGCCGCTTTGCTGGCCCAGCACCCACACCAGCCACGCGACGGTGGCAAACATCGGGAAGGCCATGAAGCGGCGGAAGGTTTCCATCCACGCACCGGGACGCGGCAGCAGCGCCGCCACTTGCGGTATCCAGCTGGCGACCAGGTAAGGCACGGCCATGCCGATGCCGATGGCGGCGAAGACCAGCAGGGCTTCGATCGCGGGCAGCCCGACTGCGAGGCCCAGCGACGCGCCCATGAAAGGCGCGGTGCAAGGCGAGGCCACGGCCACCGCGAGCACGCCCGACAGGAAGGAGTTGACCACCGGATGGCGCGCTTCCATCGATGCGAGGCCGGAAGGCAGGAAGGAGCCGAACTCGAACAGCCCGGCCAGGTTCAGGCCGATCAGCGTGAACAGCGCGGCCAGCACCGCCACCACGGCGGGCGACTGCAGCTGGAAGCCCCAGCCCAGTTGCTCACCGGCAGCGCGCAGCGCCAGCATCAACATGCCCAGCGCAACGAATGAAACCACCACGCCCGCGGTGTACGCCAGGCCGCCGATGCGATGGCCGCGCCGGTCGTCGGCGTGCTTGGTGAAGCCCACCACCTTGATCGCGAGAATGGGGAACACGCAAGGCATCAGGTTGAGGATGAGGCCGCCCAGCAGCGCGCCGAGCAGGGCCGCGGCCAAAGTGAGAGAAGGCGCGGGCGGTGCCGAGGGCGGTTGTCCGCCTTCGGCATTGCCACGCAATGCGGCGGCAAGCGCCGGTGACACGCCGGTGGCTGCGGCCACCGCAGGCCAGGGGCCGATCACTTTCAATTCAGCGCGATAGCCCTGGCCGTCGGCCACCAGCACCACGGGCATCATCGTGGGGCTGGCGCTGCGCTGCGCCGAGAGCGCCACGCTGGCCTTCCACTCGGCGCCGTTCCACGACTGCGTGATCGCCGGGGCGTTCTCGATCACTTCGCCGGTCTCCGGGAAGAACTCGAGTGTCTTGCCGCGCACCGCGACCGGCAGGCCTTGCACGCTGACTTCGATGACATTGCCTGCGACACGCGCATGGCTCTCGGTGATGACGCCCGCCGTGCCGCCCAGTACCGGCTTGGGTTGCGCCGCGAAGGCAGCGTTGAAGGCCGTGGCATGCAGCGCCGTGGTGCTCTTGACCGGGATCTTCAGCACGAAGCTGCCTTCTTCCGGGATGCACTCCTTCTTGCAAACCAGCCAGTCGGCCTTGAGCTTCACTTCGACGTCGCCGCCCAGCAGCGAGGGCTTGAAGTTGGGCGCGAACGTCAACGGTACCGGCAAGAGCACCGTACCGTCATAGCCGTAATTGGCCAGGTTGCCGATCGGCAGCTTCTTGGGCACCGGCCAGGCGATGTCGCCGGCGGTCACGCCCTCGGGGAGGGTCCACTGCAGCGAGGTGGGCAGGCCGGAGTCGCCGGAATTCTTCCAGTAGGTGTGCCAGTCGGGCTGGTGGGCCAGCTGCAGGCCGACCCAGACCTGCTTGCCCGCGCCCAGGCCGTCGGGGGCATGGGCCATCAGCTCGGCGCGGACCCGCTCGGACGTGACGACAGGGCCGGGTCCCGCCGCCAGCGCGCCGGCGGGGAGGACAAAGGATGCTACCAAAACGATAGCGGACAGGAGGCGCGCAGGAATCATTGTTGTATCGGAGCTCATCTACAGGTGCGAAGTTCCATCAAGCGAAGCCCAGCACCACGCGGCGGGTGGTGGCGCTCTTCTTCTCGATCTTGGTGACGATCACGGCGCCGATCTCGGCGGTGTTGGCCACATGGGTGCCGCCACAGGGCTGGAAGTCGACCTGCTCGTCGGCCCCAATCCGGATGGTGCGAATTTTGCCCGTGCCGCGCGGGGGCTGTACCGACATGCTCTTGACCAGCGCCGGGTTGGCGTCCAGCTCCTCGTCGGTGATCGCACCCACCAGCACCGGGTGCGAGGCTGCGACCAGGCGGGCGATACCGGCCGTGAGCACTTCCTTGTCCAGCGGGTCGGTCATGTTGAAGTCGAGCCGCGCGTAGTCGGGCGTGATCGAACAGCCATTCACCAGCTGCGGCACCAGGTTGCACAGCAGGTGCGTGGTGGTGTGAAAGCGCATCAGGCGGTGCCGGCGCTCCCAGTCCACGCGGGCGGTCACGGTGTCGCCGGGCTTCAGGCCCGCCAGCAGTTCGTCCTGGCCGGGCGCGGGCAGGTGGCAGATGTCGGTGGTGGGCTTGCCCTCCGCATCCTTGCCCTTGCGGGTGTCGGCGATGGCAAGCTGGCGTCCATCGGCCAATACGAGCACGCCGGCGTCGCCCGCCTGGCCGCCACCCAGCGGATAGAACACGGTGCGAGCCAGCACGATCCCCGCTTCGCCCATGGCGGCGACGGTGGCAGTGCATTCCCGCAGGTAGGCATCGGCGCGAAAGAGCTCATCAGTCATATCGCCCATTTTCGCGGTTTCCGCCTACAGGTGCCGCCGTGGGGCCGGAAGAGACTTGCGGACATGAAGATTGCCTCATCAGGAACCCTGTTTGCGTTGCTTGTGGTGTTCTCGAGCCTGATGGGGTGTGGTGCGGTGGCGCAATCCCCGACCAACACCGGCGTGGGCCCGAATCCGCAGTTGCCCGCCCCTGAAAAGAGCCTGATCCCCACCGTCAAGATCGCGCCGGCCCAGGGCTGGCCGCAAGGCATGCGGCCCACCGCACCCGCGGGTTTCCGCGTGACGGCGCTGGCCGGCGGGCTCGATCACCCGCGCTGGGTCTACGTGCTGCCCAACGGCGATGTGCTGGTGGCAGAAAGCAATGCCCCGCCCAAGCCCGACCAGGGCGTGAGCATCCGGGGTTTCATCATGGGCCAGGTGATGAAGAAGGCCGGCGCCGGCGTGCCCAGCGCCAACCGCATCACGCTCCTGCGCGACACCAACAACGACGGCGTGGCCGATGTTCGCACCGTGTTCATGCAGAACCTGTCCTCGCCCTTCGGCATGGCGCTGGTGGGCAACGAACTGTTCATCGCCAATGCCGACGCGATCGTGAAAGTCCCTTACCAGCCCGGGCAAACGCAGATCACGGCGGCGCCGGTGAAGGTCACGGACCTGCCGGCCGGCATCAACCACCACTGGACCAAGAACATCATCGCCAGCGCCGACGGCGCCAAGCTCTATGCGACGGTGGGCTCCAACAGCAACATCGCCGAGCACGGCATGCAGATCGAGGAAGGCCGTGCCGCCATCTGGGAAGTGGACCGTGCGACCGGCGCCAAGCGCCTGTTCGCGAGCGGCCTGCGCAATCCCAACGGCCTGGCCTGGGAACCCGTGAGCAAGGCGCTGTGGACCGTCGTGAATGAGCGCGACGAGTTGGGCAACGACCTGGTGCCCGACTACCTCACCTCGGTGAAGGACGGTGCGTTCTATGGCTGGCCCTGGAGTTACTGGGGCCAGTGGGTGGACACGCGCGTCACGCCGCAAAACCCCGACATGGTCGCCAAGTCCAGCAAGCCCGATTACGGCCTGGGTTCGCATGTCGCGCCGCTCGGCCTGGTCTTCTCCGACGCGCGCACCATGCCGCAGAACTACGCGAGCGGCGCATTCATCGGCGAGCACGGCTCGTGGAATCGCAAGCCGCTCACTGGCTACAAGGTCGTGTACGTGCCGTTCGAAGGCGGGCGTCCCGTGAGCGAGCCGATTGATTTCCTCACCGGTTTCCTCAGCCCCGAAGGCAACGCCTACGGCCGGCCCGTGGGCGTGGCGATGGATGGCAAAGGTGGCCTGCTGGTGGCCGATGACGTCGGCAACATCGTGTGGCGCGTCGCGCCGCCGGGCCGCTGAACAAGGGAGAAAAGGATGAAGTTGTACCTGGAGGTGCGCCGCTGGTCGGCGCGCGTGGCAGCCGCGGCCGTGGTGGTCCTGGCTGCGTCGTGTGGTGGCGGGTCGCAGGAAGCGCCAGGGGCGCCGCAAGCCGCCCGCGTCGCGAAGCTGGCCGCGCCCGGCGACGTCACGCCAACGCAGGCGATGGACTGGGCCGAGGCGAACTACCCCTCGCTGTTCCCGGCCGCGGGCAAGTCAGCCGGCGAATCTGCGCCCTACACCTACCGCTATTACCCGGCCACGGGCAACTACCTCGGCATCTCCACCGGCGCGGCCGATGTCGCGGTCTACCTCCTCGGGCCGGTCGCGGGCAGCAACACCACGCCCCGGCGACTGGGCACGCTCAAGTCGTACACCTGCACGATCCTGCCGCAGAACTGCGCGCTGTCGAATGACATCGCGTTCTGGGGCGACTCCATGGTGCCGCCCGCCGCAGCCAACCTGGCGCTGCTCTTTCCGGGCCGCACTACGTACAACGGCGGCATCGCGGCACAAAGCTCCTACGACGTCGCGCCGCGTGTTGTGGCGGACACCGCGCGCCATTCGTGGATCAGCGTGTTCTGGTTCGGCCACAACAACAAGACCGACCCCAACCAGGTCAAGGCCGACATGGCCACCTCGGTGGGCGCCCTGTCTGCCGGCAACAATCGCTTCGTCGTGCTGGCCATCGTCAACAAGACCGTCGCGGAAGAAGCCAAGGGCACGCCCATCTACCAGAACCTCATCCAGCTGAACAACGACCTCGCGGCTGCCTATCCCGACAACTACATCGACATGCGTGCCTGGCTGGTCGCGCACTACAACCCGAACATCCCGCAGGACGTGATCGACTTCAACAACGACCAGATCCCGTCGTCGCTGCGCCATGACGTGGACCACCTGAACAATGACGGCTCGGTGCTGGTCGCCCAGCGCGTCGCCCAGTTCATCAACGCAAAAGGCTGGTAGCGGTTCGGTTGTCCTGGCGAAGCAAAGCGTAGGGATTGACCGGCTGGCCCTGCCACCACCGCTTTTCCGGCCCGAGCCGGAAGACGGCGAAGTGGAGGTGGGGCGCATCGGGCCGTGCGTTGCCGGTGCTGCCGACATAGCCGATCACGCTGCCGCGCTGAACCACCTGGCCTTCGGCCAGGCCCGGCGCATAGCGGTCGAGGTGCGCGTAGTAGTAGGCCAGCGTTTCGCCGCGGTCGAACTGGTAGATCGTGATGCCGCCCGGCTTGCTCAGGAAAAGTTTCGCGATGCGGCCGTCGTCGGCGGCCAGCACTGGCGTGCCGGTGGGTGCGTGGATGTCGATGGCCTCGTGGCCGTGCGTGCCGCGCGCTTCTTCGTAGGTGTCGCGCAGGTCGCGCACCGCCACACCGGCGACCGGAACCAGCAGCGAGGGCAATGGCGCGGCAGGTGCGACGATGAAGGCCATGGCGGCGCTGCCGCTCAAGGCCATCGCCCACATCGCGAGCCAGCCGGGCGCGCGCCGCCTACGCATACACGTCGACGGCGTACCCCGGCCGCGCGACTTGCGCGAGGCGCAGCACGTCCCAGTTGGTCATGTGGATGCAGCCATTGGTCTCGGCATTGCCGACGCGCGACGGGTCGGGCGTGCCGTGGATGCCCCAGTGCGGCTTGGACAGGCCCAGCCAGTACACGCCTACCGGGTTGTTCGGGCCGGGCGCCACGTCGACCTTGGGAACGTTCTTGTCGGCGTTCTTCAGCAGCATCGGGTCGTAGGTGAACACCGGGTTCTTGGCCGCGTTCTTGATCTCCATGCGGCCCAGCGGCAGCGGGTCCTGGGCGCTGCCGATGCTGATGGGGAATGCCGCCGCGGGCATGCCGTTGCGGTCGAGCAGGTAAAGCACGCGTTCGGACTTGTCGATGCGAATGGACGCAGCCTTGGCCGGCGGCGCCTCCTTGCCCAGCGCCGGCACGACGATGCGGTCGCCCGCTTCGAATGCGTTGTCCGGATTGGTCGCCTTCAACCACTTGGGGCTCACATGGAATCGCTCGCCGAGCGCTTCCTCGATGTATTCGAAGTCCAGTGACTTGAGCTGCGCGCGCTCCATCATGTCGGTGGGGATGGTCGTGAACGGCCCGGCCAGGTCGGCCTTGGTGATCGTGTAGCGCGCCAGGATGGGACCGGGCGACTTGCGGATGAGCATCTTCCAGGTGGCCGCGTCGATGCGGCCGCTGCGCTTGAGGCCGGTGGAAGCCTGGAAAGCCATCACCATGCGCCGCATGTTGGCGCCGAACGCGCCGTCGATCTCGCCCGGCGAGAACCAGGCACGGTCGAGCAGCACCTGCGCGCGCAGCACCGCCTCGCCACGTGATCCCTGCGCCAGCACCGGCATGTCCTTGGCACTGTTGACTCGCGCCACCATGTCGCCACGGCCCTTGGCCGGCGGCGGGGCCGCGAACACGGCCGCCGGAGCGAGCGTGGCGGCGAGCCAGGCCACCATTTGGCGACGGGCGATCGGGAACTGTAGTGACATGTTTCCAGCTTAGGCCTGCGGCCGCGCGCGGGCCGTAGGGGAAATTCGCTTTTTGCGGGCGCCCCGCTGGCCCGCCGGCGCCGCTAGACTCCATGCCATTCCAACCAAGGAGAGTCTCCGGTGCGTACCCTCATTTGCGCTGCGGCGCTGTCGCTGATCGCTTCCGCCGCGCTGGCCCAGCCGGCGCCCGTCACCACCAAGAGCGGGCTGGTGTACCAGTCGCTCACCGAAGGCTCGGGCGCATCGCCCGCCGCCACCGACATGGTGAAGGTCCACTACCGTGGCACGCTGCCGGACGGCAAGGAGTTCGACAGCTCGTACAAGCGCGGCGAGCCGGCGGAGTTCGCATTGAACCGTGTCATCGCCTGCTGGACCGAAGGCGTGCAGATGATGAAACCCGGCGGCAAGGCGCGCCTGACCTGCCCGCCTGCCATCGCGTACGGCGAGCGCGGCGCCGGTGGCGGCGTGATCCCGCCGAACGCCACGCTGAACTTCGAAGTCGAACTGATCTCCGTGCGCCGCTGATCGCACCGGGCGTGGAACCGCCGGCACGCGCATGACCTACGACATCAATCTCGTCGACGCGCTGCTCGCGCTCGTCATCCTGCTGAGCGTGGTGGTCGGCTGGTACCGGGGCTTCCTGCTGGGCACCCTGGGGCTGGCCGTGCTGATCGCCACAGTGCTGCTCGCGTTTTGGGGCTACCCGTATGTGGCGCGCGAGCTCGAGGCGTGGGACCTGATTCGCGGGCCGCTGGGCTTGCCGATCGCTTTCCTCGGCACTTTTGTCATTGCGCGCATCCTGCTGGGTGGCCTGGCCGACCTGCTGGTGCTGGCGCTGCCCGCCAAGGCGCACACGCACGTGGTCAACCGCCTGCTGGGCATCGTCCCGGGCGCAGTCAACGGCCTGATCAATGCGATGGTGGTCGCGGTGCTGCTGCTGGCGCTGCCGCTGTCGGACCGGCTCACAGGGCAAACCCGCGGCAGCGAGATCGCAGCACGCCTTTCCGAGCCCGCGCACGCGCTGGAGGCGCGGCTCACGCCGATCTTCGAGGAAGCGGTGAGCAAGACCATGAGCCGTGTCGTGGTCAAGCCCGGCTCGCGCGAAAGCATGCCGCTGGCCTTCACCGTGCAGGACCCGCAGCCGCGCCCCGACCTCGAAGCGCAGATGCTGCAGATGCTGAACCGGGAGCGCGCGGCCCATGGCCTGTCGCCCCTGCGCGCCGACCCCGAATTGACCGAAGTGGCACGCGCCCATTCGCGCGACATGTT
>DATHWV010000275.1:0-3636 GCA_035460205.1 Ramlibacter sp.
GCGCCATGCGGGCGTCGCGCTGATCAATGCGATCAACAAGCAGCGGCAGGGCACGCCGGTGCTCGTGGTCTCGGCGATGCCGGCGGCGATTTACCGCAGCATCATGAAGGCGCTGGACGCCTGGGACTACCTGCAGAAGACGACCTTCGAGGAGGCCGACTTCATCGAAACCTTCCTGGAAATCCTGCGTGTTGCGCGAAGCAACAAGGCCAGTGCGGCCCCGCCCGCTGCCGGCGAGCTGTCGCTGGACCCGCTGTGGCAGCGCACGCCGATGTGGCGCGGCGAGCGCATCAACCTGCCGCTGACGGCCCAGCGCATCCTGGCCACGCTGTACCAGCGTGCCGGTGAAGTGGTCTCCTACGACGAACTCTTCGAAGTCGTGAAGAGCGGGCGCAACCGCGACAACGTGCGCAAGCATGTGAGCACCATTCGCGACGCCTTCCGTGAAGCCGACCCGACTTTCGAAGGCATCGAGAACGTGCCGATGCGCGGCTTTCGCTGGGTGAAGCGTTGAACGTCCTGCCCAAGCTGGAGATCCCCAGGCTGGGACTGGCGTCGTTCCGCCGGCGCATCCTGTTCCGCGGCGTGTTCCTGCTGCTGGCCGTGGCGACCCTGGCGCTGGCCGTGGTGCTGCTCAAGGAAGAAAAGGAACGCAGCTACCAGAACTACCGCCAGGGCTTTGGCAAGACACAGGCCGAGGTGCTGGCCCGCCTGCGCCACCCGGCAGGCCTGCTCGCGCTGCTGAACCCGACTGCGCAGGGTGCGCCCACGCCCTTGCGGCCCTTGATGCTGCCATACGGCGCGCTGGACTTCGACGACCAGAACAAGGCGCAACAGGCGGTGGAGATGGCAGGCTGCTCGGTGCGCTACCCGGACAACAGCACCATCTGCGCGGCGATCGGCAACAACCCGTATGCGGGCGGCTTCATCTACCTGGTGGGGACGTTCGCGGTGGGCGAACTGTGGCCGCGCGAACGCGGCATGCTCGACCTGTTTGAAGTGCACCGCGCCACGGTCAGCCTCACGGTGCGCGGCGAGACCACGAAGTGGGTGGCGCCTTTTGAAGCGCTGTCGGATGCGGGCGCCCCCGTCGCGCGCGGCCGCCTGACCGGCTTTGTCGACACCGGCGAGCCGACCCTGGCGAGCGGTGCCAGGCCGGTGCGCGACTTCCGTGGCTGGCTGTGGCAGAGCGGACGCTGTGTCGATGCGGCGCGCCAGCCACCCGAGTGTCCGCGCCGTGCCTTCTTCTCCATCCGGTTGCCGGTGGATTCGTTCCAGCAAGCGCTGTTCGCCGGCCCGCGTCCGGTGTGGCCGCCACCTGAACTGGACACCATCCGCGTGCACATGAAGGTGCTGGGGCCGGGGTCGGACAAGCCCTTGTTCGACAGCGACGCGGAAGGCGCGGTGCCTCCGGCCTCGCTGGACGACCTGCGCAAGGCGTTGCTGCCGGGCGAAACGCTCACCGTGCAGAAGCTGGGTCCCGGCAAGCAGACCCCGCTGGTGCTCAAGGGCGAGGAAGACGGCGAGCCGACCTCGCCGCTCATCACGCGCCTGATCCGCCGGCTGCCGGTGGATGGCGCGGAGGCGCCCGCACCCCGGCGTGACGTGATCACTACGCCCCTGGGCAGCTACGAGGTCACGCTGACAGGCGATGCGCGCGGCATCGAGCGAGGGCTGGGGGCCGTCGCGACGCGCGTCTCCTGGTACGTGGGCGCCATGCTGGCGGCGATCGCGCTGGCCTGGCTGGTGATCGAAGTCGGCCTGATCCGCCGCATCACAGTGCTGACGAAGCGTGCCGCCGCCGTTTCGTACAACGTGCAGGACGCCCGGATCGACGAACGCATTGGCCGCATCGACGTGTCGGACCTGCGCGGATCGGATGAGCTCGGCATCCTGGCCGGCGGATTGTCCGACCTGCTGCAACGGGTGAAGGACGATGTGCAGCGCGAGGAAGTGCGCGCGCAGCGTGAGCGCGAGATGCTGCAGGCCGTAGGGCACGAGATCCTCTCGCCCCTGCAGTCGCTGATGGTGCTGCATCCGCACGCCGACGACGCCGGGCACCGTTACGTGCAGCGCATGCAGCAGGCGGTGAAGGTGCTCTACGGCCAAGCCTCGCCCAGCGAGGCACTGCAGGCCGCGAACCTGGAACTCGGCGCGATCGACCTCGACGAATTCCTGCACCACGTCGCGTCCAACGCGCACTTCGCCGGCATAGCCGGCGTGCGCTACCAGCGGGCGGGAACTGCGGTGATGGTGCGCGCCGACGAGTTTTCGCTGGAAGACGTGGTGACGCATGTGCTGCGCAATGCCGACCGGCATCGCAGGCCCGGGACACCGATCACCCTGCACCTGGACACACGGCAGGCAGGCCCGGTGCAGGTCGCCATCCACAACGAGGGCGAGGCCATCGCCGCGGCGCTGCTGGAGCGGATCTTCGAGTACGGCGTGTCGGGCGCAGGCGAAGCGGCCGCCACTGGCCAACGTGGCCAGGGCCTGTTCGTGGCGCGCACCTACATGAGCAAGATGGGCGGTGCAATCGAGGCCCGCAACGATCCCGGCGGTGTGACCTTCCTGCTGACGCTGCAGCGCCTGGCGTGAGCCGGCTTGGTGCACACTCGCGCTGAAGCGACGGAAGATTCGAAATGACGACTGCCCCTCCCCACCCCTGGCTGGCCTACAGCGCGCCCGTGGTGGCCGCGCGGGCCGCGGGCCGGCCACTGGTGGCGCTGGAGTCGACCATCATCGCCCACGGCATGCCTTATCCGGAGAACGTCCGCACGGCGCGCGAAGTCGAGTCTGTGATACGCGACATCGGTGCCGAGCCCGCGACCATCGCCGTCATGGACGGGCGCATCCGCATCGGGCTTTCGGATGACGAGCTGGAACTGCTGGGCCGCTCCGGCCAGGCGCAGAAGGTCAGCCGCCGCGACCTGCCGGCTGTGCTGGCCGGCGGCGGGCTGGGCGCGACAACCGTCGCCGGCACCATGATTTGCGCGGCCATGGCAGGCATCGAGGTCTTCGTCACCGGCGGCATAGGCGGCGTGCATCGCGGCGCGGAAGTTTCGTTCGACATTTCGGCCGACCTGCAGGAACTGGCGAAGACCCCGGTGGCCGTGGTGTGCGCCGGCGCCAAATCGATCCTCGATATCGCGCTCACGCTGGAATACCTGGAAACGCATGGCGTGCCGGTGCTCAGCTGCGAGCAGGACAACTTCGCCGCGTTCTACACGCGCGACAGCGGGTTCCGGGCGGACTTCAGGCTGGACGATGCAGCAGACCAGGCGCGCTTCGTACGCACCAAATGGGACCTGGGCCTGGCGGGTGGGGTCGTGCTGAGCACGCCCGTGCCGCAGGCAGCAGCGATGGCGCGTGAAGAGATCGACGCGCTGACGCAGCAGGCGCTCGACGAAGCCCGGCAGCAGGGAATCACCGGCAAGGCCGTCACGCCCTTCCTGCTGGCCCGCATCAAGGCACTGACAGGCGGGCGCAGCCTGGCGACCAATATCGCATTGGTGAAGCACAACGCCGAAGTCGGCGCCCGGCTGGCGATGGCGCTGGCAAAGACACACAAAGGTCACGCATGAAGACGAAAGCAGCAGTCGCCTGGAAAGCGGGCGAACCCTTGAGCATCGAGAC
>DATHWV010000276.1:0-2980 GCA_035460205.1 Ramlibacter sp.
CCCTGAAGAACAGAAGTTCCGCGAGGACATCCGCGCCTGGGTGCATGAAAACCTGCCCAGGGAAATTTCACAGAAGGTGCACAACGCCCTGCGCCTGACGCGTGACGACATGCAGCGCTGGGCCCGCATCCTGGGCAAGAAGGGCTGGCTGGGCTACGGCTGGCCCAAGCAGTTCGGCGGCCCGGGCTGGAACGCAATCCAGAAGCACCTGTTCGAGGAAGAGTGCGCGCTGGCCGGTGCGCCGCGCGTCGTGCCTTTCGGTCCGGTGATGGTGGCCCCGGTGATCATGGCTTTCGGCAACGCCGAGCAGCAGCAGCGTTTCCTGCCCGGCATCTCCAGCGGCGAAGTGTGGTGGAGCCAGGGCTACAGCGAACCGGGTTCGGGCTCGGACCTCGCATCGCTCAAGACCCGCGCAGAACGCAAGGGTGACAAGTACATCGTCAACGGCCAGAAGACCTGGACCACCCTCGCCCAGTTCGGCGAATGGATCTTCTGCCTGGTGCGCACCAGCACCGAAGGCAAGCCGCAAACCGGCATCTCGTTCCTGCTGATCGACATGAAGTCGCCAGGCGTCACGGTGCGTCCCATCATCATGCTGGACGGCGAGCACGAAGTGAACGAGGTGTTCTTCGACAACGTCGAAGTGCCGGCGGAGAACCTGATCGGCGAGGAGAACAAGGGCTGGACCTATGCCAAGCACCTGCTCTCGCACGAGCGCACCAACATCGCCGATGTCAACCGCGCCAAGCGCGAGCTCGAGCGCGTCAAGCGCATCGCGAAAGCCGAGGGCGTGTACGAAGACCGCCGCTTCCGCGATGAGATCGCCAAGCTGGAAGTCGATGTGGTGGCGCTGGAAATGCTGGTGCTGCGTGTGCTGTCCGCCGAGAAGTCGGGCAAGAACTCGCTGGACATCGCGGGCCTCCTGAAGATCAAGGGCAGCGAGATCCAGCAACGCTATAGCGAGTTGATGATGCTGGCCGCCGGCCCCTATGCCGTGCCCTTCATCCACGAGGCGATGAACGCCGGATGGCAAGGCGAGTTCGTCGGTGCGGCGCACTGCGCACCGCTGGCTTCGACCTACTTCAATCTTCGCAAGACAACGATTTACGGCGGCTCGAACGAAGTTCAACGGAACATCGTCGCGCAGACCGTGCTCGGCTAAGGGGATACAAATGGATTTCGATTTTTCCGATGACCAGGAACAACTTCGCGACGCAGTGCGCAAGTGGGTCGACAAGGGTTACAGCTTCGAGCGCCGTACTGCCAGCGTGAAAGCCGGCGGCTTCGACCGCGGGGCGTATTCCGAACTGGCTGAACTGGGCCTCACAGGCCTGTACGTGCCCGAGGAGCACGGCGGCATGGGCATGGGCCCGGTCGAAGGCATGGTGGTGATGGAAGAACTGGGCCGCGGCATCGTGCTGGAGCCGCTGGGCCAGACACTGGTCGCCGCCGGCATCCTCAACGGCTACGCACCGCAGGAACTGAAGGCCGCCTGGCTGCCGAAGATCGCAGCGGGCGAGGCGCTGGTCGTGCTGGCGCAGCAGGAACGCAAGGCGCGCTACCGCCTCGACGTTTGCGACACCCAGGCCGCGCAGTCCGGTGACAAGTGGACCGTGACCGGCGCCAAGAGCGTGGTTCCCGCCGGCGACCAGGCCGATGCTTTCCTCGTGCCCGCAAAGGCCAACGGCAAGCTTGCCTTGTTCCTGGTGGAGCGCGAGGCAGCGGGTGTCACCACCCGTGGCTATGGCACGCAGGAAGGCGCACGCGCCGCTGAAGTTACTTTCCAGGCGGCCCCGGCGGCGCTGGTGGCGGCCGACGGCATCGTGGCGCTGGAACACGCGGTGGACATCGGCATCGCGGCCAGCTGCGCCGAAGCGGTTGGCGTGCTGGACAAGACCATGGCCGTCACCGTGGAGTACATGAATACGCGCAAGCAGTTCGGTGTGACGCTGGCCACCTTCCAGGCGCTGCGCCATCGCGTCGCCGACATGAAGATGCAGCTCGAGCTGGCCCGCTCCATGAGCTACTACGCTTCGCTCAAACTGAACGCGCCGACCGAAGAGCGCCGCCGCGCCATGGCGCGCGCCAAGTACCAGCTGGGTGTGTCCATGCGCTTCATCGGCCAGAACTCGGTGCAGCTGCACGGCGGCATCGGCGTGACCGACGAGTACATCGGCAGCCACTACTTCAAGAAGCTCACCCAGCTGGAGCTGTCCTTCGGGGATACCCTGCACCACCTCGGTGAAGTCTCGGAAAGAATGCAGGACACAGCGGGCGTGTTCGCTTAAGACGGACACGAGCCAGAACCAAGCCCGCGCCGAAAGCCCGCGGGCTTTTTCTTTTTTGCCATCGGAGACACCATGATCTTGCGCCGTGCCCTACTTGGCCTTGCCGCCATCATCCTCGCCGGATGCGCCAGCAGCGTTTCGCTGCAGGATGCGCACCCACCCATTGTTTTCGTCCACGGCAACGGCGACACCGCGGGCCTGTGGCAGACCACGATGTGGCGATTCGAATCCAATGGCTGGCCACGCAGCCGGCTGCATGCGATCGATACGCCCTATCCGCTCGCCCGCGACGACGACACGAAGCCGCAACCGGGCCGCACGTCGGCTGCGGAGCATGCGGCTTACCTGAAGGCGCAAGTCGAGGCGGTGCTCAAGGCCACCGGCGCCAGCCAGGTGGTGCTGATGGGCAACTCGCGCGGCGGCAATGCGATCCGCAGCTACATCCTCACCGGCGGCGGCGACCGCACCGTGAGCCACGCCATCCTGGGCGGCACGCCCAACCATGGCGTGCAAGCCATTCCCGGGGTCAACGAAGGCAACGAGTTCTCAGGCACCGGGCCTTACCTGAAGTCGCTGAACGCGCCCAAGAACGCTGCGGGCGACGAGGTGACCGGACCGGTGAAGTGGATGACGATCCGCTCCGACAACAACGACAAGTTCGCGCAGCCCGACGGCCTGTGGATCGGCATGCG
>DATHWV010000277.1:0-9262 GCA_035460205.1 Ramlibacter sp.
GTCGCGAGTGCGCCCCGAGTTGGAGATCACCACCAGGCAGTCGCCCGGACCCAGCAGCGAGGCGCTCATCACCTGCATGTGGCCGTCGCTGTAGGCGATGGTGTTGACGCCCAGCCGGAAGAACTTGTGCTGCGCGTCCTGCGCGACGATGCCCGAGTTGCCGGCGCCGTAGAACTCGATGCGCCGGCCGGTCTTGTACGTGCCGGCCAGTGCCTCCACCGCGCGTTCGATGGCGAACGCCGATGCGTCGTTGCGGTACTTGAGGAAAGCCGCAACGGTGTTGTCGATCACCTTTACCAGCACGTCGCTGGTCTTGTCGTCCACATCCACGCTGCGGTGGATGAAGGGCACGCCTTCGCTCACGCTGCCCGCGAGCTTGAGCTTGAAATCGGACAGGCCGTCGTAGCCGATGCTGCGGCAGAAGCGTACGACGGTGGGCTTGCTCACATGCGCACGGTCCGCCAGCTCGCTCACGGGCAGGTTGGCGAACGCGCGCGGGTCGCTCAGCACGAGCTTGCCGACGCGCTGCTCGGCGGGGGCAAGGGACGGCAACGATGCCTTGATGCGGTCTAGCATGATGTCAACATTCTTCGCTCCAGCAGTAGCCGTCGCGGGCGATCATCGCGCTGGCGGCGCTGGGCCCCCAGGTACCGGCGGCATAGGGGCGGGGTCCGGACGCATCGTTGCGCCAGGACTCCATGATGGGCTCGACCCAGCGCCACGCTTCCTCCTGCTCGTCGCTGCGCACGAACAGGTTGAGGCGGCCGTCGATCACGTCGAGCAGCAGCCGCTCGTACGCACCGACGCGTTCCGTGCCGAAGCGCTTGTCGAAATCCAGGTCCAGGTGCACCGGCGCCAGCGATTGCGCCGTGCCCTTGGTGCGCTGGCGGTTGTCCTGGCCCTGCGCCAGCAGGTGCAGTTCCAGCCCGTCCTTGGGTTGCATGTGGATCACCAGCCGGTTGGCGGCGCCCAGCGGCGAGCGGAAGATCGCATGCGGCGCCGGCCGGAAGTTCAGGATGATGCGTGCGTCGCGGCCCGCCAGGCGCTTGCCGGTGCGGATGTAGAACGGCACGCCCGCCCAGCGCCAGTTGGCGATCTCCGTGCGCAGCGCGACGAACGTCTCGGTCGTGCTGTCCCGGTTGACGCCGGGCTCGTCGCGGTAGGCCGGAACCGGTTCGCCGTTGATCGTGCCCGCGGTGTACTGCCCGCGCACCACGTGCTGGCCCAGCGTCTCGGGCGTCCACGGCTTGAGCGAGCGCAGCACCTTGAGCTTTTCGTCGCGGATCGCGTCGGCATGCGAGTTGATGGGCGGCTCCATCGCCACCGCGCACAGCAGCTGCAGCGCGTGGTTCTGCACCATGTCGCGTAGCGCGCCGGTGTTGTCGTAGAAGGCGCCGCGCTTTTCGACACCCAGGTCTTCCGCGATGGTGATCTGGATGTTGGCGATGGTCTCGCGCCGCCACAGCGGCTCGAACAGCGAGTTGCCGAAGCGCAGGGCGAACAGGTTCTGCACCGACGGCTTGCCCAGGTAATGGTCGATGCGAAAAATCTGCTTTTCGCTCAGCGTGCGGCGCACGGCCTCGTTGATGGCGCGGTTGGAAGCCAGGTCGTGGCCCAGCGGTTTTTCCAGCACCAGCCGTGTGTTCGGTGTGTTCAGGCCGGCGGCGGCGAGCTGCTCGCAGGCGACGGTGAAGAGCGACGGTGCGGTGGCCAGGTACATCACCACCGTGTCCGCGTTGCGCTCGCGCAATGTGGCGGCAAGCCGCTGGAAATCCTGCGGTTTCGACAGGTCCATGCGCAGGAAATGAAGTAACGCCGCAAACCGGTCGAACTCCTCCGGCGAGGGTCGCTTGGACAGGTCCACCTCGTCGAAACGGGAACGGATCAATGCGCGGTACTGGGCATCGGAGAGGTCGTCGCGCGCGACGCCAATGATGCGCCCGCCTTCAGGCAGGGTGCCGTGGCGGAAGGCCTGGAACAACGCCGGCATCAGCTTGCGCCAGGCCAGGTCACCGGTGCCGCCGAACAGGACAAGATCGAAGCTCATGGTCGGTTCTTGGAGTGCGAAACGGTAATGTAACTTAGTTTCATGGCTGGGCCGGAAACCGTCTGTGACCGGCCCCCAGGCCCTGCCTCGACTGGTGTTTTCCCCATGCAATGCGGGTGAAACAGCCCGCTATGCTGGTGCCGTAATCCAGTTACTAAAGAGGGACCCCATGAAGAAGTATCTCGCGGCCGCGGCGCTGGCCGGCCTGTCGATCGGCGCGGCTGCGCAGGGCCAGGTCAACATCATCTGCTCGGTGCAGGCCGACTGGTGCAACAACATCGCCACCATTTATTCGCGCACCACCGGCACGAAGGTGAGCATGTCGCTGAAGGGGTCGGGCGAGGCGCTGGCGCAACTGATCGCCGAAAAGGACAACCCCAAGACCGACATCTGGTTCGGCGGCACCGGCGACCCGCACCTGCAAGCGGCCGAGCAAGGCCTGTCGCTGGAATACAAGTCGCCGACCCTGCCGCAGTTGCACGCCTGGGCGCAGCAGCAGGCCCAGCAGTCCGGCTACAAGACGGTGGGCATCTATTCCGGGCCGCTGGGCTTTGGCTACAACCCCGAGCTGCTCAAGAAAAAGAAGATGAACGTGCCCAAGACCTGGGCCGACCTGCTCAAGCCCGAATACAAGGGCGAGATCCAGGTGGCCAATCCCGCCTCCAGCGGAACCGCGTACACCATGATCGCGACGCTGGTGCAATTGATGGGCGAGGAAAAGGCCTACGAGTACCTCAAGGCCATCCACAAGAACGTGAGCCAGTACACGCGCTCCGGCACGGCGCCTATCAAGGCGGTCGCCCGCGGCGAGACGGCCGTCTCGATCAGTTTCGTGCACGACGGCCCGGGCGAGAAGATGCAGGGCTTCCCGGTCGAAACGATCACCCCCACTGATGGCACCGGCGCCGAGATCGGCTCCATGAGCATCATCAAGGGTGCGCGCAACATGGAGGCGGCGAAGAAGTTCTACGAGTGGGCGCTGACGCCCAGCGCGCAGGAAATCGCGTTCGCCGCCAAGTCGTTCCAGGTACCGTCCAACAAGGCGGCGAAGATCGACCCGAACGTGCCGGACTTCCGCAAGATCAAGTTCATCAACTACGACTACGCGAAGTACGGCGCCAGCGCCGAGCGGCGGCGCCTGATCTCGCGCTGGGAAAAAGAAGTGAACTCGCTGCCGCGCTAGAACCGCATGGGTAACACCGCCATCCGGGCCTGGCTCGTGCTCGGGCTGCTCGGCTACCTGCTGCTGCCCTGGTACGCCATGCAGGACGGCAACGGGTTGATGGCCATCCCCGGTGTGTTCGGCGGTGACGACACCGCCAATGGCATCGTGCAGGCGCTGCGCCATGGGCGCGTGTGGCTTCTGCTCGGCTTGGCCGGCCTCGGCATCGCAGGGGTCGGCGCCATGCGCGAGCCCGGGCGAACCCAAGGGACCTGGCTCATCGCAGGCGGTGTCGTGGGCGGCGTGGGCCTGGCGCTATGCGGCTTTCTCATCGGCGCCAAGGGCTGGAACAGCGCATTGCTCGCCGGTGTGTTCGGCGAACTGGGCAAGAACCAGTTCGGCATGGGCTGGGGCGGCTTCGTCGCGCTGGCTTCGCTGGTGGTGATCACCGCCTTCGGCATCGCGCGCCGCGGCTTCTTCAAGGGCGACATGTTCATTGCCGCGGCAGTGGTCTGCTGCGGCACGCTGATGGCGGTGTTCATCCTCTTCCCGGTGCTCAAGGCCCTGTCGAGCGCGATGCTCACCGAAGACGGGCAGTTCGCCGTCGGCGCCATGTGGGAGCGGGTGGCGAGCGAACGCAACTTCGGCCTGAGCTGCCTGTGGGGTGGCGTGCGCTGCGGCGTGGCATGGAACACGCTGTTCCTCGGCCTGCTCACCGCGACCACCACCACCTTGCTGGGCACCTTGATGGCCTTGATGGCCGAGCGCTCCGGCAAGAGCTACGGCCGGGCGTTGAACGTCGTGGCGATGCTGCCCATCATCACGCCGCCCTTCGTGGTGGGCCTGGGCCTGATCCTGCTGTTCGGCCGCGCCGGCATCGTCAACCAGTTGCTGGAATCGGTGTTCGACGTCACGCCTTCGCGCTGGTTCTACGGCTGGTTCGGCGTGTGGATCGCGCAGACATTTGCCTTCACGCCCATCGCCTTCATGATCATGCGAGGTGTCGTGCAAGGTGTGTCGCCCAGCCTGGAGGAGGCGGCGCAGACCTTGCGCGCCAGTCCGCAGCGCACGTTCATGACGGTGACGCTGCCCCTGCTCGCGCCCGGCCTGGCCAACGCCTTCCTCGTCGGCTTCATCGAAAGCATGGCCGACTTCGGCAACCCGGTGGTGGTCGGGGGCCAGTTCTCGGTGCTGTCCACCGAGATCTTCTTCGCGATCGTCGGCGCGCAGTACGACCAGGGACGCGCAGCGTCGCTGGCACTGATCCTCACCATGTTCGCACTGGCGGTGTTTGCCATCCAGCGGGCCGCGCTCGGCAAGCAGAACTTCACGACCGTCAGCGGCAAGGGCGACGGCGGCGTCGCGATGGCCTTGCCGCCGCGCGTGCGCCGCGTGGTGAACAGCGTGGCGCTGCCCTGGATTGCGTTCACCCTGGTGCTCTACCTGTTTGCGTTCGCCGGGGGCTTCGTGCAGACCTGGGGCCGCGACTACACCCTGACGCTGAATCACTTCCGCACGGCTTTCTCGCTGGAGTGGGGGCAGTTCGGGATGGTCTGGACCGGCACGGCGTGGAACTCGTTCTTCACCACCATCAAGCTGGCGGCGATCTCCGCGCCGCTCACCGCCGCGCTGGGCCTGATGATCGCCTACCTGCTGGCGCGCACCGAGTTCAAGGGACAGGGCCTGTTCGAATTTTCCGCGCTGCTGGCCTTTGCGATTCCGGGCACGGTGCTGGGCGTGAGCTACATCCTGGCCTTCAACGTCCCGCCCTTCGAGCTGACCGGCACCGGCCTCATCATCGTGCTGTGCTTCCTGTTCCGCAACCTGCCGGTGGGCGTGCGGGCCGGGACCGCCGCTTTCAAGCAGCTGGACAAATCGCTGGACGAAGCTTCCATCATGCTGCGAGCGTCCAGCATGCAGACGCTGCGTCACGTCGTGCTGCCGCTGCTCAAGCCGGCGCTGGTGGCCGCGCTGGTCTACAGCTTCGTGCGCGCCATCACCACGGTGTCGGCGGTGATCTTCCTGGTCACGGCCGAGAACGAACTGGCCACCACCTACATCATCGGCCGCGTCGGCAACGGCGACTACGGCGTGGCGCTGGCCTATTGCACGGTGCTCATCCTGCTCATGAGTGCGGCCACCGCATTGATCCAGTACCTGGTGGGCGAGCGCAAGCTCGGCCGCCGCAAGGCCGCCCCCAAGGCGCCACCCCTTACCTCGACCCAGGGCATGACATGAGTGATTCCGGCAACGCGGGCATCGAGTTCCGCAACGTCACCAAGCGCTACAGCGCCGACCCGAAAGCGCCGCTGGCCGTCAAGGGCATCAGCTTTATCGTGCCGCGCGGCACGCTCACCACCATCCTCGGGCCTTCGGGCTGCGGGAAGACCACCACGCTGCGCATGATCGCGGGGCTGGAGTCGCCGACCTCGGGCACCATCATGGTCGACGGCCGCGACGTCACCACGCTGGGCCCGGCCGACCGCAACGTCAGCATGATGTTCCAGAGCTACGCGCTCTTCCCCCACATGGACGTGGTGGAAAACGTCATGTACGGCCTCAAGATGTCGGGCATCCCCAAGGCGCAGGCGATGGCGCGTGCAGTGGAGGCCTTGCGCAATGTGGGCCTGGTCGGCTTCGATGAACGCCTGCCGAGCGAGCTCTCGGGCGGCCAACAGCAGCGGGTGGCGCTGGCGCGCGCGCTGGTGCTGGAGCCTGCGGTGCTGCTGTTCGACGAGCCGCTCTCCAACCTCGACGCACGCCTGCGGCGCGAGATGCGCGAGGAAATCCGCTCGCTGCAGCAGCGGCTCAAGCTCACCGTGGCCTACGTCACGCACGACCAGAGCGAAGCCCTGGCCGTGAGCGACCAGATCATCGTGATGGACCACGGCACCATCGCGCAGCAAGGGTCGCCGCAGGACCTGTACGAGTTTCCTTCCTCCGAGTTCGTTGCCGGCTTCATGGGCGAGGCGATGCTGTTCCCCGCCAAGGCGGACGCCGCCGGCACCGTGGCGCTGGGACCGCTGCGCATCCGCCCGCGCGTGGGCATGAATGAAGGCGCCGTGAAAGTGGCAGTGCGGCCCGAGGCCTGGCACATCGGGCCGCCCGGCACCGGGCTGGGCGCGCGCCTGGCCAAGCTCGCGTACCTCGGCAGCAACTACGAATACACCTTCGAGACCGAGCTCGGCCCGATCTTCGTGGTGTCGGCCGACCTGGCCCGTGTGCTGGAGGTGGGCAGCGACGTGGGCCTGGGCCTGGCTGACCATGGCGTGTCGGTCGTGCAGGTTTCGTAACGGCAACGACGCCACGCGCGGGCCCGGCACTGGATAATGCCCGCATGAATCAACTCGACGCGCTCAAGCGATTCACCACCGTGGTCGCCGACACCGGCGACTTCCGGCAGCTGGCCCAGTTCCATCCGCAGGATGCCACCACCAATCCCTCGCTCATCCTCAAGGCAGTGCAGAAGCCCGAGTACGCGCCCTTGCTCAAGGAGACGATGGAACGCTTCCGGACCAAACCCCTGGACGAGGCGATGGACCGGCTGCTGGTGCGCTTCGGCTCCGAGATCCTGTCCATCATCCCGGGCCGTGTCTCCACCGAAGTGGATGCGCGGCTGAGTTTCGACACCATGGCCACTTTTACGCGCGGTGAACGCATCATCGAGCTGTACCAGGCCGAAGGCATCCACATCGACCGCGTGCTCATCAAGGTGGCGGCGACCTGGGAAGGCATCGAGGCGGCGCGCATGCTGGAGGAGCGCGGCATCCACACCAACCTCACGCTGCTCTTCTCCTTCTGCCAGGCGGTGGCCTGCGGCCAGGCCAAGGTCCAGCTGATTTCGCCTTTTGTCGGCCGCATCTACGACTGGTACAAGAAGTCGGCCGGCGCGGGCTGGGACGAGGCGGCCAACGCGGGCGCCAACGACCCTGGCGTGCGTTCGGTGCGGCAGATCTACCACCATTACAAGCACTTCGGCATTGCCACCGAGGTGATGGGCGCGAGCTTTCGCAACCTGGGGCAGATCATCGCGCTGGCCGGCTGCGACCTGCTCACCATCAGCCCGGAGTTGTTGGCGCAACTCGCCGCCAGCGAAGCACCCGTGGAACGCGTGCTCGATCCCGCCCATGCGCGGGCGATGGACTTGCCGCCGGTCAACTACGACGAAGTGGCGTTCCGCTATGTCATGAACGAAGACGCCATGGCGACGGAAAAACTCGCCGAAGGCATTCGCGCGTTCGCGGCGGATGCGGTCAAGCTCGAAGCGCTGATGAAAGCCGCCTCGGCATGAGCACCGAAATCTCCCGGCTTCGTTGCGACCGCGCCCCGGCATGGGACGCCCTGCGCAAGCACTACAGCGTGGCCGGGTCGGGCTTCGACCTGCGCGAGGCCTTCCGGCGTGACGCGGATCGTGTCGATGCGTTCAGCCAGGAAGCGCCGCACGTGTTTGCGGATCTTTCCAAGAACCTGGTCGATGCGCAGGCCGAGGCGCTGCTGCTGCAACTCGCGCGCGAGTGCGGGCTCGCGGCGCACCGCGATGCCATGTTCGCCGGCCAGGCGGTCAACAACACCGAGCAGCGCGCGGTGAAGCACTGGTTGCTGCGCGCGCCCAAGGGCGCCAGCGCCGATCCTGATCTGGCGCAAGTGCACGCCACGCTCGACGCCATGCTGGACTTTGCCGAGGCGGCGCGGGCCAACACGGCGATCACCGACATCGTGAACATCGGCATCGGCGGGTCGGACCTCGGGCCGCAAATGGCGGTCGCGGCACTGGACGGATTCGTGCTGCCGGGCAAGCGCTTCCACTTTGTCTCCAATGTCGACGGCCACGAGCTGGCGAGCCTGCTCACCAGGGTGCGTCCCGAAAGCACGCTGTTCCTCGTCGCGTCGAAGACCTTCACCACCATCGAGACGATGACCAACGCGCGCTCGGCCAAGGCATGGTTCGAGGCGCAAGGCGGGCGCGACATTGGCGCGCATTTCGCGGCGCTCACCACCAACGTCGAAGCCGCGCGCGAGTTCGGCATCAGCACCACATTCGGCTTCTGGGACTGGGTGGGCGGCCGCTATTCGATGTGGTCGGCCATTGGGCTGCCGATCGCCATCGCGATCGGCGCGCAGGGCTTTCGCGAGCTGCTGGCGGGGGCGCACGACATGGACCGTCACTTCGCTACCGCGCCGCTGGAGCGCAACCTGCCGGTGCGCCTCGGCCTGCTCGATGTCTGGTACCGCAATTTCCACGGTTTCACCAGCCGCAGCATCGCGCCGTACCACAGCGCATTGCGCCGGCTGCCGGCCTTCCTGCAGCAGCTGGAGATGGAGAGCAACGGAAAACGTGTCGATGCGCAGGGCAGGCCGCTGGCATTCGCCACCTCGCCGGTACTGTGGGGGGAGCCGGGCACGAATGGGCAGCACGCATATTTCCAGATGCTGCACCAGGGCACCGACGTGGTCCCGGTCGAGTTCATCGCGGTGAAGCGCGCCAGCCACACCTTGGCCGGCCATCACGAACAGTTGTTGGCCAACGTCCTGGCGCAAGCCCAGGCACTGATGCAGGGGCAAGGCGACGCGGGCGGCCACCGCAATTTCCCCGGCAACCGACCCAGCAGCTTCTTCCTGCTGGAGGCGCTCACGCCGACCAGCCTGGGCGCGCTGCTCGCGCTCAACGAACATCGCGTCTTCACCAGCGGTTCGCTCTGGGGCATCAACAGCTTCGACCAATGGGGCGTGGAACTGGGCAAGGTGCTGGCCAGGGACATCACCCCGCGCCTGGCCAGTGGCGACGTGGACGGCCTCGACGCTTCCACGGCCGGCTTGCTGCGGCGGATGATCGACCGGGACTAAAGCCCTGCCGGGCTTTGCGGCCGGCCTCGCAGCGCATATCATCCGCGCGGGACCCTTCCCGTGCACTCAAGAGGACCGCACCGATGGATGATCTACAAAAGGCAGTCAAGACCTGCTTCAACAAATACGCCGACTTCAACGGCCGGGCCGCGCGACCCGAGTTCTGGTGGTTCGTGCTGTTCTGGGTGATCGTGCTCGCGATCACCGGC
>DATHWV010000278.1:0-5438 GCA_035460205.1 Ramlibacter sp.
AGGCCGAAGAAGGCGGCATGGCCCAACGACACCAGGCCGGTGACGCCTTGCAGCAGGTCGAGGCTCATCGCGAAGATCGCGAGGATCATCATGCGTGCCACCATCTGCGCGTAGAAATCGGTGCCCACGAACGGGAACACGACGAGCGCGACCAGGCCCATGCCCAGCAAGACCTGCAGGCTGCGCGGCAGCACCTCGAGATGAGCCTTGGCCATCATTGTTTAAAGAGGCCTTCCGGCTTCCAGAGCAGCACCGCTGCCATCAACATGTAGACGAGCATGCCGGCTACCTGCGGCAGCAGCACCTTGCCGAAGGTATCGACCAGGCCCACCAGCAGCGCGGAGATCAAGGCGCCGCGCACCGAACCGATGCCGCCGATCACCACCACCACGAAGCACATGATCAGCACCTGCGAGCCCATGTTCGGATACACGCTGGAGATCGGCGAAGCGATCATGCCGGCGACGGTGGCCAGCGCGACGCCGATGGCGAACACGATGGCGTGGATCAGCTTGATGTTGATGCCCAGCGATTCGGTCATGTCGCGGTTAAACGCGCCGGCGCGGATTTTCATGCCCAGCCGCGTCTTCGAGATCAGCAGGTACAGGCCCACGGCGAGCGCAATGCAAACGCCCGACATGAACAGGCGGTACACCGGGTAGGAGAGGTTGTCGGTCAGCTCGATCGACGCCGACAACAGCTCGGGAATCTTGACGCCGTGCACGTCGTCACCCCACAGGATGGAGCGCGCCTCTTCGAAGATGTAGATCAGGCCAAAGGTGAGCAGCACCTGGTCGAGGTGGTCGCGCTGGTAGAAGTGGCGAAACAACAGCCACTCCAGCGCCAGGCCGAACGCCACCGAGAGCACCGCGCCGCCGATGATGGCCAGCGTGAAGCTGCCGGTCATGCTCGAAAGCGACCAGGCCAGGTAGGCGCCCAACATGTAGAAGCTGCCATGCGCCAGGTTGACCACGCCCATGATGCCGAATATCAACGTCAGGCCGGCCGCCAGCATGAACAGCAGCAGCCCGTACTGCACGCTGTTGAGCAGCTGGATCAGGAAATTCGCGAGATCCATCTAGGTTCAGGCAGAGCGGCGCGTCAGCAGCAACAAGCCACCCATCAGCGTGAACAGCCCGCCGCAGACCCGGTTGATCCAGCGCACCGGGCCGCTGGCGCGCAGCAGCGGCATCAGGCGCGCGACACCCAGCGCGCACAGCGTGAGTACGGTGAACTCGAACGCCATGAACGTGAGGGCCAGCAAGGCGAACTGCGGCACGATGGGTGCCGCGGGGTTCAGGAACTGCGGGAAAAACGCCGCGAAGAACAGCACCGCCTTCGGGTTGCTTGCGCCCACCAGCAAGCCCTGCAGGTAGAAGGAGCGCTGCTTCGGGCTTGCGCCTTCTTCCTCAACGCTCAACACAGCGGTGCTGCGAAAAGTCTTGATGCCCAGCCAGATCAAATACGCAGCGCCCACGACCTTGGCGATGGTGAAGGCCGTCTCGGAGGTGGCGAGCAGGGCGCCCAGGCCCATCGCGGACAGCACCATCACGCACAGGACGGCCGTCACCGCGCCGGCGACGGAAGTCATCGCGCGACGCGGCCCGTGGTTCAGCGAATTGGTCATGCACATGAGCATGGTCGGGCCCGGCGTGACGATCAGCAGGGCGACGGCGGCGACGTAGAGGAGGTAGGTGGCGAGTGTCATGGCGCGGTGGGCGAAAAAAATGGGAGGCGCTAACCTCCCATTGTTGCAGGCCGGGGTGTTCAGGCCATCTTGCAGCCGGCGCCGGAGTCCGACAGCGCCTTGGCGGCGACGCCCAGCACCTTGTTCTCCTTGTTCTCCACCACGCGCAGGTAGATGTCCTGGATCGGGTTGTGCGCCTTGCTCATCTTCCACTTGCCGCGCGGGCTGTCGATGGTGGCGGTTTCCATCGCCTTGTAGAGCGCTTCCTTCGCGTTGATGTCGCCCTTGACGGCAGCCATGCCCTGGGACAGCAGCAGGCCGGTGTCGTAGCCTTGCACCGCATACACGTCGGGCTGCATGCGGAAGGTCTTGGCGTACTCCAGGCGGAACTGGTTGTCGCGCGGCGTGTTCAGCGAATCGCCGTAGTGCATGGTCGTGATGATGCCGTCAGCAGCGGGGCCGGCAGCGTCCAGCACGCCCTCGGTCAGGAAACCGGAACCATATAGCGGGATCTTGCCCTTCAGGCCCGCAGCCGCGTAGTCCTTGATGAACTTGGCGGCGCCGCCACCGGCAAAGAAGCAGGCCACCGCGTCCGGCTTGAGCGACGCGATCTCGGTCAGGAGCGCCTGGAACTCGACGTTGGGGAAGGGCAGGCCCAGTTCCTTGACGATAGTGCCGCCCGACTTGGTGTAGCTTTCCTTGAAGCCCTCAAAGGCTTCGTCGCCGGCAGCGTACTTCCAGGTGATCCAGACGGCTTTCTTGTGGCCCTTGGCCATCATCGCCTGACCCAGCGCCAGCGTCGGCTGGCTGTTGGTGAAGCTGGTGCGGAACACGTTGGGTGCGCACAGGGCGCGGGTGGCAGCATGCACGCCGGCGTTCGGGATCAGGCAGAGCGTGCCGCTTTCGCGCACAACGCGCTGGATGCCCATCTGCACGCCGGAGTGCACGGTGCCGATCAGCACGTCGACCTTGTCGCGCTGCACCAGCTTGGTGGCGTTTTCGACGCCCTTGGACGGCTCGGCTTCGTCGTCCACCTTGAACCATTCGATCTCGCGTCCGCCCAGCTTGCCGCCCTTCTCGTTGATGGCCATGCGCACACCGTTTTCAATGGCCACGCCCAGCTGGGCAAAGGTGCCGGTGTACGGCAGCATCAGGCCGACGCGCACCTTGTTCCCCTGCGCGCGAACGATCTCCGGGAGCAGCAGGCCGGTGGAGGCGGCGCCCACCATGGCGGCACTGCGGGTGAGGACGAGGCGGCGTGTGGTCATGGGATTTCCTTTTTGTTGACGGTGCGGGAATTTAATTTAGGCCTAAAGCATTTTTACCCTGCGGCGTGCCCGCTGCATACCATGGCTTTCCCGGATTCGCGGCGGCGTCAGCCACTGTGGGGGCCGGCCGCCCGTAGCTTGAAACGCTGGATCTTGCCAGTGGCGGTCTTGGGCAGTTCGGGCACGAACTGTATCCAGCGCGGGTACTTGTAGGGCGCCAGCAGGCCCTTCACGTGCGCCTGCAAATCCTCCGTCGACGCCGCCTGGCCGGCCTTGAGCACCACGAAGGCCTTGGGCTTGACCAACTCGTCGGTGTCGGCCACGCCGATCACGGCGGCTTCCAGCACCGCGCCATGCGTCATCAGGCAGGCCTCCACCTCGAAGGGTGAGACGTAGATGCCGCCGACCTTGAGCATGTCGTCGGTGCGCCCGCCGTAGGTGTAATAGCCGTCCGCGTCGCGCGTGTACTTGTCGCCGCTGCGCGTCCACTCGCCCGCGAAGGTCGACTTCGTCTTTGCGCGGCTGTTCCAGTACATCAGCGCGGCACTCGGGCCGCTGATCTGCAGCTCGCCGATCTCGCCGTCGGCGCATTCGCGCCCGTCATCGGCCACCAGCCGCAGTTCGTAGCCCGGCACTGCCTTGCCCGTGGTGCCGTAGCGCACCTCGCCGGGCCGGTTGGACAGGAAGATGTGCAGCATCTCGGTCGAGCCTATGCCATCCAGGATCTCGCAGGCATACGCCTCGGTCCAGCGCTTGCCAATCTCGGCCGGCAAGGCCTCCCCGGCGCTGGCGCAGACCCGCAGGTTCAGGTCCTTGCGCTGCGGCCGGGCCGGGTCGGCGAGCAGGGCCGCGTAGAGCGTCGGCACGCCGTAGAAAATCGTCGGCTGGTATTTCTTCAGCGTGCCGAACACGTCGACCGGCGTGGGTCGCGTCGGCAGCAGCACCGCCGTGGCGCCCACGCTCATCGGGAAGGTGAGTGAGTTGCCCAGCCCGTAGGCGAAGAACAGCTTGGCCGCCGAATACACGATGTCATCCTCGCGGATGCCCAGCACGCCCCGGCCATAGAGTTCCGCGGTCTGCACCAGGTGGCTGTGCAGGTGAACGGTGCCCTTGGGCGTGCCGGTGGAGCCGCTCGAATACAGCCAGAAGCAGGCGTCGTCGGCGCAGGTGTCGGCCACCACCGGTTCCGGTGAGCCGGACTGGATGAGCGCAGCCACGGAGTTGGGTGCGTCGTCGCCTCCCACGAAGTGTGTGCGTAGCGAAGGGATGCCGCCCATCAGGGGCTCGAACAGCGGCAACAAGGGTTTGGAAACGAAGAGCGCATGCGCACGGGAGTCGCGAAGCATGAACTCGAAATCTTTCGCCGTGAGCAGCGTGTTGGCGGCAATCGGCACCACGCCCGCCAGGATGCAGCCGAGGAACACCACCGGCCACTCCAGCGTGTCCAGCATGGCGATCATCACGCGGGTTTCCGGCGCGAAGCCTTGTGCGCGCAGCGCATTGGCCAGGCGATGGGCCTGCGCGGCCAGTTCGCCATACGTCAGGCGAGTGCCGGTCGCGGCATCGATGAATGCGGCCTTGTCCTTGCGCGAGGCGTTTCGCGCGAGCAGGTCGTGGGCTGCGTTGTAATCGCGCGGAATCTCGACCCGCGGCGGGCTGGTGCGGTGGTCGGCGCGGCTGGCTTGCATGACGCGGGCTGTCAGGCGGCGGACTGTGCGGTTGCCAGCGCCTGCGCCAGCCATTCGCGGCACCAGGCGGTGCCCAGTTCTTCCGGCATCGTGCCGGCGCTGGCGTCATGGCACCAGACTTCGCCGATGCGTTGCGCGCCGAGGCCTTGCAGGCGCTCGTCGAACTTCTTGCCGCCGAAGGCGAAGGTATTGAGGTAGGTGCGGTCGCCCAGCGCGATCACGCCGTAACGCACATGGCCCAGGTACTTGGGCTGCACCTCGAGCGAGTCGTAGAGGGCGCGTGCGTTGTCGGGGACATCGCCCGAACCGTAGGTGGACGAACAGATGAGATATAGCGCATCCTCATCGAAAGTGGAAATGTCCTGCCCGTCCATCAGGACCACTTCGATGTCTTCGACCAGGTCGGCACAATCCATCTGGATGGCCTGGGCGACATAGTCGGCCGTGCTGGTCATGGTGCCCACGAGGATTTTCAACTTCATCGTCTTTTCCGATCGTCCTGGATGTCCGGTGGCGTATGCAATAAACTGCTTGACAGTGCAATCACAGGAAGTATACTGCAATCTTGACGCAACGCAAGTCCCCCGCAAAAAAAGTCTCCCAGATGGAACTGACCACCGCCACTGACGCCAAGTCCACCCTTCCTGAGTTGGGCGCGCGGGTGCGGGCATGGCGTGCGCGGCGCGGCATGACGCGCAAGCAACTGGCTACCGATTCGGGCCTGTCCGAGCGCTTCCTGGCCGATGTGGAAAGCGGCAAGGGCAATGTCTCGATCAACTCGCTGGAAGCGGCAGC
>DATHWV010000279.1:0-5203 GCA_035460205.1 Ramlibacter sp.
CGGCCCTAAACCTTAGAAAAGGGATGTTTACATGGGCCGGTTAGCATCGACCATGCAAGACACCCCACTGAACGACATTGTCCGCGCCTGGTTCGGCGCCTACGAGAGCGAAAACCGCGAAGTGGCCGAGACGCTGCTGGCGGACGGCTTCACCTTCACCAGCCCCAACGACGACGCCATCGACCGCGCGACCTACTTCGAGCGTTGCTGGCCCCAGGGCGACGCGGCGCGTGAACAGAGCATCGAGAACATCGTGGTCGACGGCACCGACAAGGCCTTCGTGACGTACCTGTGCACCAGCGCGGGCAAGACGTTTCGCAACACCGAATTCCTCACCTTCGAGGGCGGCCGCATCGCCAGCGTCAACGTGTATTTCGGCGCGTCCTATCAGGACGGCGTGCTGCAGTAAACCTTGCGGTAGCGCGCCAGCCAATCTGAATCCGACGCATCCGCGGGCGGCGCGTCCGAGCGGGGCAGGCCGGGCGCGAAGTGCAGCTGCGCGCCATCCCACTCCACCGAGCGCTCGGGCGTGAAGATCACCCAGCGCTGCTCGCGCGAGCGCTTGGCAAACCACGGCGCCACCACCTCGACGATGTGGTGCGCGGGTTCAAACCAGGCAGCTTGCATCGTGACCGAGCCGTCTTCGTGCACGTCGTTGAAACGCAGCAAGGCCTTCATCTTGTGGATGTCCCGCCTCACTGATTGCGCCATCTGGTGGGCATGCAACATGTCGGCATCGACCGGGTTGTTGCGCAGGCCCGGCTCATGCACCAGCCGCCAGAGCAGGCGGTAGAGCAGGGCGAAGCGGTCGGCGTCGTGGTGCAGGACCACGATCTCGCACAGCCGGAGGAACGAAGCGGGCACGATGGCCGATGCGGCCTTCGGCACGGACTGGGGTCGGCTGTCCGCGGCGTTCGCCGGATCGGCGAACAGGTCGGCATCCATGGTGCGCGCGGTCTGCCATTGCACCGACTCGGGCGGCACCTGCTTGCTCAGCAGCGCCTGCGCTTCCACGCGGAAGCCTGCAAGGTCGGTTTCACTGGCCAGGTGCGCTTCCATCAGATGGCCTTTGCCTTTCGTCGCGGGTGCTTCTTGGCGTGGATTTCCATCGCCAGGTACAGCACCGAGGCCACCATCAGCGGCACGATGTAGTAGATGGCGCGGTAGCCCAGCAGCGCGGCCAGCAACCTTCCTTCGGACACCTGGTGCGAGAGCAGCGCCAGGAAGATGAACTCGAACACGCCCAGCCCCGCGGGCACGTGCGCAATGACGCCGGCGATGGCGCCGATGAGCAGCACGGTGAGCACGTCGGTGTACGGGACACGCTGTTGCAGCAGCACGAAGATCACGCCGGCCATCAGGCTCCAGTTGACGCAGGAGACCAGCATCTGCAGCAAAGCCATGCGCCAGGGCGGCAGGTAGAGCTCGTGGCCGCGCACCGTCCAGGTGTGGTCACCGTAGCGATAGCACGCGTAGATGTAGCCCAGCGAGAGCATAACCAACGCCGCGCCCAGCCATTGCAGGCCGTGGTTGCCCATGTGCCAGGCCGGCGGCAGCACCAGCGGATGGATGAGAAAGAGCAGGCCCGCGAGCAGCTTGTAGCCCAGCCAGTTGGTCAGCATGCTCATCGACACGATGCGGGTGATGACGCCCTTGCCCAGGCCCAGCCGTGAATAGAGGCGATAGCGGAAACCGACGCCGCCAACGATGGAGCCGATACACAGGTTGAACGCGTAGCTCACGAAGTTCACCGCCATGACGGTGGGCGCGGGCAGGTGATGCCCGGTATAGCGTTTGCCGATCAGGTCGAAGCAGCTGTAGAGCAGGTGGCTGGTGGCGGCGAGCAGGCCGGCGATGACGAGCGCGGGGGTCGGCGTGTTGACGATCGATTCCCACACATCGTCCCAGTCGATGTTGCGGGCGTAGCGGGCCAGCAGCGCGGCAACTGCGATGAAGAAGAGCAGCGTGAGGCCGCGCTTGGTCCAGGTCCACCAGGGATGGGCGTGGCGCGGCTGTGCGGCGCTGGGCGCCGGGCTGCGCGCGCGCGGCTTGACCAGGGCGTTGCGGGGCAAGGTGCGGGAGTTCACGCTTCGTTCCTTGCCGGTTTGTGCGGCGAATGCGAATCAGAGCGCAGGCGGTTCATCAGCGCCGGCAGCAGGCGTGGCACATGCCGCGGCAGCCAGCCCGCCCAGCCCGGGTACAGGCGCGTGAAGTGGTAGGCGATGAAGCTGCGCGCCAGCGTCCAGCCGCGCAGCGGCGCGAGCTCGTCCTGCGTGACCTGCTTGCAGCTGTGCTGCATCAGGTGTTCGAGCCGGTCGCTCAACACGCTGTTGAAGTCACGGTCGCGGATGATGACATTGGCTTCGAGGTTCAGCGCCAGGCTCAGCGGGTCGAGGTTGCTCGAACCGACGGTCGACCATTCGTCGTCCATCAACGCCACCTTGCCGTGCAAAGGCTTCTCGCAGTATTCGTAGATGCGAACGCCCGCGCCGATCAGCCGGTGGTAGAGCATCATCGCGGCCGTCTTGACGATCGGCATGTCGGGTTGGCCTTGCAGGATCAGCCGCACGTCCACGCCGCGCCGCGCTGCCCGCCGCAGTGCCTTCATCAGCCGGTAGCCGGGGAAGAAGTAGGCGTTCGCGATGACCACGCGATGTTTGGCCGCACGGATCGCAATGCGGTAGTGCCGCTCGATGTCGCTGAAATGCTCGCCGTTGTCGCGCACCACCAGCATGGCGGCCGCATCGCCGGCGGCCGGCAGGTCCTGCGGGTTCGCGCGCACCGCGCGCCGTTGCCGCCACCAATGCCGCATGCGCTGGTAGCGCTGGCCCTGGGCCAGTGTGGTGTGGGTGAAGCGGTGGATCTCGGCCACCAGTGGGCCGTGGATTTCGACGGAGTAGTCCTGTTTGGCGTCGGGGCCGAAGTCGGCCAGGTGGTCGGCGGAGTAATTGATACCGCCGACGAAAGCCACCGTGCCGTCCACCACGACGATCTTGCGGTGCATGCGGCGCAGCATGTTGAAGCGCCAGCCCATGACGCGCTTGCCCGGGTCGAACACGTGCACGCGCACGCCGGCGTCGGCCAGCGTGCCGAGAAACTGTTCAGAGAGGTCGGGTGAGCCGAAGCCGTCGATGGTGATGTCCACCTGCACGCCGCGCTTCGCAGCCGCGACCAGCACTTCGTGCAGTTGCAGGCCCACCTTGTCCTCGAACAGGATGAAGGTCTCCAGCACGACTTCCTGCTTGGCGTTGGCAATGCAGTCGAACACGCGCGGGAAGAACTCCTCGCCGTTTTCAAGGAGGCGGATGTCGTTGCCGGGGGTCCATTTGCTGCTCATGGCGGGTCAGAGGTGGATCTCGGCGGCCAGTGGGGCATGGTCGGAGAGGTGCGACCAGGGCCGGCGCGGCAGCACCACAGGCAGGTGCACCGAGGCGTTGCGCACATAAATGCGGTCCAGCGCCAGCACGGGGAAGCGCGCCGGAAAGGTCTTGGCCGGCTCGCCGTAGGCGGTGACGAACACTTCTTTCAAACCCGCTTCGCGCCACAGGATGTCGTGCGCGCGCCGGCGCCAGTCGTTGAAGTCGCCGGCGACGATCAGCGGGGCGTCCTCGGGCATCTCGGTGCGCACGATCTGGCACAACAGCTCCAGCTGCTGCTGCCGGTGCGACTCGGCGAGCCCCAGGTGCACACAGATCACGTGCACGTTCTGCGTCTGCCCGGGAACCTGCAACTCGCAGTGCAACAGGCCGCGCTTCTCGGGGCCGGTGATGGAGACGTCGTGGTTCTGGTGGTGCACGATGGGAAACTTGGACATCACCGCATTGCCGTGATGGCCCTTGGGATAGACCATGTTGCGGCCGTAGGCGTACTGCGGCCAGATGCTGTCGGCCAGGAATTCGTAGTGCGGCGACTCAGGCCAGCGTTCAACGCTTTTCCCGTGCGCCTCGTGAGTGCCCAGCACCTCCTGCAGGAACACCACGTCCGCACCCACCTTGCGCACGGCGTCGCGCAACTCGGGCAGGATGAACTTGCGGTTGAAGGTGGTGAAACCCTTGTGGGTGTTCACCGTCATCACGGTCAACGGCGGTGCGGTGGCCACGGTGTCTGTCATGGGAAGTCCGGAGTCTTCGAAGAAGGAAGACTTTCTTGTACTGCCGGGCTCGCCCCAAACCTGTAGGACGCCAGCCTGACTTCCCCGGGTTACGCCGCCGATGTGTTCCCCATGTGCGTCGCGTTGTATCTGGCGATGCGCTGGTGTTGTGTCAGCTGGCGCGCGTGGTGTCGATGTTGCGCGCGGTGCCCACCAGCGTTGCGCACAGCCGCTCGTTGCCGTCGTCGTCCACCGAAAACACATCGGCCGCGCACACGGTGAGGAGCTTGCCGGCGTCGATGACGCGGCCATGCGCTCGCAACGCGCGGCCGCGTGCGGGGCCCACGAGCTTGAGGGTTGCGTCGATGGTGGCGTTGGCCCAGCCGGGCGCCAACAGGGTGCCTGCTGCCGATACCGCGGCGAAATCAGCGATGGCGAAAACGGGCGTCGCCTGCAACTGGCCGGGCCGGAAGGTGAAGGGCTCGGCCACCGGGATCTCCAGCACGGTGCGGCCGCGCTCCATGTGGATGAACCGCAGGCCCAGCGTGCGCGCCATTGGCATCGCGAGGACGAGTTGCTGCAACTGGCCGAGGGTATCGCTGGTCATGGCATCTCCTTCTTGAGGGATGCACCAGCTTAGGCATGCGGGATGCGCACGACAGTAGCGCAGGTGACGCGCTGACGCGCAGGTGACTCGGCTTGTCTTGCTACTTGGGGCGTGGTGCTTTGAGCTCGCGTCCAGGGTCCGGCAGCCGGCCGGCACGCAGTTCGCGCACTGCGGCGGCAACCGCACGGGCCACGTTGCGCACCTCCTCCTGCACAGCGGTGTCCTTGTCGAGCGCGTCATGGCTGGTCGCGTAGGGCTCGTAGTAGCCGATGTAGCGGTCCAGCTGCGAGTGCGAGCCGGCATCGGTCAGCCCCATCCAGTCCAGCCAGTCGCACAGCGCGCGACGCACGCCGTCGATGCCTTCGACGTCGCCATGCACCACCACGCCATAGGTGCGGCCGGCGAGGTACTTCGGATAGTCCCAGCCCTTGAGCTCCAGCGCCTTGGCCTCCTCGGGCTTCTTGCCATGCGTGCTCGTCGGGTCCGGGTTGCCGCCGTCCGCGCAC
>DATHWV010000280.1:0-4696 GCA_035460205.1 Ramlibacter sp.
AACAGCGCGGCACGATCGGTACTTTCCGCATCGGGCAGGTAGACCGTGGCGAATGAACCGAGCGCGCCGTGGTGCACGACATACGGATCGGTGATCGGCAGGATCACGCGGGCCTGGCCTTCGCCCAGCAGGCCGTCCAGCATCTGCTGCAGGTAGCGCACGCGCGGCTGGCCGGCCGCATCGGTCTTCGGGCTCATGCCGTGGTCGGCCGTGATCGCGATCACCGCACCCAGCGCATCCATGCGCGCCAGGTAGCCGTCCATCATCGCGCAGAAGGCGTTGGCCTCGGGCGTGCCGGGCGCGCACTTGTGCTGCACGTAGTCGGTGGTGGACAGGTACATCAGGTCGGGGCGGCGCGTCTGCAGCAGGCGCACGCCGGCCGCGAACACGAACTCGCTCAGCTCCGCGCTGTAGACCGAAGGCACGGGTTTGCCCACCAGTTCGAGCACGCCGTCGATGCCGGCATTGGCCACCGTGGCCTGGTCGGCCTTCTCGGCCGAAAAGCAGATGCCCTTCAGGCCGTGGCCCAGCAGCGTGCGCAGTTTGTCCTTGGCCGTGACGGCCGCCACCAGCGCGCCGGCTTCGGCAAACGCCGCCAGCAGCGTGGGCGCACGCAGGTAGGCGGGGTCGTTCATCATCACTTCCTGGCCGCTGCCCACGTCGAAGAAGTAGTTGCCGCAGATGCCGTGCACCGCGGGCGGCACGCCGGTGACGATGGACACGTTGTTCGGGTTGGTGAAGGTGGGCACCACGCAGTCGCCGATCACCGAGCCGCCGCGCTCCAGCATCGACTTGAGGTACGGTGCCACGCCCGCCTGGATTGCCTGCGTCACGTAGTCGGGTTCGCAACCATCGACGCAGACCACGACCACCGGCGCCCGGGGCTTGGCATAGCGGCGCCCGTTGGCCTCGACGTATTCGACTCGCGCGTCCATCAGCGGGCCCCTTTCTGGATCCAGGCACGCAGCCGGGTGGAGACGTAGTCGGCGACCATCACCATCGCGATGATCACGAGGATGCAGGTGGCCGTGTCCTGGTACTGGAACAGCTTCATGCTGCCCACCAGTTCGAAGCCGATGCCGCCCGCACCCACCATGCCCAGCACGGTGGCCTGGCGCAGGTTGGTCTCGAAGCGGTAGAGGACGACGGCGATCCACGCGGTGACCACCTGCGGTATCACGCCGAAGATGATGGTCTGGATGGGACCGGCGCCGGTCGAGCGCAGTGCTTCGATCGGTCCCTGGTCGATGTCTTCGATGGACTCGGCGAAGAACTTGCCAAGCATGCCCGCGCCATGCAGCCCCAGGGCCAGCACGCCGGGGAAGGGCCCCAGGCCCACCGCCGCCACGAAGATCAGCGCCAGGATGATCTCGTTGATGCCACGCATGATGTTGAGCACCTGCCGCATGAAGTGGAATACGGCGATGTTGGGCGAGATGTTGCGTGCTGCGAGGAAGCACACCGGCACCGCCAGCACGATGGCGAGCAGCGTGCCCCAGACGGCGATCTGCACTGTCTCGATGGCGGGCGTGACCAGCTTTCTCGCGAACTCCCAGTTGGGTGGGAACATGCGCGAGAGGAAGTCGGCGATCCACGGCAGGCCCTTGTAGAGCTCGGACACGCTGACCTGGCTGCCGATGGCGGCCCACCAGACGATGCCGATGCCACCCGCCGCGGCGACGAGGTATTTCCACCAGCCGGCATTGCCGCCGCTGGCTCCCACGAGGAGGTTGTAGCGTCCGATGGCAATCATGATTTCTCCAGGGCAAAGGCGGCCGAAGTTGAGGCCTGTTCGACGGCGATCTGCGCGACTTGCGCGGCGGGCACGACGTCCGTGGCGGAGGTTTCAACGCCTTCGGGGTAGATGCGGTGCAGGACTTCCTCTGTCAGTTCGTCAGGTCGTCCCTCGAACACGATGCGCCCGCCGGCCACGCCGACGATGCGCTCGCCGAACTCCATGGCGTAGTCGACCTGGTGCAGGTTGCAGATCACGGTGATGCCGCTTTCGCGGCTCGCTTCGCGCAGGCAGCCGAGCACGCTGCGCGAGGTCTTGGGGTCGAGGCTGGCCACCGGCTCGTCGGCCAGGATCACCTTGGGCCGCTGGGCCAGCGCGCGCGCAATCCCGACCCGCTGCTTCTGGCCACCCGACAGCGTGTCGGTGCGCACATCGGCCTTGGCCTCCAGGCCAACGCGCCGCAGGCTTTCCCGCGCGATGGCAATGTCCTTCGCCGGGAACAGCTGGAACCAGGACATCACCGCCGGCATGGCCGACAGCCGGCCGGTCAGCACGTTCTTGAGCACCGTCAGCCGGGGCACGACGTTGTAGTGCTGGAAAATCATGGCCACGTCGCGCCGCACGCTGCGCAGCCCGGCGCGGTCACCGTGCGACTGCGCGCCATCGACGTGAATCTCGCCGGTGGTCGGCTCGGTCAGGTGGTTGATGCAGCGCAGCAGCGTGGATTTGCCTGCGCCCGATGCGCCCAGCACGACCAGGAACTCGCCCTTGCGCACCGACAGGTCGATGTGGTGCAGCGCTTCGAAATTTCCGTAGCGCTTGGACAGGCCCTTGATCCGGACCATGGTTTCGGCTTGGCTGGGAGTCATTTCATCTTCTTCAGGTCGAGGTTGAGAAGCTTGGCGGTGTCGCGAATGACGTTGTAGGCAGCGTCATTGGTAGGCTTGAAGCCGTTCAGCATCCCCTGGTCGGACCACGGGATGTCCTTGACTTCCAGGAAGGCGGCCTGCACGCGCTTTTTCAGGTCGGCCGGCAGGTCCTTGCGCCAGACGGTGGGCGATTCGGGGATCGGCTCGGATTCCCAGACCACCGTGAGGTCTTCGCGCTTGGCCAGCCCTTTGGCAATGGCCGCATCGAGGATGCGGTCGGCGATCGCCGCGGCATCGACCTTGCGGTTCTGCACGGCGATGGCGTTGGAGTCGTGCGAGCCCGAGAAGAGCACGCGGCCGAAGTCCTTGTCGGTGTCCAGCCCGGCCTTCATCAGGCCGGCCTTGGGGAACAGGTGGCCGGAGGTGGAGCTCGGGTCGACAAAAGCGAAGGTCTTGCCTTTGAGATCGTTCACCGTCTTGATGCCGCTGGCCTTGTGGGCGATGACCTGGCTGCGGTAGGAGGTCCGGCCGGCCTTCTTGGTTTCGGCGACGGCGAAAGCCTCGATGTCGGCGACCGTCGTGCCCAGCACGTAGGAGAACGGACCGAGGTAGGCCACGTCCAGGCGCTTGGAGCGCAGCGCTTCGATCACGCCGTTGTAGTCGGCGGCCACGAAAGGCTTCACGGTCATGCCCAGCGCCTTGGACAGCATGTCCATCATGGCCTGGCTGTTGGCGATCATCGCGCGTGAATCCTCCGACGGGATCAACCCGACGGTAAGGATGTCCGCTGCGCGTGCGGTGGATGTCGTCACGGCCAGCGGCGCGCCCAGAAGGGCGGGTACGCCTGCCAGCAGGGATCGGCGTGTCAGCTTCATGGATGTCTCCTGTTGAATCAGTTGTGGATACGCTCTGGGGGCAACTTTCCCCCTTTGTGCCGTATTTGACAAATACAAGTTTTTCGACCGATCTATTGAGTGCGTCTATAGTTCATCCGGGTAAATACCCGGGAGACCTTCATGCGCCTGACACAATTGCGCTCCTTCCACGCCGTGGCGACGTCCGGCAGTTTCACCAAGGCCGCGGAAAGCCTGAACGTGAGCCAGCCCACGGTGACCACGCAGGTGGGCCAGCTGGAGGAGCTCTACAAGGTTGAGATGTTTCATCGCACGGGACGGCGCGTGCGGCCCACGGAATTGGGGGAGCGCCTGCTGCAGATGTCGCGGCAGATCTTCAGCCTCGAAGCCGAATCGGTGCAGTTGCTGCGCGACGCAGGCGCGTTGCGCTCCGGCCACCTGCGTGTGGCGGCGGTGGGACCGTCACATGTCACCAGGATGCTGGTGGCCTTTCACCAGCATGTCCCCGGCATCAAGATCTCGGTCAGCACGGGCAACTCGCAGGATGTGCTGGACCGGCTGCTGGATTACAGCGCCGACGTGGGTGTGTTGGCCCAGGTCTTCAAGGACCGCAGGTTCGTCTCCGTTCCCTACAGCGAGCACCCCGTCATCATCTTCTGCTCGGCGACCCATCGCTTCGCCAAGCGCCGTACGATCCGCACGGCAGAACTCCAGGGCGAGCGGCTGATCCTGCGCGAGCGTGGTTCGACCACGCGCAAGGCGATCGAATCCGCGCTGGCCGCGGCGAAAGTAGAGCCCGATGTGGTGATGGAAGTCGCCAGCCGCGAGATCATTCGTGAGGCGGTCGTGCAGGGCCTGGGCGTGGCCGCGGTCTCGGAGGTTGAATACGTCCCGGGGCCCGGCCTGCATGCCGTCCGCATCAGCGACGCGGCGATCCGCACCTATGCCCACGTGGTCTGCCTGGCGGAACGGCGGGACACGCGGCTGATCCGAACATTCTTCGACGTGATCGGGGCCAGCGCGTAGTTTTCAGTGGCTTTATCATCCCGACATGCCCTACATGTTGTTGATCCATGAGCCCGTTGGCCAGCGACAGACGCGCACCTTGCCCGAGGGCGAGGCCGTCTATGAACGGATGCTCCAGTTCGCGGGCCAGTTGAAGGCGCGCGGCGTGCTGCGCGGTGTCGAGTCCCTCACTTCACCCGACGAAGGTGCGGCCCGCGTCCAAAGGCGCAGCG
>DATHWV010000281.1:0-5314 GCA_035460205.1 Ramlibacter sp.
CCGGCCCGGGCCCGTGCTTGCGGATCCACTTGTCGTAGAGGGCCACCTTGCGGTCGATCAGCGCCAGCGCCTGCTGGAGATCGGCCACCTGTTGCTCCACGCGCGCCCGGTGTTCGCGCAACAGGGCCTGGCGCGCGGCGAGTGTCGCCTTGCCTTCGCGTACCTGCCGGGCATAAACCTGCATCTGGCGGATGCTCATTCCCGAAGTGCGCAGGCGGTGCATCAGCTCCAGCCAGTCCACGTGGAGCTGGTTGAACACCCGGCGCCCGCCGGCGTCGCGGGCCGCACCGGGCATGAGGCCTTGGGCCTCGTACCAGCGGATGGTGTGGACGCTGCGGCCCGACAGGCGGGCCAGTTCACCGATGCGCAGCTGCGCCGGCGGTTTGGCGGAGACGGGCGGAGGCTGTTTGCTCATGAAGCCATTCTGGCAAACAGCGGTCCCCGCCCGCAAGGGCCGCTACTTTCCCAGGACGACCGAAGGCAGCCACAGCGAGAACGCCGGGACGTAGGTGACCAGCATGAGCGCGGCGATCAGGCCGCCGTAGAACGGCCAGATGGTGCGCATCACGGTTCCTACCGACACCCCGCCGATGGCACACCCCACGAACTGGGTCGTCCCCACGGGCGGCGTGTTGAGCCCGAGCGCGCAGTTGATCAGCATCATCACGCCGAACTGCATGGGGTTCATGCCGAACTGCGCGCAGATCGGCAGGAAGATCGGGGTGCAGATCAGGATCGTCGCCGCCATATCGAGGAAGGTCCCCAGCACGAACAGCAGCACGTTCACCATCAGGAAGATCACCCAAGGTGTCTGGCTGATGGACGCCATCAGCTCTCCGGTTTTCTGCGGCACTTCGTACAGCGCCATGAAATAGCCGAACGCCGCCGAGATGCCGATCAGCAGCAGCACCACGCCGGTGGTCTTGCAGGCCTTGGCGCAGGCCTTGAAGAAGTGCTCGCGGGTCAGCGAACGGTAGACCAGCGTCGTCACCAGCAGCGCCCACAGCACCGCGGTGGCGGCCGACTCGGTGGCCGTGAACACGCCCGACAGGATGCCGCCCAGGATGATGAAGATCACGAACAGGCCGGGCAGGGCGGCGGCCAGGCTGCGCGCGACCTCGCCCCAGCCGGCGAAGTCGCCGCGGGTCGGGTAGCCGCGCTTCACCGCGACGAAGTAGGCGGCGGCGAGGTTGCACAGCGTGAGGATCAGCGCCGGGATCAGGCAGGCCACGATCAGGCCGAGCACGCTGACCGACGCGATGCCCGTGGTCGCCAGCACGAAGATGATGATGTTGTGCGAAGTCGGCATCAGTGCGCCGACCAGCGCCGCATGGGTGGTCACGTTCACCGCGTAGTCGGCGTGGTAACCCTCCTTCTTCATCAGCGGGATCATCACCGAGCCCATGGCCGACACATCGGCCAGGGGTGAGCCGGCAACGCCGCCGAAGAGCGTGCAGCCCACGACGTTGCTCATGCCCAGCCCGCCGCGCACGTGGCCCACCAGGCTGTTGGCGAACCGCACGATGCGGTCGGCGATACCACCGTACAGCATCAACTCGCCGGCGAAAATGAAGAAGGGAATGGCCAGGAACGAGAACACCTGCATGCCGCCGACCATCTTCTGGAAGACGACGGCGACCGGCAGGCCCGCGGCCAGGATGGTGGCGACCGAGGAAAGGCCGATGGCGAACGCGACGGGAACGCCCATCAGCAACAGGAGCGTGAAACTCACGCCCAGGACAGTCAATTCCATGCGGGTGCGACCTCGTGCCCGCGCAAGAGGGCGATGATGTGTTCGGTGCAGAAAAGCACGATGAGGATGCCGGCCACCACCAGGGGCACGTAGTCGGCGCCTTCGGGCACGCAGAGCATCGGCTTCTTCTCGTTCCACTTGCCGGTGGCCCAGAGCCAGCCGCTCTTGGCCATCAGCACGCCGAAGGTGGCCACCAGCAGGTGGACCACCATGGCAAGCCAGCGCTGCCATGAGAGCGGCAACAGCGTGGCCAGCGACTCCAGCCCGATGTGGCCGGCGTCGCGCACGCCCACGGCCACTCCGAGCGAGGTCATGTACAGCACCAGCAACAGGGCCAATGCTTCGGCCCAGGTGGGCGTGTCATTGAAGACGTAGCGGCCGATCACCTGCCATTGCACGCAGACGATCACGCCGATCAAGAGGGCCACGGCCAGCATCAGGCTGGCGCGGGCCAGGCCCGCGCACAGCGCCGTGTACCAGCGAAAGGCCCGCGGCCCGGCTTGCGGCCCTCCGTTCGCCGGCTGCGCGGGGGAGGCCTGCATTTACTTGGTGTCCTGCACGGCCTTGACCAGGCGCTTCAGGTCGGGCGTGGTGATGAACTTGTCGTACACCGGGCCCATGGCGCCCTGGAACGAAGCCTTGTCCACGTCGACGATCTGCGCGCCACCGGCCTTGACCACGGCCAGCGACTTCACTTCTTCCTCGTCCCACTTCTTGCGCTGGAACGCGACCGAATCCTTGGCTGCCTTGCGGATCATCTGCTGCTCGGCAGGCGTGAGCTTGTCGTAAACCACCTTGCTCATGAGCAGCATTTCGGGCGCCATCGAGTGCTCGGTCTTGCTGTAGAACTTCACGGCTTCGAAATGCTTGAAGCCGTCGTAGGAGGGGATGTTGTTCTCCGCCGCGTCGATCAGGCCCGTCTTCAGGCCCGTGTACACCTCACCGATCGGCATGGGCGTGGGATTGGCGCCCATGGCGCCGACCAGGGCCACCCACAGGTCGGACTGCTGCACGCGGATCTTCATGCCCTTGGCATCGGCCAGGGTCTTCACCGCCTTCTTGCCGTAGATCGAGCGCGCGCCCGAGTCATAGAACGCCAGGCCGACGAAGCCCTGCGGTTCGCAGTCCTTCAGGATTTCCTCCCCCACCGGGCCGTCCAGCACATGGCGCATGTGCTCCACCGAGCGGAACAGGAATGGCATTGTGGGCACCTGGGTCTTGGCGCAGATCGCGTTCATCGGACTGATGTTCACGCGGGTGAAGTCCAGCGCGCCGATCTTGGTCTGGTCGATGGTTTCCTTCTCGGAGCCCAGGGCGCCCTTGTTGAACACCTTGATCGAATGCTTGCCGCCGCTGGCCTGCTTGATGAGGTCACTCATGTACTTCACGGCGGCCACGGTAGGGTAGTCGTCGCTGTTGTGCACGTCCGACGAGCGGAACTCGGTGGCTTGGGCGCCGCACGCGAAGGCGGCGGCGATGGCGGTGAGAAGTAGCTTGCGTTTCATGTCTTCCTCGTCTCGTTGGTTGAACAAAATCTCTTCTTCAATGCACACAGGGTGTTTCGGGCAGGCCGCGCACGCCGGGGCGCAGGGCGAACACGCCGCCGGCCAGCGGTTGGTCGGACACATCGCCGCCGGGGCGGATCGATGTGACGTAAAGGGTGTCGAGTTGCGCGCCACCGAAGGCGCACATCGCGGGCTTCTTCACCGGCAGTTCGAGCGAGCGGTCCAGTTGGCCTTCAGGCGTGAAGCGCAGCACCATGCCCGCATCGTTGGCGCAGATCCAGTAGCAGCCGTCTTCGTCCACGGCGGCGCCGTCGGGCCGGCCGGGCAGGGGGTTCATGTCCACGAACAGCCGGCGGCGCGAAGGCTTGCCGGTGTCGATGTCATAGTCGAAGGCCCAGATCTGCTGGACCAGCGGGTGCGAGTCACTCAGATACATGGTTCGGCCGTCCGGGCTGAACGCGAGGCCGTTGGGCACAATCATGTCCTGTACCAGCGGGGTGAGCACGCCGGTCTTTTCCATCGCGTAGAGCGTCCCGACCGCGCGGCCGGCACCCATGTCCAGCAGCATGGTGCCGGCGCGCAACCGGCCTTGCCGGTCGCAACGGCCGTCGTTGAAGCGCATGGCAGGCTGCGCATGTTCCACGCTCGCCAGCCGGTGCGACTGGAGGATGCCGCCGTCAGCGCCCGGCGCCAGGTGGAACACACCGCTTTCCATGGCGGCGATCCAGCCGCCGCGCGCCGCCGGTGCGATGCAGCCGATCATTTCCTGCGCTGTCCATTGCACGACCACGCCATCGGGCGTCCAGCGCTGCAGCCGGCGCTCGGGAATGTCGACCCAGTACAGCGCCTGCTCCGATGCGAGCCACACGGGGCTTTCGCCCACGGCGTTGCGTGCATCGAGGACCAGTTCGGCTTGCATGGGGCTTGCGGCGCGTGGCTTCAGGGCGTCTCGAACGGACCGGCCTTCACGAAGCCGCCACCCTGGTATTGGGCAGCGAGGTCCGACGGGTCGAGCGGGGGTTGTGCTTCCACCTTGGCGCGAAAGACTTCGGACGTGTCCTGCGGCACGAAGCCCAGATGCGCCGCCTTGCGGTTGTCCCACCACCTGTCACGGTTCGCCGACGCGCCGTACACCACCGTATGGCCAAGCTTTCGCGCAAACAGGCAGCAGCGCACGAGTTCGGTCAGGTCGCGATAACTCAGCCACGTGACCATCATCCGGCGATCTTTCGGCTCGGGGAAGGACGAGCCGATGCGCAGGCATGCGGTCTCGATGCCGTAGCGATCGAAGTAGAAGCGTGACAGATCTTCGCCATACGACTTCGAGAGGCCGTAATAGCTGTCGGGCCGGCGCGCGCTGTCGGCGTCCAGCACGTCGCCCTGCTTGTGGAAGCCGATCACATGGTTCGAACTGGCGAAGACGATGCGCTTGACGCCGTGGCGGCGTGCGCCTTCATAGAGATGGAACACGCCCTTGATATTCGCCTCCAGCACTTCCTCGAAAGGGCGTTCGACGGACACGCCGCCCAGGTGGACGACGGCATCGCAACCGGAGACCAGGCGGTCCACCGCGGCCTTGTCGGCGAGATCGCACTGCATGGTTTCTTCAGTTGCACCGGCGGCGGACAGGGGTGCGACATCGGACACCCGCATCACTTCGGTGAACGGCTTGAGGCTTTCGCGAAGGACCTGGCCAAGGCCGCCGGCGGCGCCGGTCAGGAGCAATCGTTGCAGTCGGGGCGAATCAGTCATTCTGTGTTGCGTTATCAGTTGTCATACAACGTATAAGCAATTATCATGATCCCATGGCGACCTTGTCAACCGAGCAGCCTGCGGACAATCCCGAGGTTTCGCAGCCTGCCGCGCCGGCGACGGCCGGCGCCGAACCGCCGTTGCGCCGGCGCTCGCGCAGCCTCGCCCACGAACTGGTGGAGAGCATAGGCGCGCGCATCCAGGGCCAGTTGCTCAAGCCCGGCGACAAGCTGCCGACCGAGTCGGAGATCATGAAATCCTACGGCGTCAGCCGCACGGTGGTGCGCGAGGCGCTGTCCCGCCT
>DATHWV010000282.1:0-4277 GCA_035460205.1 Ramlibacter sp.
GTGCCCATCTCCAGCGCCGGCATCAAGATCGCCAGTCCCTCCCGCGATCGGCCGCGGTGGTCGGCATAGTTTCGCAGTGCCACCACGCTGCGCGCCAGCCCGGCGCTGTCGCCGTGCCAGATCGACCATTCCCAGGCCGCGCGACAGTTTTCGAATTCGGCCTCGATGCGGCCGAGCGCCTCGCGCTCCCCCAGTTCGGCGCCGCGCGTCAGTTGCTCCAGCAGTTCGTGGAAGTAGCGTGCGTGCGCCGCCTGTGTCTCGCCGAGCTGGTTGTCGTCCAGGCGAAGTGCGGACAGCTGCTGTATCAGGGGGTGCTGGTGCAGCCGGTCGCCTTCCTTGCGCAGCAGTGACTTGTCGGTCAGCGACGCCAGCACCGGCAGCGACGCATGGGCCACGCGCTCCGCCGCGTGTGCGGTAAAGCCGCCGCGGAAGGCGGACAGCCGCGCCAGCGCATCGCGCTCGCCCGGCCCCAGCAAGGCCCACGAATGCTCGAACACGGCCTCCATGCTGCCGTGTCGCTGCGGCAGCGCCGGGTCGCGGGCGCGCAGCAGCTGCGTACCTTCCCGCAACTCGGTGGCGATCGCATCGCACGGCAGGAGCCGGGTCCACGACGCCGCCAGCTCCAGCGCCAGGGGGAGCCCTTGCAGTTCGCGGCAGATGGCGATGATCGCGTCGGCCTCCGCGGCCGCAGACAACGAAGGGTCGACGCGCCGCGCGCTGCGCAGGAACAGCCGGGCCGCGTCGAATGCTTCCAGCCGGTCCGCGTCCTCGGGATCGGGGCAGGGCAGCCCTTCCAGCGGCAACGACCATTCCGACTTCAGCCCCAGCCGCACCCGGGAAGTCACGATCAGCTGCAGCCGGGGGCAGGCGTCGAGCATGTGTTGGGCGTGCTGCGCGAGGTGCGCGACTTGCTCGAAGTTGTCGAGCACCATCAGCACTTCCCGCTCGCGCAGGTAGTCGAGGGCCGTGTCCATGTCTGCCTGCGCCACACCTACCGCGCGGGCGATGGCCGCGCCGATTTCGCCCTCGCTGGCGACGGATTCCAGTGCGACGAAAACGGTGCCGTCGGCATAACGAGCGCCGAACTCTTCGAGTGCCCGGCGCGCGAGCCGGGTCTTGCCGATCCCGCCCGGGCCGACGATGCACAGCAGCCGGGCCTCGCCGGGCGCCAGCGTGTCGCCGATCAGCCGCAACTCCCGCGAACGCCCGATGAAGCCATCGTCGGCTCGCGGCGGCTCGGGCCGTGCGCGGGGCGTTGCGGGGACACCATCGCCCAGCGAATCGTGCAATGCCTGCAAGGGGGCGCTGGGTTGCAGCCCGAAATCCCTGTCCAGCCGCTCCACGAATTCGCGGTAGGCGCGCCGCGCGGCCCCGGCCTGCCCGGCGCGGGCGAGCCACTGCATGTGTGCGTGCAGGGCGTCTTCGTCAATCGGATCGGCCTCGAGCATGCGCGTCGTCAGGTCGATGGCTTCGCCGGGTTCCAGCTCCTCCTGCATGCGCGCGACCGCGGCGGCGCGCCAGGCGGCGCGCAGCCGCTCGCGCTCGAAGCCAAGCCAGGCGGTCCACGACTCGCTGGTGTCGTCGTCGAACCCGGCGAGGAAGTCGGTGGCGTTGAAGGCCAGCGCGTCGGCAATGCGGTTCTCGCGCAGGGCCACTTCGAAGCGCGCGACGTCGGTCTGCGCTTCAAAGCGCAATGCCGTCGTATCGGATTCCAGCTCGCACGGCCACGGCAGCGAAGCGACGCGAAACAGGGTCTTGCGCAGGTTCGACAAGGACTGCTTGCCGGCGATGCCGGGCCACAGCATGGACGCCGCTTCGCCACGCCCGATCCAGCCGCCCTTCCGGGCCAGGTACACCAGGAGCTGGTGCCGGCGCTCGAAAGCCAGGTCGAAGGTGCTGCCGCCGGACACCACGCGCGGACGGCCGAAGAGATGAAGGTCGATCGACATCGCCGGGAAATTATGCGCGAGGGGCGGTGCAACGGCGGTGCAACGCACCTGGACCGACAGTCGGGGCCATGCAAGACACACAAACTCCGCCGACTCCTCTCACGCCCGCGCCCCCTGCGCAAGCGATCGATGCCGCCACAGTTCGCGTCACACTGGCCGCTGCGCTCCTCATGGCGCTCGCGATGGGCGGGCGCAGCGCATTGGGGTTGTTCGTGTCGCCGCTGAACACCTGGTCCGGCCTGGGCCTGGCGAACCTGAGCCTGGCACTGGCCATCGGCCAACTCGCAGTCGGTTTCACGCAGCCGGTCGTCGGCGCCATGGCGGACCGCTTCGGTGCGGCGCGCGTGGTGGTGGGCGGCGCGCTGCTATTGGCCGCCAGCACGGCGCTGCCCGCGGCCACTGCGATCCCGGCCCTCATCGCGGCCGCCCTGGTCGTCACATCGGTCGCTGCCAGTGCGGTGGGCAGCAACGGGCTGCTTCTGGGAGAGGTCAACCGCGTGGTGCCTGCGCGCCTGGCGGGCGTCGCAGTGGGGGTTGTGGGTGCGGGCGCGTCGGTGGGTCAGTTGGTGCTGGGCCCCGCAATGCAGTGGACGATCGACCAGCAAGGCTGGCGCACGGCGTTGATTGCGCTGGCCGCACTGAGCCTCGCGGCGTTACCGCTGGCCTTCGCGCTGCGTCACCGCCAGGCCGTCCCTCGAAGCCGCAACGCCACCGCGATTGCCGACGCGCTGGGGCAATGGAGTTTCTGGCGCGCAGCCCTGAGCTTCGGCGTGTGCGGGTTCCACGTCGCCTTCCTGAATGTGCACATGCCCGGCGTGATCGAACGCTGCGGGCTGCCGTCGTCGCTGGCCGGCACCTGGCTCGCCGTGTCCGGCGCGGCCAACATCGTGGGCAGCATTGCCATTGGCTTCGCCATGAAGCGGCGCAGCGCCGAGGGCCTGCTGGCGGTGCTGTACTGCGTCCGCGCGGGCGGGATCGCCTTGCTGCTGCTGATGCCCGTATCCAGCGAAGCAATGCTCCTGTTCGGCGTGGTCATGGGCGCGACCTACATGGCCACGTTGCCCCCGACGGCGCAACTGGTCGCACGCGAACACGGCATCGCGCGACTGGGCACCCTGTTCGGGATCGTCATGGTGGTGCACCAGCTGGGGAGTTTTGCCGGCATCTGGCTGGGCGGGTGGGCTGCACAAGCCACCGGCAGCGATACGCTGCTGTGGTGCATAGACCTGTGGCTCGCGCTTTTTGCGGCCTGGATCGTGTTGGCGCGGTGCCCGCTCTGGAGCCTGTGGAAGGTTCCCGCCCGCGCAGGGGCCGACGTCAGCCGCCTCCAGGCGCCTTGAAGCCGCCGAGGCCACCCCAGCTGCGGGTGTTGAGCACCTTGTCCAGTTGGGCCAGCATGGTGGTCCAGCCATTTTCGGTTCGCTTGGCATTGACGCGAGCCGTCTCGTCGTCGCCTAGCTCATGCGTGAGAACGACCTCGCACATATTGGTGCCCATGGACACGACGTCGATGGTCACGCGGGTCGGCTTGTCCGAATAAGGTTCCACGCTGAAGTCGAAGGCCAGCCGGTGCGGCCGCTCGATCTCCACGTACTCGCCGCGATGCTGCGCGTCGAAGAAGCTCTCGTCACCGTCGGCAGTCGGCCTTCGGTCGGTGACTGTGAATGAGCCGCCGACCCGCGGGTCGATCTCGCAGTGAAGGATGTTGCCGGTGCGGGTAGCGAAGAGGAAGCGCCCCGCCTGGGAGGGTGTCAGCCAGGCATCGAATACACGCTCGGCCGCCACGTTGTAACGGTGCGTCACGCGCACAGTGATCGGGTCGGACATCCTTCGTTTATCTGCCGGGGCAACTCGGCTGTCAACCCCTGTCAACCATGACAGTCCCAGGGGCCCGCCCGGTGCGCCTTATTTGCTGTCGGGCAGCTCGATCTTGACCTCCAGCACCTCGAGGTTGTCCTGGCGTTCCAGGTTCACCTTGATGTCCTGCGGGTCGATCTTGATGTACTTGCTGATGACGGCCACCAGGTCGCGTTGCAGCGCGGGCAGGTAGTCGGGCTGGACGGAGTGGCGGCCGCTGCGCTCATGCGCCAGGATGATCTGCAGCCGCTCCTTGGCGACGCTGGCGGTCTTTTTCTTCTCACCCAGCAGGAAGGAAAGGAAGGATCCCATGGGTCACTTCGCTCCGAACAGGCGCTTGAGGAAGCCGCTCTTTTGCGCATCGACGAAGCGCATCGGCTTGTCCTGGCCGAGGAAGCGGTCGATCACGTCCTTGTAGGCTTCCGACACATCGGTGCCTTTCATGTGGACGGCGGGCGTGCCCTGGTTGGA
>DATHWV010000283.1:0-2401 GCA_035460205.1 Ramlibacter sp.
ATCATCGTGATGGAGGATGCCGACCTCGACGAAGCGTCCACGCTCGCCGTGCAAGGCTCCTACAAGAATTCGGGCCAGCGCTGCACGGCCGTCAAGCGGATGCTGGTGCAGGAGTCGGTGGCGGGGCGCTTCACCGAGATGGTGGTCGAGAAGACCCGCGCCTGGAAGCACGGCGACCCGGCCGACAAGGCCAGCGACATGGGCACCGTGATCGACGAGGCGGCGGCGCAGCTCTTCGAATCGCGGGTCAACGAAGCGGTGGCGCAAGGCGCACGCCTGCTGGCGGGCAACCAGCGCAGTGGCGCACTGTATGCGCCGACGGTGGTGGACGGCGTGCGCCCGGAAATGACGCTGGTGCGCGAAGAAACTTTCGGGCCGGTGTCACCCATCATCCGCTTCAAGGACATCGCCGAGGCGATCGCCATCTCCAACGGCACGGCCTATGGCCTGTCGAGCTCAGTCTGCACCAACCGCCTTGACTACATCACCCGCTTCATCAATGAATTGCAGGTGGGCTCGGTGAACGTGCGTGAAGTGCCGGGTTACCGGCTCGAGCTCACCCCCTTTGGCGGCATCAAGGACTCGGGCCTGGGCTACAAGGAAGGCGTGCAGGAAGCTATGAAGAGCTTCACCAACCTCAAGACGTATTCGCTGCCGTGGGCCTGAGCCTTCCAGACATCGAGCAGCTCTTCGCCGACCGGGGCGGGGAACAGTACACCGGCGAGGATGTCACGCAGTTGGAACACGCGCTGCAATGCGCCTTGCTGGCGGAAGCCGAAGGCGCAGACGACCAGCTCGTCACCGCAGCCCTGCTGCATGACCTGGGCCACCTCCTGCACGACCTGGGCGACACGCCCAGCCTGAAGGGCGTGGACGACCTTCACCAGTTTCGCGCACTGCCTTTCCTGCGCGGGCTGTTCAGCGACGCAGTGATCGACGCGATCAAGTTGCATGTAGATGCCAAGCGTTACCTGTGTTCGGTTCGCCCCGGCTACTTCGCGGCACTGTCGGACGACTCCAAGCGCTCGCTGGGCCTGCAGGGCGGCATCTTCAACGAGGGCCAGGCCGAGGCCTTCATCACGCAGGCGGGCGCGCAAGACGCGGTGCGACTGCGCGTCTGGGATGACATGGCGAAGACGCCCGGGCTGGCGACACCACCGCTGTCGCACTTCCTGGCCCGCGCGCAGCGCTGCGCCTTGCGGGCAAGCGAAACGGCTTCATGACGCTCACCTGGCCAGTGGTCGCTGCCGTGCTGTTCGGCGCCCTGCTGCACGCGAGCTGGAACGCGATGGTCAAGTCCAGCAGCGACAAGGCGCTGGACACGGCCACCATCCATGTCGTCGGCTCGCTGCTCGCGGTGCCGCTGCTGTTCCTGGTCGGCATGCCGCCGGTGGTGGCCTGGCCCTTCATCCTCGCATCGGCCGCCATCCACATCGCCTACTACTTCGCCCTGACCGGCGCCTACAAGCATGGCGACCTGGGCCTCACTTATCCGCTGATGCGCGGCACCGCGCCGCTGCTGGTGGCGCTGTCGGCAGCAACGCTGCTGGGCGAAACCTTGTCGCCGCTGTCATGGGTGGGCGTGCTGGGCGTTTGTTGCGGCGTGCTGGCGCTGGGCCTGTCGCGCCATGCGATGGATTCGCCGCGCGCCGTCGGCTTCGCGCTGTTCAACGCGGTGGTGATCGCCGGCTACACGGTGGTCGATGCTTTGGGCGCGCGCGCCAGCGGCAACGCGCTGCAGTACGTGGTCGCCCTGTTCGTCATCGACGGCTGGCCGTTCGCGTTGATCGTCTTCATGCGCCGCGGCGGTCCCGTTGTGTGGCCCTATGTGCGCAGCCGCTGGCCGGTCGCGTCGCTCGGCGCCGCGGCCTCGCTGGGCTCGTATGGCATCGCGCTGTGGGCGATGACGAAGGCGCCGGTCGCCACCGTCGCAGCGCTGCGCGAGACATCGGTGCTGTTTGCTGCGCTGCTGGGCGTTTGGTTCCTCAAGGAAGCATTCAACATGCGCCGCGCGATCGGCACGGCGGCCATCGTGGCCGGCGTCATGGCATTGCGAATGGGCTAGCGAAAGGACTGACCCGATGACCCTGCCCTCACCAGCCCAGATCATCATCGTCGGCGGCGGCATCGTCGGCTGTTCGGTGGCCTACCACCTCGCCAAGCTCGGTCGCACCGACGTGCTGCTGCTCGAGCAAGGGCAGTTGACCAGCGGCACCACCTGGCACGCGGCCGGCCTGGTCGGCCAGATGCGGCCCAACCGCAACATGACCCAGATGAGCAAGTACGGCATCGAGCTGTACGCGACGCTCGAAGCCGAGACGGGCCTGGCGACCGGCTGGAAGCAATGCGGCAGCGTCAACGTGGCCAGCACGCCCGAACGCATGAAGGTGCTGCGCAAGCA
>DATHWV010000284.1:0-7911 GCA_035460205.1 Ramlibacter sp.
ACCGGCGACAAGGACCCGTTCGCGCTGCGCCGCCATGCCCTGGGCATCGTGCGCATGCTGATGGAAAAGGACCTGCCGCTGGCACTGGACCAGTCGCTGGCGCAAGCCGTCGCGCTGTTCCCGCAGGCAACTGCGGAGACCACGGGTCAACTCGCCGACTTCATCTACGACCGCCTCGCCGGTTCGCTGCGCGAGCAGGGCTACAGCGCGCAGGAGGTCGATGCGGTGCTGGCACTGCGCCCGCAACGCCTGGGCGATGTGGCCAAGCGCCTCGCGGCCGTGCGCGCTTTTGCGACGCTGCCCGAAGCGCCGGCACTCGCAGCGGCCAACAAGCGCATCGGCAACATCCTCAAGAAGGCCGACGGCACGGTGGACCCGCATGTGAGCGAAGTGCTGCTGAAGGAGCCGGCGGAGCAAGCCTTGTACGCCGCGACGAAGGACGTCGCGCCGCGCGCCGCTTCGCAGTTCCAGGCCGGCGACTACACCGCGTCGTTGCAATCGCTGGCTGCGTTGCGCGGTCCGGTCGATGCGTTCTTCGATGGCGTGATGGTCAATGCGGAAGAGACCGACCTGCGCCTGAACCGCCTCGGCCTGCTGGCCACGCTGCACCAGGCGATGAACCGCGTCGCTGACCTGTCCCGTTTGGCCACCTGACACCATGCAAGCCATGAAACTCGTCATCCTTGACCGCGACGGCACCATCAACGCCGACAGTGACGAGTTCATCAAGTCGCCGGAAGAGTGGACGCCGCTGCCTGGCGCGCTCGAGGCGATCGCGCGGATGAACCACGCGGGCTGGCACACGGTGATCGCGTCCAACCAGTCCGGCCTGGGTCGTGGCCTGTTCGACGTCGGCTCGCTCAACGCCATGCACTCCAAGATGCACAAGATGCTGCTGGCGCTGGGGGGCCGGATCGATGCGGTGTTCTATTGCCCGCACACGCCCGAGGAAGGCTGCACCTGCCGCAAGCCCCTGCCGGGCCTGTTCGAGCAGATCGGCGAGCGTTTCGGCGTGGACCTCAAGGGCACGCCGGTGGTGGGCGACGGCCTGCGCGACCTGCAGGCCGGCACCGCCGCCGGCTGCGAGCCACACCTGGTTCTGACCGGCAAGGGCGCCGAATTCCGCGGCCGCACGCTGCCCGAGACCTTTCCCGCGAACACCGTGGTGCATGAAGACCTTGCTGCGTTCGCCGATTGGCTGATCGCACGCGCTGCCGTGCCCAAGCCCACCGCCTGAGTCCTTCTTCTTTCGCAGCATGTCCCTGATTCGCTCGCTTCTTCACGCCCTCTGGATGCTGGTGACGGTGATCCCCTGGGGCATCTGGATGGTCACTTCCTCGATCTGGAGCACCGGCACGCAGATGTGGTGGAAGGCCCAGCGCTGGCTCACCTGGGTCGCCGGCCCCATCGGCCGCGGCATCCTGGGCATCGAGGTGCGCGTCACCGGCTATGAAAACCTGCCGCTGGGCGAGAAGAGCCCGGCCATCCTGCTGGTCAAGCACCAGTCCACGCTGGAAACCTTCCTCATCCCCACGCTGATGCCGCACCCGCTGGCTTATGTCTTCAAGCGCGAGTTGATCTATGTGCCGTTTTTCGGCTGGGCGATGGGTCGCATGGACATGATCCACATCGACCGCAGCGCGCGTTCCCAGGCCTTCAACAAGGTGGTGGAGCAGGGCAAGCGCGTATTGGCGGAAGGAGTTTGGGTGATCATGTTCCCCGAAGGCACGCGCATTCCGCGCGGCCAGAAGGGCACGTACAAGAGTGGCGGCACGCGGCTGGCCATCGCCACCGGTGCGCCAGTGATTCCCATCGCGGTGGCTTCGGCCAAGGTCTGGCCCCGCAAGGCCTTCATCAAGCACGCCGGCGTCTGCGATGTGTCGATCGGCAAGCCAATTCCCACCGAGGGCCGTGAGCCCGACGAACTGATGCGCGAGGTCGAGGCGTGGATCGAAGCGGAAATGCACCGGCTCGATCCCGAGGCCTACGCGACCGCGGCGACCGAAAGCCCGGCGCAATAGCTCCATTGGGGCAAGCGGGCGGCAAGCCCCAGGGGATAAACTCAAGGCCCATGCACCGGCTGTTGCAGTTCACGCTCGATCTTTTCGATACCGCACCCGCGGCGTCGCCGGCCCCACCGCCACGCAAGGCGCCACCCCGCCGCAAAGCCGCCACTCCCGCGCCCGAGCCCGTCCACACGGTGGACCCGCGCCCGGCCGAGTTGCTGGACAAGGTGCTGGACCCGGCAGCCTTCCGCCATCCCCGCGCCAACCGTGAAGCCGTCTTGGCCGGCACGGTGGTCACCTACGAATTCCGGCGCGCCAAGCGCCGCAACATCGGCTTTACGGTCGGCCCCGAAGGCCTGGCCGTGACGGCGCCCAAGTGGGTGCCGCTGTACGAGATCGACGCGGCTGTCCAAAGCAAGGCGCGCTGGATCGTCAAGAAGCTGCACGAGGCCTCCGAGCGCCAGCGCAAGGTCGAATCGGCCCGCATCGACTGGAAGGACGGCGCGACTTTTCCCTTCCTGGGCGAGGACGTGATCGTCGTGCTCGATCCGCGCCATGCTTTTGACGAAGTGGGCGCGGTGCTGAACACCGATGGCGAAGCGCTGCCCGGCATGCCCCGCCATGCGTTGCATGTGGGCCTGCCGCAGACCGCCCAGCCTGCGCAGGTGCGCGACGCGGTGCAGGCCTGGCTGATGCGCCAGGCCAAGCGGATCTTCACGGAGCGGCTCGACCACTTCGCGCCGCAACTCGGCGTGCGCTGGAGCAAGCTGGCCTTGAGCAGCGCGGGTACCCGCTGGGGCACCGCGCATGCCGACGGACTGATCCGCCTGAACTGGCGGCTGGTGCATTTCCGGCTGGCGGTGATCGATTACGTGGTGGCGCATGAGCTGAGCCACCTGCGTGTCATGGACCACAGCCCGCGCTTCTGGGAAACCGTGGGCACCGTGGTGCCCGACTACGCCGAGCTGCGCGGCCAGCTCAAGGACGAAGCGCTACCGACCTGGTAGTTGCTCAGGCCGGCGCGAAGCGCCAGATGCCGTCGTCGCCGCGCAGGCGGCGCAGCTTTCCCTCGAACCACAGCGCATGCAGGTGCGCCACCGACTCGCCCATCGCGAAAGTGGTCTGGTGCAGGTCCAGCTTGCGCTTGAACAGCACCGGCAGCACATCGGCGGCAGACTGCGGTGCAATGTTGCAGGCCTCGATCACCTCGGCCAGGCGGTCGCGGTGGTGGTCCTGCAACTGCTTGATCCGCTCGTGCAGGCCGCGGAAGGGCTTGCCGTGCGAGGGCAGGGTCAACGTGTCTTCGGGCAGCGGCTTGAATTTGTCGATCGATTCCAGGAACAGCCGCAATGGGTCCGATTCCGGCTCGATGTCGTAGACGCTGACGTTGGTCGAGATGCGCGGCAGCATCATGTCGCCGCTGATCAGCACCTTCAATTCATCGCAGTACAAGGCAATGTGCTCCGGCGCATGGCCGTAACCGCTGATGCAACGCCAGTCGCGCGCGCCGATGCGCACCGTGTCGCCGTCCTGCATGCGGTGGAAGCTGCGCGGTACGTCCGGCACCATGTTCGGGTAGTAGTTGGTGCGGGCGCGGATTTTCTCTATGGATTCCGGGTCCGTGAGGCCGTGCGAGGCGAAGAAGTTGGCCGAGGCTTCGCCGCCGAAGCCCGTCGTGCTGTGCGAAGCCACCCGCGCCGCGTTGAAGTCGGTGGCGCTGATCCACAACGGGGCGTTCCAGCGCGCGCACAACCAGTGCGCCAGGCCGATGTGGTCGGGATGCATGTGGGTGACGATCACGCGCAGGATTGGCAGGCCGCCGAGTTGCGTCTCGAACACCTGTTCCCACTGCGCTTTCGACTCGTCGCGGCTGATGCAGCAGTCGACTACCGTCCAGCCAGTACGGCCGTCGATCTCATCGCGCAGCAGCCACAGGTTGATGTGGTCCAGCGCGAATGGCAGGGCCATGCGGATCCACTTGACGCCCGGGGCCACCTCCATCGTCTCGCCCTGGCCGGGCATGGCGTCGCCGAACGGGTAGTCCAGCAACTCTTCGAGGGGGTTCATCGGTTTGGGCATGGGCGCAAGGGAAAGATTGACGTTGACGTAAACGTCATATGTAATCCGCATTGTAGGGACCGGGGCATGCCCCCACTGTCCCCTGCCGTACACCAGGACCTATGGCCACCACGACCTACACGATCAGCGACCTTGCCAAGGAATTCGACCTCACGACGCGCGCCATGCGCTTCTACGAGGACATGGGGCTGTTGCAGCCCTCGCGTTCCGGCCCAGGTGGGCGCAACCGCGTGTACAGCGCCCGCGACCGCACGCGCCTGAAGCTCACCCTGCGCGCCAAGCGGCTGGGCCTGTCGCTCACCGAGGCGCGCGAGATCATCGACATGTACGACAGCCCGCGCGACACCGGGCCGCAGCTGAAGAAATTCCTCGCCGTCCTGGCCCAGCACCGCAAGGAGCTGGAAGAGCAGATGGCCGACCTTCAAGCGAACCTGGACGAAGTGAAGGTCCATGAAAAGGAAGCGCGGGCACTGTTGGCCCGTGCGGAGAAGGCCCGCCAGCCGGCGTAGCGCGCCGGCGCGCCAACGGGCATAATTGACGTTTACGTAAACGTCAACTCGCCAGGAGCCCTCCCATGGCCGAACGCTTCGAGCCCAAGGACCCCGATTTCGCGGCGCGCGTGCGCGCCAGCTTCGAGCGCCAGGCCGCCATGAAGACCATCGGCGCGCAGCTGGTCTCGGTGGGGCCGGGCACCGCGGTGATCGAGCTGGACTGGGCGCAGGCGCTCACCCAGCAGCACGGCTTCCTGCACGCCGGCATGCTGGCCACCGCGCTGGACTCGGCTTGCGGCTATGCCGCCTTCAGCCTGATGCCGGTCGCTGCGGCGGTGCTCACCATCGAATACAAGATCAACATGCTCGCGCCCGGCAAGGGCCAGCGCTTCCGCATGGAAGGCCTGGTGACCAAGCCTGGGCGCACCATCACGGTGGTGGAAGGTCGCGCCTTTGCCATCGACGAAGGCCGTGAAAAACTCATCGCAACCATGACCGCCACCGAAATGGCGGTCATGGGGCGCGAAGGCATCCAGCATTGAACGCAAGAAGAAGGAGACTCCCATGACCGACCTGCCCGGCCTGAACTTCCAACTCGGTGAAGACATCGACGCCCTGCGCGATGCCGTGCGCGAATTCGCGCAGGCCGAAATCGCGCCCCGGGCCGCCGAGATCGACCGCAACGACCAGTTCCCGATGGACCTCTGGCCCAAGATGGGCGCGCTGGGCGTGCTGGGCATCACGGTGCCCGAGGAATTCGGCGGCGCCAACATGGGCTACCTGGCGCACATGATCGCAATGGAGGAAATCTCCCGCGCTTCGGCCTCGGTGGGCCTGTCGTACGGCGCGCACAGCAACCTGTGCGTGAACCAGCTCAAGCGCAACGGCACCGACGAGCAGCGCCGCAAATACCTGCCCAAGCTGATCTCCGGCGAGCATGTGGGTGCGCTGGCCATGAGTGAGCCGGGCGCGGGCAGCGACGTGATTTCGATGAAGCTCAAGGCCGAAGAGAAGGGCGGCTACTACGTCCTGAACGGCACCAAGATGTGGATCACCAACGGCCCCGACGCCGACACCATGGTGGTCTACGCCAAGACCGAGCCGCAGCTGGGCGCACGCGGCGTCACTGCCTTCATTGTCGAAAAAGGCATGAAGGGCTTCTCCACCGCGCAAAAGCTCGACAAGCTGGGCATGCGCGGCAGCCACACCGGCGAGATGGTGTTCAACAACGTCGAGGTGCCGGCCGCCAACGTGCTGGGCAGCCTGAACGGCGGTGCCAAGGTGCTGATGTCGGGGCTGGACTACGAGCGCGCGGTGCTCACCGGCGGCCCGCTGGGGATCATGCAATCGGTGATGGACAACGTCGTGCCCTACATCCACGACCGCAAGCAGTTCGGCCAGAGCATCGGCGAGTTCCAGCTGATCCAGGGCAAGGTGGCGGACATGTACACGGTACTGCAGGCGGGCCGCTCATTCGCCTATACGGTGGCCAAGAACCTGGACATGCTGGGCACTGAGCACGTGCGCCAGGTGCGCAAGGACTGCGCGTCCGTCATCCTCTGGTGCGCCGAAAAGGCCACCTGGATGGCCGGCGAGGGCGTCCAGATCTTCGGTGGCAATGGCTACATCAACGAATACCCGCTGGGCCGCCTCTGGCGCGACGCGAAGCTGTACGAGATCGGCGCCGGCACCAGCGAAATCCGCCGCATGCTGATCGGCCGGGAGCTGTTTGCCGAGACCATGTAGGTAGTTCCACGTGTTCCCGGCGTTCGGCGCCGGGGCAGGTGAAAATAGCACTTATGTCCTCCCTCCAAGACCTCTTCACCCACAACCGCGCCTGGGCCGCCCAGATGGAGCGCGAGCGGCCGGGCTTCTTCACCAGCCTGGTGAAGCAGCAGTCGCCCAAATTCATGTGGATCGGCTGCTCGGACAGCCGCGTGCCTGCGAACCAGATCACCGGGCTGGAGCCGGGCGAGGTGTTCGTGCACCGCAACGTGGCCAACATCGTCGTGCATTCGGACCTGAACGCGCTGTCGGCTATCCAGTTCGCGGTGGAGATGCTCAAGGTCGAGCACATCATGGTGGTCGGCCACTATGGCTGCGGTGGCGTGATGGCCGCCTTGCACGGCACGCGCATCGGCCTGGCCGACAACTGGATCCGGCATATCCAGGACGTGCGGGATCGCCATCGTGGGCTGCTCGACAACATCGCGCCGGAAAAGCGCGGCGACGTCCTGGTCGACCTGAACGTGATCGAGCAGGTCGTGAACGTGTGCGTCAGCACGGTGATGGTTGACGCCTGGGCCAAGGGCCAGAAAGTGACCATTCACGGCTGGGCCTTTGGCGTCCACGACGGCCTGCTGCAGGATCTGCACATGTCCGTGTCCAGCACCGACTCGATCGAGCCCCTGTACCGCGCCGCTGTTGAAGGCGTCGTCGCCGCGCGGTCCTGACCCGCGCCCCATAACGCGCCATGTTTCCCCAGCGCCTCGACTCGCCACTTGCCTACGACATCGCCAAGGCGATGATGGACGGCTTCAACCGGCACTACCGGTTGTTCCGCACCGAGTCGGCTCGTGCCAAGCACCGCTTCGAGACGGCCGACTGGCATGGCCAGCAACGGGCGCAGCGCGAGCGCATCGAGTTCTACGACCTGCGCGTGAAGGAAGCAACGGCGCGGCTGGAGAAAGAGTTCAAGGCCGGCGAACAGCCCATGGACGTGTGGCAGCAGGTCAAGCTCCACTACATCGGCCTGCTGGTGGACCACCACCAGCCGGAGCTGGCCGAGACTTTCTTCAACTCGGTCACCACCAAGATCCTGCACCGCACGCACTTCCACAACGATTTCATCTTCGTGCGCCCGGCCGTCAGCACCGAGTACATCGAGAACGACGAGCCGGCGGCCATGCCGACCTACCGTTCCTACTACCCCACTCGCGAAAGCCTGGGCGATACGGTGGTGCGCCTGGTCGACAATTTCCAGTTGCAAAAACCCTTCGACGACCTGCAGCGCGACGCCGGCTATGTGGTGCAGGCCGTGAGCGCGCGCCTCGCACAGGTGCAACTGCGCGCCAATTTCCAGATCCAGGTGTTGTCGTCGCTGTTCTTCCGCAACAAGGGCGCGTACATCGTCGGCAAGATCATCAACGGCTTCAACGAGCTGCCGTTCGCGCTGCCCATCCTGCACAACAAGAACTCCAGGCTGGTGATCGACGCCTGCCTGTTCGGCGAGGACGACCTGCAGGCGCTGTTCAGCTTTGCGCGCGCCTACTTCATGGTGGACATGGAGATCCCGTCGGCCTATGTGCAGTTCCTGCGCTCGCTGATGCCGCGCA
>DATHWV010000285.1:0-1746 GCA_035460205.1 Ramlibacter sp.
TAAACTCGGCAGCGCCTTGACCCCGATGTGCCTGACCCCATGAGGGTCGCGCGCGCCAAACAAGAACCGGGAGCTTCAGATGATTCGCGAGATGGACGGGATTTCGGTGGCGTTTTCGCTGTGGGAGCAATCCCGCAAGGAACTCGCTGACGCGGAAAACAGGCTGTACGAATTGCGCGTGCGGAACACCGATCCGGCCGCGCTCGATGTGCTCGACGCCGAAATTGCCCTGTTGCGCGTCAAGACCGACCGGCTGCTCGGCCAGGCCATCGAGGCGCTGCGCGAACAGACGCAACGGGTGCCCGGCAACAAGGGCGGCCCCGCCTGACTGCCGGGCCGCCGCCGGCAATGCGTGTGCGTACCCCACGGAGTTGACTTGGCCCCCCATGTGCTGATGGTCGAGGATTCGCCGACGCAGCGGGCGGCGCTGGTGCGGCTGTTCGGCGACCTTGGCTGGCCCGTCGCGGCCAGTGTGCAGACCGAGGCGGAGGCCTGCCTCTGGCTGGACGAAAACGACACGGGCTGGGGCGTGGCCGTGGTCGACCTGGTGCTCGAGCAGGGCACCGGCATGGGCGTCATTTCCAGGTGCCGTGCCCGGCCGTCATCGGCCAAGGTGGTGGTGCTGTCCGACTACGCGACGCCCGGCATCCGCAAGCACTGCCTCAAGCTCGGCGCCGATGCGGTGTTCCAGAAGGGGACCGAGTTCGCGGCCTTTGCGCAGTTCCTGCGCGAGCTCTAGGAACTGGCGGCCTTGGCCGGCTTTGCCGCCGGTTTGGTGGTGCCAGCGACAGTGCCGGTGGACTTCATGAACTCGCCAAAACGCTGCTTGAACCACTTCTCCAGCATGCGCTTCTCATAGAAGAGGGGCTTGGAGGCGTGGTATTTGGAGATGCCGCGCTCGTAATACAGGTCCGTCACGAGTTCCTCCCCCGTGGCCCGCTGCTTGCCGTCGACTTCCCATGTGTAGCGCAAGGTGGCGCGGGGCGCGTCGACCTGGCCCTTCACGGTCCGGAAAGGCGAACCGTCGCGGCGCGAAGGCTTCACCGTACCAGCCAGGTCCATGTCCACGAACTCGATCTTGATGTTGTGGTTGGCCGGCATCAGCGTGCCCAGGCCTTCCAGGTGCCCGGCCAGTGACTTGAGGTTGGGTTCCTCATCCCATGCCGCCGTGCCGGCATCGGAATACTTGCTCGGCACCGGCGGGGCGTAGGTCACGCTGACCGTGCCGGCCGCGGCGGCTGACGCCGCCATCGCGATGGTGCAGAGCAGCAAAGAGGGAACGAAACGATTCATCAAAAGCTCCTGGGCGGAAGAGGTCCAACTCTACATTCAGCCCCCCTGCGGTGCAACGAGTGGCGGGGGCAATTGCACCAAGGGGCAGGGTCATTCGCAAAGGCGCCGGATTTCCTCCGGAACCGGCACGGCGCGGATGCCGCCGCCCTCGCGCCGCGCGGCGAAGATGCGCACTTCCTCGCACTCCATGATCGTCTCGCCGCCTTTGGTCACGCGGTAGCGCTGCACGAAACTCTTGCCCCGCCATTCGGGCACGCTGGCGTGGATTTGCAGCGTGTCGCCGTAGCTCGCGGTCTTGATGAATTTCGAACGGGTGTCGACCAGGGGCGTGCCGATCACGCCCAACGCCTTTTCGGTTTCGGTCCAGGGCGGCACGCCGCACTCGATGAAGAAATGGCGCGACGCCGCGTCGATCCAGCGGAAGAAATTGGGAAACCAGACGATGCCGGCGGG
>DATHWV010000286.1:0-3447 GCA_035460205.1 Ramlibacter sp.
AAGCCGCAAGAACCCCATTTACGTGCCGCTGGTGGACAAGTCATGCAATTCATGTACGCGCGTCCATGCCCCTGCGCCAGGATGGAGCACAATTTCCCCATGACCCTGCATGCCCCGTATCCCCAGGGCCGCCCGCGAAGGCTGCGGCGTGACGACTTCACGCGCAACCTGGTGCGCGAGCACCGCCTGACGGCCCATGACCTGATCTACCCGGTATTCCTGCTGGACGGGCAACAACGGCGCGAAACCGTGGTTTCCATGCCCGGGGTGGAGCGCCTGAGCCTGGACCTGCTGCTGCCGGTGGCCGAGCAGTGCGTGGCGCTGGGCATCCCGGTGATGGCCTTGTTTCCGGTGATCGACACGTCGCTGAAGACGCCCGACGGCCGAGAGGCATGGAATGCCAAAGGCTTGGTGCCGCGCGCTGTGCGCGAACTCAAGTCACGCTTTCCTGGGCTTGGGGTGATGACGGACGTCGCGCTCGACCCGTTCACCAGTCATGGCCAGGACGGCTTGCTCGATGACACGGGGTACATCCTCAACGACGAAACCGTGCAGGTGCTGGTGAAGCAGGCGCTGGTGCAGGCCGAGGCCGGCGTGGACATCGTTGCGCCCAGCGACATGATGGACGGGCGCATCGGCGCGATCCGTGGCGCGCTCGAAGGCAAGGGCCTGATCCACACGCGCATCATGGCTTACAGCGCCAAGTACGCAAGCGCGTTCTACGGGCCGTTCCGCGACGCCGTGGGCTCCGCCGGCAACCTGGGCAAAAGCAACAAGAAGGTCTACCAGATGGACCCGGGCAACACCGACGAGGCGTTGCGCGAGGTGGCGATGGACATTGCCGAAGGCGCGGACATGGTGATGGTCAAGCCCGGCATGCCTTACCTGGACGTGGTGCGGCGGGTAAAGGATGAATTCCGCGTCCCCACCTTCGCCTACCAGGTGAGCGGCGAGTACGCGATGCTCAAGGCCGCCGCGCAAAACGGCTGGCTGGACCACGACGCGGTGATGATGGAAAGCCTGCTCGCGTTCAAGCGCGCCGGTGCCGACGGCGTGCTGACCTACTTCGCACTGGACGCGGCGCGGCTGGCGCGCGGCTGAAAGCACGACACGCATGCAGATCGTCGAGTTCGCTGGCGGCACCCTCCGGTTTCTCGACCAGGTGCCGCCATCGGCGCCGCCTGCTGGCTTCATCTGGATCTACCTGGAACGCGAGGCGCTCGACGAAAAGCTCGCACTCCTGCAACAGGCGGCGCAAAGCCTGGGCGGCTCCGCGGTGCTGGACCTGCACGTCAAGGACCTGTCCAATCGCGCCCACCCTTCGCGCTACGACTACACATCGGTCTACGACCTCGTGATCTTCAGGCGACTCGCCACCGACACCGAAGTGCAAGCCGAGGTGCCGGCGCGGGAGGCGCCCGCCGCCGGCCCGCTGGCGGCTTTCAACCGGATCAGCACGCGAGCCGTCGGCTTTGTCGTGTTCGACCGGCTGTTGATCACGGTGCACCCCGAAGGCTGTTTCGCCGCCAGGACCTTCATCCAGCGCTTCCTGCTGGATGCCGTGCAGGCCGAGGGCCTGAGTGCCGCAGCCCGCAGCCGCCTGCCCACTGGCACCTCCGACCTGATGCTGCGCATGCTGAACCTGATGGTGGACAGCTACCTGGACCTGCGCAAGGAACTCAGCGCGGGCCTGGACGAATGGCAGCAGACGCTGCTGGCGCCTCGCTCGCGGGGTGCGGACTGGCGCGCCCTGATGTCGGCGCGCACCGCGCTGCACACACTGGACGACCTTTGCGACGGGCAGAACGACGCGATGCAGGAGTGGCTGGACACGCAGCGCGAACAACCGGCGCCCTGGATGCCGCAGGCCGAGCGGGACGGGCTGGTAGCGCGCGCGCGGGACGTGATCGAACACATCCAGCGCGTGGTGCACCATGTGCGCCGCATGGAAGCCGGCGCGGAGACCGCGGTGCAGCTGCACTTCTCTGCGCTGGGCCACCGCACCAACGAAATCATGCGGGTGCTCACCGCCTTGACGGCGGTGTTCCTGCCGCTGAACTTCATCACGGGTTTCTTCGGCATGAACTTCGAGTTCCTGCCGTTCATCCATTCGGCACACGCCATGTGGGTCATGCTGGCAGTGATGGCCTGCGTGGCTATCGGCGTGCTGCTCGTGTTCTGGCGCAAGCGCTACCTGGCGCGCGCCGGGCGCTAGGGACCGCGCGTGGAGCGCGCCCGCTGGTACATCGGCTGCGCCGGCTGGGCCTTGCCGCGCGCGGTGCGCGCCGAATTCGGGCCGGGCGACTCGAACCTGGCGCGTTACGCCACGCGGCTGGGCGCCGCGGAGATCAACTCGTCGTTCTATCGCCCGCACGCCACGGCCACCTACCGGCGGTGGGCCGACAGCACGCCTGACAATTTCCGCTTCAGCGTGAAACTGCCGCGGGCCATCACGCACGAGCGCAGGCTGGTCGGCTGCGAGCACCTGCTCGATGAATTCCTGGCGCAGGCCAGCGGCCTGGGACCGCGGCTGGGCAGCCTGCTGGTGCAATTACCGCCCAGCCTGCCGCTTGAAGGCCGCAGTGCGCGCCGCTTCCTGCGTTCGCTGCGGCAACGCTGGGCGGGCGCGGTGGCGATCGAGCCGCGGCACGCGTCATGGTTCACCGCGCAAGCGCACGACATGCTGGCCGCCAGCGGCGTGGCGCGGGTGCTCGCCGACCCCGTGCGCCACGAAGCCGGTGCGTGGCCCGGTGGCATCGCCCACCTCGCGTACCTGCGCCTGCACGGCTCGCCGCGCATGTACTACACGCCTTACGAGCCTTCGCTGATCGCCGCGCTGGCCCGCCGGATCGCAATGGCGTTGGAAAGCGGCGTCACGGTCTGGTGTGTATTCGACAATACGGCATCGGGCGCCGCGGCCGACAATGCGCTGCGACTGGCGCAAGCGTTGGGCGCGTTGAAAGAGAAAACCGAATGAGCCACCACGAGCATCCGCACAAAAACCCCGAAGCCCAGGCCGGCTACCGCCAGGCCGCCACCGGCGACGACGTGACCCGCCAGAACATACTGGCCATGCGCCAGCTGGAGGAAGCCGCGCAGTCACGGCGCACCGGCGCCGACCGCGTCGCCGCGGCCATCGCCCGCTTTTGCGGCAGCATGACCTTCGTCTGGATCCACGTGGTCGTGTTCTCGCTCTGGATCGGTTACAACGCCTTGCCCTGGTTCAGGCCCTTCGATCCCTACCCGTTCACCTTCCTCACGCTGGTGGTGTCGCTGGAGGCGATCTTCCTGTCGACCTTCATCCTCATCAGCCAGAACTACGACATGCGGGTGAGCGAGCGCCGCAACCAGCTCGACCTGCAGATCAACCTGCTGGCGGAGCAGGAGAACACCAAGGCGCTGCAGATGCTGGAGCGGATCGCGAAGAAGGTGGGCGTGCATGTCAAC
>DATHWV010000287.1:0-26234 GCA_035460205.1 Ramlibacter sp.
GGCCTCGTGCTGGCGTACGCGGACTTTTGCGGCCAATCCAATACAGTGTGAGCGATCAAGTCCGCAGGCGGCGAGCGTCCGCCTGCACACCGGCAGAACATGCGCAACTACAACTCCCAAAAGCGGATCCTGGTCACCGGCGGCGCCGGCTTTCTCGGCTCGCACCTGATCGACCGCCTGCTGGCCGAAGGCCATGAGGTCGTGTGCGTCGACAACCTGTTCACTGGCAGCAAGCGCAACATCGCCCACCTGCACGCCAATCCTGCCTTCGAGTTCATGCGGCACGACGTGACCTTCCCGCTGTACCTCGAGGTGGACCAGATCTACAACCTGGCGTGCCCGGCCAGCCCGATCCACTACCAGCACGACCCGGTGCAGACCACCAAGACCAGCGTGCACGGCGCAATCAACATGCTGGGCCTGGCCAAGCGCCTGCGCTGCCGCATCTTCCAGGCATCCACCAGCGAGGTGTATGGCGACCCGTCGGTGCACCCCCAGCGCGAGGACTACTGGGGCAACGTCAACCCGATCGGCCTGCGTTCCTGCTACGACGAGGGCAAGCGCTGCGCCGAAACCCTGTTCTTCGACTACTACAGGCAGCATGCGCTGGACATCAAGGTCGCGCGCATCTTCAACACCTATGGACCGCGCATGCATCCCAACGATGGCCGCGTGGTGTCCAACTTCATCGTCCAGGCGCTGAAGAACGAGCCCATCACCATTTATGGTGACGGTGCGCAGACCCGCTCGTTCTGCTACGTGGACGACCTCATCGACGGTTTCCTGAAGCTGATGGACACGGGCCCCGACTTTCCCGGACCGGTGAACCTCGGCAACCCGTACGAATTCACCATCCGCCAGCTGGCCGACAAGGTGATCGAACTCACCGGTTCGCGCTCGCAGATCGTCGCCAAGCCGCTGCCGAGCGACGACCCGTTGCAGCGCCAACCCGACATCGCCCTGGCGCAGGAACGCCTGGGCTGGGCGCCCAGGGTCCAGCTGGACGAAGGCCTGCGCAAAACCATCGACTACTTCGACCAGTTGCTCAAGGCCGCCTGAAACATGTGCGGCGTCACTGCGGCATTCGCCTACTCCGGATCGGCCGCGCCCATCGACCGTGCCGAACTGCGCGCCGTCCGTGACCACATGCGGGTGCGCGGCCCCGACGGCTCGGGTGAGTGGTTCTCGCCCGACGGCCGGGTCGGACTGGGCCACCGGCGCCTGTCGATCATCGACCTGAGCGAAGGCGGCGCACAGCCGATGACCAGTGCCGACGGCGCGCTGGTGATCAGCTACAACGGCGAGATCTACAACTACCGCGAGCTCAAGGCCGACCTGCAGGCGCGCGGCCGCGTGTTCACAACCGGCTCCGATACCGAGGTGCTGGTGCAGCTTTACAGCGAGTACGGCGTGGGCATGCTGGACCGCCTGCGTGGCATGTTTGCCTTTGCGTTGTGGGATGGCCGCAAGCGCTCGATGCTGCTGGCCCGCGACCCGATGGGCATCAAGCCGCTCTACTACGCGGACGACGGCAGGACCATGCGCGCCGCTTCGCAGGTCAAGGCCTTGCTGCGCGCGCCCGTGGACACCCGCCCTTCGCCCGCAGGCCACGCCGGCTTCCTGCTGTGGGGCAGCGTGCCCTGTCCCTGGACGCTGTACCGGGGTGTCCTGGGTTTGCCCGCCGGCCATTTCATGTGGGTGGGCGAGCAGGGCGCGACCTCGCCCCAGCCTTACTGCCTCATCAGTGACCTGCTCGCCCACGCAGCAGCCAACCCCGCCGAAGGGACCGAGGCGCAGGCGCTGGAGCACATCACCGAGGCACTGCGCGACACCACCGCGGCGCACCTTGTGTCGGACGTGCCGGTCGGTGTGTTCCTGTCCGCCGGACTGGACTCCGCGATGCTGGCTTCGATCGTGGCCGGACACGGTACACAGCCGCGAACGCTCACGCTGGGGTTTGCGGAGTACGCAGGGACAGCCAATGACGAAGTGCCGCTGGCCGAGGTGGTGGCGCGCCACCTGGGCACGCAGCACAGCACGGTGAAAGTCCACCGCGTCGACTTCGAAAACGAGCGGCAGGCCTTGCTCTCGGCGATGGACCAGCCCTCGCTCGATGGAATCAACACCTGGTTCGTTGCGCGCGCGGCGGCATCGCGTGGCATCAAGGTGGCGCTCTCAGGCCTGGGAGGCGACGAGATCTTCGGCTCCTACCCGAGCTTCCGCCAGGTGCCCATGCTGGCTCGCTTCGCCGCACCGTTCGGCAGCGCCGGTAGCTTGGGCACGTTCGCGCGCAAGTTGTCGGAACCGCTGGTGCGGCGCATGACCTCGCCGAAATACGCAGGCCTGTTGGAATATGGCGGCACCCTGGGCGGCGCCTACCTGCTGCGCCGCGGGCTGTACATGCCGTGGGAATTGCCGCGGCTGATGGACCCGGACATGGCGCGCGACGGCTGGGCCGACCTGCAGCAGATGGCCCGCCTGGACGCGACAACGGCCAGGCTCCGCGGCGCCGCGCAGCAACGGCTTTCCGTCAGCGCGCTGGAGATGGGCTGGTACATGCGCAACCAGTTGCTGCGCGACGCCGACTGGGCGGGCATGGCCCATTCGCTGGAAATCAGGGTTCCCATGGTGGACGTTGCATTCATCAAGGCGGTGGCGCCGTGGATTGCAGCGCACCCGGGCATCACCAAGAAGCAGGTCGCGCAGGCCGCGGCGCCGTCGCTGCCGCAGGCACTGCTGGAAAAGCCGAAGACTGGCTTCATGGTGCCGGTGCGCGAATGGCTGGCAGCGCCTTCCACCTCCACGCGTGGCTTGCGCGAGTGGGCGCGTTACGTCCACAAGCGCAGCGCGGCGCGCCTGCCTTCCGGGGCTTCGCGCAGCCGGCGCGCAGCCGCGCCGCGCGTGCTCGTCTCGACACTGGCGCCCGGCCACGGTGGCGTCAGCGCGATGACGAACTTCGTGGTGCGCAACCTGGAGGCCCGCGGCCTTGAGCCGGTGCTCGCCCACTATGCGCCGTACAGCGTCATGCCCGACCTGTCGGTTCCTTCATTCAGCCTGTGGCGCCGGCGGATCGGCCACCGGCAGGGCGAGGCCTATGGCCGCCATGAGAACCACGCCATCGGCGCCTGGTTGCCCGAGCTGGAGTTCACCCACTACGCGGCGACTGCGCCATGGAAGCAGGTGATGGACAGCTGCGACGCGTTCATCTCCGTGTCGGGCAACGCGCTGGCGGCCACGCCTTTCCTGCAGACGGGCCGGCCCTACCTGGCGTGGGTCGCCACCGACTGGCAAGGTGACCGGGTGGATCGCGTCAAGAACTTTCCTTTCGTGCGCCGCGTGCTGGACACCTGCGTGAACGGCCCGGTCATCCGGCGCCTGGAAAAGCGGCTCCTCGCGTCGGGCACGGTGCTGTCACTCAGCGAGTACACGGCCAGGGTGCTCGGCGGCCTGGCCGGGCCGCACTTCGAGAAGGTGATCCTGCCGGTGGGCGTGGACGCCAGCTTCTTCGAGCCGCGCGCGGCGGCCGTCGTGCCGGGCCGGCTCGGCTTCGCGGGGCGCTTCACCGATCCGCGCAAGCACATCGAGCTGCTGCTGGAAGCGGTTGCGCAACTGCGCGCTGCCGGGCACGACGTGCACGCAGTCCTGATGGGCGATTCGTTCACGCCCGAGCTCGCTGCGCAGGTCAAGCGCCTGGGCCTGCAGGACAAGGTCGAAGCCAGGGCCGGCTTGTCGCGCGAGCAGATGCGCGACACGCTCCAGACGCTGGACGTGTTCGTGCTCCCGTCGCACCAGGAAGGCTTGTGCATCGCTGCGCTGGAAGCGATGGCCTGCGGCGTCCCGGTCGTCTCCACGCGTTGCGGCGGGCCGGAAGAATTCGTCGTGCCGGGGCGCACCGGCGATCTCGTCGGCCATGAGCCCGGCGACATGGCGCGGGCCGTCGCTGCGATCACCAGTGACCGCGGCCTGCGCGCCCGCATGGCGGACGAGGCGCGGCAGCTGGTGCGGCGCCGCTATTCCCAGGAGCGGGTGGACGCGGTCTTCACCGACGCATTCAAGGCGACTTTCCCCGAACTGGGCGGCCACAAGGCCACCTACGATTCGACCTTCATCCCGGTGAGCCAATGAACCTCGCGGCGCAGGCACATCGTTTCGACATGGGCGTTGCCCGTGGAGCGGGCATGCTGGGTGCGGTGTGGCGCCATCCCGGCAACCGCGGACAGAGGCTGCGCGCGATTTCACGGCTATTTGCATGGCAGTTCGTCAAGCATGTGCTGCGGCGGCCGGTCGTCATCAGTTTTCATACCAAGCGGCTCAAGTGCTATCCGGACAGCACGTCCACCAGCGCCGCCCTCTACTTCTCCGGCTATCCCGACTATTGGGAAATGAAATTCCTGCAGGCCTACCTGAAGCCCGGGGACAACTTCCTGGACATCGGCGCCAACTCGGGCGTCTATTCGATCCTGGCAGCCGCTTGCATCGGGGCCGGGGGACACGTGGACGCGTTCGAGCCCGCGGACCGCACCGCCACGAGGATCGAGGAGCAGGCGGCGCTCAACGACTTGCCCAACCTGCATGTCCACCGCCTGGCCGTGTGCGACCAGGACTGCGAACTCGAATTCGGCTTCTCGGACGCCGATGCGACCATGCACTTGCGACGCCCGGCCGAACACGAGGAAGGCAAGCTGCGCGTGAAGGGCACGCGGCTGGACACGTTCGAGCCCTACCGGCAGTACGCCGCCGGCAAGATCGACATCGAAGGCGCGGAGCCGCTGGCGTTCGCGGGGGCCGCCGGCAGGTTGCGCGACGCCAACCCACCGGTGTGGCTGCTGGAGCTGGCCGGATACTCCACCTTGTATGGCGTCAGCAGCGACGAAGTCCTCCAGCGGCTGGCCGACGCCGGGTACGATTGCGCCATATTCAACCCGGAATCGAACCGGCTCGAATTCACGACCACCCCCTGGCTGCTGGGTGTGCAGAATGTACTGGCCATCTCGCGGCAACACGTGTTGCAGGTCTGCCAGAGGCTCGCGCGCAACGCGAACGCAAACCATGACTGACCACGGCAACAACGCGTACTTCGGCCACGAACACGTGACCGTGATCGAGCCCCCCAAGGGCTGGCGCATGCTCGACTGGCGCGAGCTGTGGGCTTATCGCGAGTTGTTGTGGGCGCTGACGGCGCGGGACGTCAAGGTTCGCTACAAGCAAACCGTGCTGGGTGCGGCCTGGGCCATCATCCGGCCTTTCACCGCGATGGTGATCTTCAGCGTCGTCTTCGGCCAACTCGCGAAGATGCCCTCGGACGGTCATCCCTATCCGGTGTTCGTGTACGCGGCCCTGCTGCCCTGGACATTCTTTGCCACGGCCATCAGCGCCTCCAGCCAGTCGCTGGTCGGGTCCGCGCACCTGGTCAGCAAGGTGTACTTTCCCCGGTTGATCATCCCGCTGGCATCCGCCGGCTCCGGCCTGGTCGACCTCCTGATTTCCACCGCGATCCTGCTGCTGATGATGGCCTGGTACGGCGTGGGCTGGTCGTGGAACCTGCTCGCAGCGCCCCTGCTGCTGGCCGCCGTGGTCTTCGCGGCGCTCGGCGTCGGGACCCTGCTTTCGGCACTCACGGTGGCGTACCGGGACTTCACCCACATCACGCCCTTTCTGGTGCAGGTCTGGATGTACATCACCCCGGTGGTGTTCCCGGTGTCGCTGGTGCCCGAGCGCTGGCAGTGGCTGCTCTACCTGAACCCCATGACCGGGATGGTGGAAGGCTTTCGCTCGGCGTTCCTCGGCACGCCTTTCGACCTCACCGGCCTGGCCATTTCTGTGGCGGTCGCCGTCGCTGCCTTTGTGGTGGGCATTGCGTATTTCGAGCGCGTCGAACGGCGCTTTGCCGACGTCATCTGAACATGCCGCACGACGCCATCAAGGTCCAGGGCCTCTCCAAGGACTACCTCATCGGGGGAGCGGGTCCGGGCCACTCCGGCTCGCTCTATGGCGCGCTCGAGCGGATGCTCAAGGCGCCATTCGCGGGCAACGCCGCCGGCACGGGAAACCCGTCGTCCTTCTCGGCACTTCGGGATGTGAGCTTCGAAATCCCGCAAGGCGAAGTGACCGGCGTCATCGGGCGCAACGGCGCCGGCAAGAGCACACTGCTCAAGATCCTCAGCCGCATCACGTCCCCGACGACGGGTCGCGTGGAGGTGAGGGGGCGCCTGGCCAGCCTGCTGGAAGTGGGCACCGGTTTCCACCCCGAACTCAGCGGGCGCGAGAATGTGTTCCTGAATGGCGCGATCCTGGGCATGACGCGCTCGGAAGTGACGCGCAAGTTCGACGAAATCATCGACTTCGCCGAGGTGGAGAAGTTTGTCGACACGCCGGTGAAGCACTACTCCAGCGGGATGTACGTGCGGCTCGCGTTCGCGGTTGCCGCGCACCTGGAAACCGACATCCTGCTGGTCGACGAGGTGCTCGCCGTGGGCGATGCGTCGTTCCAGCGCAAGTCCATGGGCAAGATGGGCGATGTGGCCAAGCGAGGCCGCACCGTGCTGTTCGTCAGCCACAACCTGGGCGCCGTCCGCAACCTCTGTACCCGCGCCTTGCTGTTCGAGCGCGGTTCGCTGGCCTTCGACGGCGCCGTCCAGGAAGGCCTGAACCGGTACGAGCGATCGTTCAGCAACGCCGGCGGCCACATCGCGGACACGCCGTTCCAGGGCAGCCTGGTCGACAGCATCCGCTTCGAACGAATCGTCTTTACGCAAGAGGGCAAGGCGGTCAATGTGATCGACCCCTTGCGCGAGTTCCGGATCGAGGTGCATGGTGCGTCGTCCACCGCCTACGCGTCCGTCGAGTTGAAACTGTGCTTTTTCCAGGATGGCCTGCTGGTCACCTCCTGCTACGACACGGAGCCCGGCACACCCATGCGCGACGGCCCCTTCGCGTCTTCCTTCCGGATCCCGGCCGATGTCTTCAGGCCCGGCCGCTACACGCTGGGCCTGGGCGCCACGGCGTCGACCGGGACCTGGGCCTGGGGGGCGGACGTGGCGGCGCTCGACTTCTCTGAAAACCGTGGCAACCGGCCCGGCGATTCGCGCCCGGGCGTCGTCACCATCCCCTACAGCGCATCGCGCACCCAATAAGCCATGCGACCCACTGGCATCAGCGCATTCGTACGTTGCCGCAACGAGGAGGAATACATCGTTGCCAGCCTGCTGTCCGCCTATCGTGTGTTTGACGAGATCGTGGTCATCCTCAACCACAGTACCGACCGGTCGCGCGCGCTGGTGGAAGACCTCATCACCGACCACCCCAAGATCAGGCTGGTCGACTACCCCCACGAATGCGCGGCCATCGGTCCCGGTTATCACGAACGTGTCCTGGCGCAGCCGGACGCCAGCCTGGCCCGCTACTACAACTGGTGCCTGGAACAGACCCGCTTCAGCCATGTCTGCAAATGGGACGGCGACATGATTGCGCTGCCCGCGCTGGTGCAGGTTCGTCCGCTGGTCGCCGACAGCGACGTGATCCTGTTCGACGGCCATGACATCCTGGGGGAAGAAACCACCAGCATGGAGGCGCGCATCTTCCGGTTCGATCCGTCCCGCGCCCGGTATGTCGATTGGGACCTGTACGAGGTCCTGCAGCATGAGTACAGCCAGGTGGCGCCGGTGATGGACAAGTGCTACGTCCACATGAAGCTGGTCAAGACGGAGTGGCTGCACAAGACGTGGTCCTCGCCGAACCTGCTGGCCACGCGATCGGCGCCGGAGACGGGCGTGGCCAAGCTCTCGCCGCTGGCCGTCGCGGAGGGTTGGCTGCGCAAGGTCGCCCGCCGCTTGCTCGGGCGTAACATCAATGGCACCTAACACCCCAGGAGCTCGCACCTCATGAGAATCCTGATCACCGGTGGCGCCGGCTTTGTCGGCACGGCGCTGGCGCGCCACTTCCGTGGCGGCGGGCATGACGTCGTCATCCTCGACAACCTGCGCCGGCGCGGCTCCGAGCGCAACGTCGCGCAGCTGGCGGCCCTGGGCATCACGTTCGCCCATGGCGACGTGCGCAACCCGGCCGACCTGGAAGCGCTGGACGGCCGCTTCGACGCCCTCATCGAGGCTTCGGCCGAACCCAGCGTGCAGGCCGGCATCGGTGGCTCGCCGCGCTACGTGCTCGACACCAACCTGGTCGGCGCGATGAACTGCCTGGAGTTTGCGCGCAGCCGTTGCGGCGGGCTGGTGTTCCTGTCCAGCTCGCGCGTCTATTCCATTGATCCACTGGTGAAGCTTCCGCTCACGCAAATGCCGACACGGCTTGACCTGCAGGGTCCAGCGGGCGTCGCAGGGGCGAGCGCGGCAGGCATCGCCGAGCAATTCCCCGTCGATACCCAGCGTTCCTTCTATGGCGCGTCGAAGCTGGCGGCGGAGCTCCTGTGCCAGGAATACGCTGCGCACGCCGGCCTGCCCGTCGTCATCAACCGCTGTGGCGTCATCGCCGGGCCGGGCCAGTTCGGCAAGACCGACCAGGGTGTCTTCACCCTGTGGGTGGCGCGCCATCATTTCGGCCGGCCATTGAAGTACACGGGCTTCGGCGGCAAGGGGCTGCAAGTGCGTGACCTGCTGCACCCGGAGGACCTGTGTGCGCTGGTCGACGCGCAACTGCAGTCGTTGGGCAAGGTTTCAGGCCGCACTTTCAACGTTGGTGGCGGCCGCGAGGGGGCGGTTTCGCTGCAGGAGTTCACCGCGCTCTGCCGCGAGGCCACCGGTCGGGAAGCGCCCATCTCGGAAGAGGCGGCCACCAACTCGGTGGACATCCCCTGGTACGTCACCGACAACGGGTCCGTCACTTCGTCGCTGGGCTGGTCGCCGCGCAACCGTCCCCAAAAAATCGTCGCAGACATTGCCGCCTGGGTGCGCGCCAATGAAGGTGACCTGTCCAGCCTCATCGTATGAACACTGAAACCAGCAGGGAGCACACGCCGTGAGCGTCGTCATCGTCACCGGCTCGTCCGGCCTCATCGGCAGCGAGACCGCCAAGTTTTTCCATGCGCAGGGATTCGACGTCGTGGGCGTCGACAACGACATGCGCGCGTACTTCTTCGGCAAGGACGCGTCCACCGCCTGGAACACCGGGCAGCTCACGTCCAGCCTGGCGCGCTTTCGCCACTGCGCGATCGACATCCGGGACACCGCGGCCATCGATGGCCTGTTCCAGGAGTACGGCAGCGCCATTGCGCTGGTGGTGCATTGCGCCGCACAACCCAGCCACGACTGGGCCGCGCGTGAACCGGTCACCGACTTTTCCGTGAACGCAACCGGCACGCTGGTGCTGCTGGAAGCCACGCGCAAGTTCGCGCCCGATGCGGTTTTCATCCTGACGTCGACCAACAAGGTCTACGGCGATACCCCCAATGCACTGCCCTTGATCGAGATGGACCGCCGCTGGGAACTGGATGCCGCCCACCCATGGTCGGCGCATGGCATCGACGAAGCCATGAGCATCGACCAGACCAAGCACAGCATCTTCGGCGCCAGCAAGGTCGCGGCCGACGTGATGGTGCAGGAATACGGCCAGTACTTCGGCATGCGGACCGGCGTCTTTCGCGGCGGCTGCCTCACCGGCCCCTCACACTCGGGCGCCGAACTGCACGGCTTCCTGGCCTACCTGGTGCGCTGCGCCGTGACCGGAAAGCCGTACACGATCTTCGGCTACAAGGGCAAACAGGTCCGCGACAACATCCACTCCAACGACCTGGTCCAGTGCTTCTGGCACTTCTTCCGCGCACCGAAGCCCGGCGCCGTCTACAACATGGGCGGCTCGCGCTTCAGCAATGTCTCGATGCTGGAGGCGATCGACCTGATCGCCGAGTTGCGCGGCTACGAGGTGGACTACAGCCTTTCCGACACCGCACGCTCCGGCGACCACATCTGGTGGATCAGCGACGTGCGCAAATTCCAGCGTGACTTTCCCGGGTGGTCGTACAGCTACGACCTGCGGACCACGCTGGCCGAGATGATCGACGCCGCCAAAGAGCGGTATGCCAGCCCCGCCAAATGAAAGACGAACTCTTTGTCGGCGTGACGACCTGGAACAGCGAGCTGTTCCTGGCGCACTGCCTTCGCTCCATCCAGAAGACAACCGAGGGCCTGCGCGTGCGCATCGGCATCGTCGACAACATGTCCAAGGACCGCTCGGTCGAGATCGCGCGCGAATTCGGCGTGCCGGTGCACCAGGAAAACTGCAGCCAGGCGATCGCGCTGAACCGGCTGCTGGCGATGTCCGAGGCTCGGCACACCTTGTTGATTCACTCCGACGTCGTGCTGCTGTCGCCCGACTGGTATGCGACGTGCAGCGGGCACCTCACCGGCAACGTGGCGCTGGTGTCGCCCGAAGACATCGGCTGCGGACCGTTGACGCGCCCCTACGGCGCCGGCAAGCCGGAAAGCTGCTTCATGCTGTTCGACACCCAGAAGGCGCGGGATTGCCGCACCTGGGGCTGGACCCGAAGGAAGGGCCTGCCCTGGCCGCGCCGGCACCTGGACCTGGACGACTACTACGTGACGCACGACCTGCCTGAGACGTTGGCGCGCCGCGGCTACACCTGGCAACCGATGCGCGTCCACGCCTCCCCGCAGGACCCGGCCTCCGCCTATCGCCCGCCGTTCACGCCCGAGTATTGGTCCGAACAGCTGGGCGGGTTGCGCTACGGCATGGGCAATTTCTACAGCCTCGACGGCTGCATCACGCACTATCACAACTGGTTCGACCGGGTCCCCAAGGATGTGCCGCTGGATTCGCGTGAAACCACCGATGGCGCGGGCAAGGGCCTCCCCCTGGCATTCCTGAGCCTGGGCACGCGCCGTTTCCTCGACGACCTGGAAGGCGAAAGCCTGTGGCTGCCTTCACCGTCCGAGCCGCAGCCCGAGCCGCGCGCCACGCAGCGCAACGAGCCGGACCTGGAGCGCGCGTTCGCTCCCTAGGCCGAGATGACGAAACGCATCCTGCTCTACTCCCCCGACGTGATTGGCCATCCGCGCGTGTACTGCCGCGTCATCGCCGACGCGCTGGCCGACCAGTCATGCGAAATCGTGGTTGCCATGGGGTTTACCGAGCAGGCAGGCCTCGCAGATTCCCCCGACCTGCAGCCACTCGCATCGAGGCCCAACGTAGAGTTGCTCGACACCCGCAGCTTCTCGGGGGCCGGCAAGCCGAACCTCACCGCCGAAGAGCTCGCCAAACTGCAATCGCAGTTCGAAGTCGACACCACGCTGTTCATCGAAGCGGACAAGTCCAATCCCGAGTTCGCACGGATCGCCTCGGGCGCTGCGCCACGACTGCGTGGCCGTAACCTGGGAATCTTCGCCAACACGGCGGAGTGGTACCCCGGCGAGGACTCGTTCACCGGCGAGCCCCGGCGACTGCGCGCTGCCACGCTGCGAACGACTTTGGGAAACATCAAGCGCGCGATATTCAACCGGAAAGACAGTCCGAAGTACTTTTACGAGAAGACCATCATCGGCGCTGGCGTCCTTGACGAGGTTTGGGTGAAGGACGAGCGGCTGGCGCAATGGCACGGCCCGCCGGTGTATTGGATGCCGGAAATCTCCCGCCCCGCGGCCGCCCCTGAAACAACCGAAGAGGCCGCGGAGTTCGAGCGCCGCGAGAAGGAACTGCGCGAATTCCTGGCAGCCAACGCAGGTCGCGAGCCCGTGCTGTACTTTGGCGACGCCGCGCACTACAAGGGCTACGACCTGTTCCTGGAGTTCATGGCCGCCACGCCCGGCGCCTGCGCAATCCATGCGGGCCGCTCCTACGACCCGAGGGAACGCGCGCGAATGCAGGGCGACCTCGAAGGGCTGCGCGACCGCTTGAAGCGCGAAGGGCGCCTGCTGGAGACTAACGACTATGTGCACACGCAGAGGTTGAAGGAGCTGTATTTCGGGGCGATCCGGCTCTACCTCACGACACATCGCCTGGCGTTGTCCAGTTCCACCGTCATACAGGCACTGGAGCTGGGCAAGCCTGTGCTGGTGCCGGACCGTGGCCTGCTCAAACATCGCGTCCTGGCCAATGCGATCGGTGGCGTCTACCGGTATGCCGACATGGCAGACCTGCGCCGCTGCGCGCAGGCGCTGTGGAGCAGCGACCTGAGCCGGTTCGCCCTGACCGCCCAGACGTTCTGGAGCCGGTTCTCCGACAAGTCGATCCGCGCCTTCTTTGTGCGCCGCCTGCTTGAATCCGCCCCGACCCCTACGAGTCCCGCATCCCCATGAACATTCGCACCCTGAAGAGCACGACCAAAGACATCGCATTGCACGGCCTGGCGGCGGTGCGCGAGCTGATGGGCGCGGAGTCGCGTTTCGGCATCCGCGGCGCCTACGAGCATCGCGACCGGTATTGTTACTTCGACGACACGGCGCTCGCGGACGAGTACCAGAAGGAGGTCTATGTCCGGGCGGCAGAAATTGCGCGCGATGCGAACGCCAGGACCGTGTACGACATCGGATGCGGCTCAGGCTACAAGCTGGTCAACTACCTGGGGCAGTACGACACCGTCGGCTTCGACGTTCCGGAAACCCTGGAGTTCCTGCACAAGAAGTATCCGGACCGCAGCTGGGCGCACGTGCCTTTCAGTGACCGTTCTCGCCCGCCGGCGGACCTCGTCATCTGCTCCGATGTCATAGAGCACGTGCTCGACCCGGATGAATTGGTGGGTTTCCTGTTGTCGGTCACGCGCAAGTGGCTTGTCCTGTCGACACCGGACCGCGGACGCGAGTACCCAACCCTGTCGCGCCACCAGTTGGGCCCCCCCCATACCGACCACCACATCCGGGAATGGAACTTCAAGGAGTTCAGGCGCTACATCGACCGGTTCGTGGATGTGCACGAACATGTCCATCCCAACGCCGCGCACGCGACCCAGATGATCGTGGCGACCCGGCGCTGAGCGTGCGCCCGACGACGAGAATGCAATGAGCCCCATCCGGCAACCGCTGCGCACACTCCCGATCCATGCATCCCGAATGGCGCGGGCGGTGAAGTACTTGTGGCTGCACCGGAAGTACCGTGATTTCACGATGGCACCGGCCGGCTACTTTTGGCGCAACCTGCTGGTTGCCAATGAGCATCGCCACATCCAGGGCTGTGTCGTCGAGTGCGGTGTCTGGCGCGGTGGAATGAGCGCAGCCATGGCGGAAGTGCTGGGCGCCGACCGGCAATACTTCCTGTTCGATAGTTTCGAAGGCCTGCCACCGGCGACCCCTGAAGATGGCGACCATGCCAGGGCATGGCAGCAAGACACAACCGGCGCGACCTACTATGACAACTGCAGCGCGCCGATGGACTTCGCTGAGCGCGCCATGAAACTGAGCGGCGCGCGGCAGTACCAGCTGGTGAAGGGCTGGTTCAAGGACACTCTCGCGCCCTTCTCGCCACCGGGGCAGATCGCCATCCTGCGACTGGATGGGGACTGGTATGAATCCACTCTGGTGGCGCTCGAAGCACTTTTCAAGCACCTGGCGCCCGGCGGCATTGTCATCGTCGATGACTACTATTCCTGGGACGGATGCAGCCGGGCGGTCCACGACTTCCTGTCGCGCCATCAGTTGACGGCGCGGATCACGCAGAAGCACGGCATCTGCGTGCTGGAACCCAGAGCGTAGGCGGCAAGGCCATGAATCCTGCCGAACTCCACCCGGGAAGGCGCCGTACGGGCGTCTTCCCGATGCTGCGCGAACTGTGCGCGTTCGTCTTGAAGGCCCGCTGCCCGTCGCGGCGCGCAGTGGCGGCGCTTGCCAAGCTGCATGGCCACACACTTCAGCGGCGCTGGCCGTTGCTGAAGACCGCCGGTCCGGGCGAGTTGAACCTGGGTTTCGACGATGTCCTGGAGTTTCAGTACGCTCGCAGCTCTCAATTCTCGGTGCTCGTCATTGGCGCCTTCGACGGCCTTGAAAACGATCCACTCGGGCGCTTCGTGTTGGCCCGGCCCTGTTCCGGTGTGTTCGTCGAACCCCAGCCCGGCGCCTTCATGCGCCTGCGCGAAAACCTTGGCGCCCATCCGGAGTTCCAGCTGCTGAACGCAGCCGTGGACGAGTGCACCAGCAATCGCGAGTTCTTCCAGGTTCGCGCCGGCGTTGACGGGCTTCCCGCCTGGACGGAACAACTGGCGAGCTTTCGGCGAGAGCACATAGAGAAGCATGAGGACAGGGCGCCCGGCCTGTCGCAACACATCATCGCCACCAAAGTCCCGACGATTTCTTTCGACGACCTTCTGGCCCGGTTTGATCTCCGTGCACTGGACGTGCTGCAGATCGATGCCGAAGGCGTCGACGCGCTGCTGCTGGGCTGGTTCCCGTTCGACAAGCTCAGGCCGGGCGTGGTTCGCTACGAGGTCGCCCACATGTCGGCTGGTGAACTCGAAAGCACGCAGGCGCGGTTGGTCCGTCACGGGTATCTCATTTTCCCAACCGAATCCCCCATGGACCAGATGGCCGTTCATGTCTGACACCGCTGACTCCATCCGCACGTTGCTCGGGGTAGCCGCGAAGGACCTGCCTCGATACATGGCCGCACTTTCGATGCCGGGACGCGCTTGGCTCGCCTTGCGCAATCGCGGCGAGCGGCTCGAGGCTGCGCCCGATGCGAGCGGGTTCCGTTGTGACTGGCAGTGGACCAGCGAGCTGCACGCGCCCAAGGTCCTGCCTGGGCTCGGCAAGGGGCTCATGCGGCGCGCACTGGCCAGCCATCCGATCGGGCGGGGCAAGACCGTGTCCGCCGGCAGCCCCGGCATCAGCTTCCTGATCGGCCATCGTGGCATGGCGCGCCTGCCGCACTTGCTGGCCACGATCGAAAGCATTGCCGCCCAGCAGGCCGCAGCTGTGGAGTGCCTCGTGGTGGAACAAGATGCCGTCTCGCAACTTGGCCCGCACCTGCCCGGCTGGGTGCGCCTGGTTCACACGCCGCCGCCGGCCGGGATGCCGTATTGTCGCGCCTGGAGTTTCAACATCGCCGCACAGCATGCGCGCGCGCCGGTAGTCGTCCTGCACGACAACGACATGATGGTTCCCGCGGACTACGCCGCGCAGGTCCTGCGACGGATTGACCAGGGCTACGAGGTGGTCAACCTCAAGCGCTTCATCTTCTACCTGTCGCAGCCACATAGCGACGCCATCTTCCATGGTTCGGCTGGGTTGCTGGATGCGGGGCCGGTGTCCATAGTGCAGAACCTGGAGGGTGGCGGCAGTGTCGCCATCACGCGCGAAGGCCTGGACCGGATCGGCGGGATGGACGAATCCTTCGTCGGCTGGGGCGGCGAGGACAACGACTTCTGGGAACGCGCGCAGCTCCTGCGTGTGTGGCCGTGGGCCAACTTGCCCATCGTCCACTTGTCGCATGCCGCACAGCCGGGAAAACAGGATGCGGCCAATGAGACCGCGCGGCACTACCGCGCACTGGCCCAGATCGATCCTTCGCAGCGTGTCGCGCAGTTGCGCGCGCGAGCCCAAGGCCAAATGGACGGTCCGGCGGGTTGGCCTCGACCGGCGAAAATCCACCCATGACCAGCAACTCCCCATGTGCGGCCTGAACGGTTGGCTCTACCTCCCCGGCGCCGAGCCGGCGCCGGACACGCTCATGCGCATGTCGCAGACGATTCGTCATCGCGGCCCTGACGATGAAGGGACTTTTCGTGCTCCCGCTGCCGGCTTCGCAGTGGCCCACCGGCGCCTGAGCATCATCGACCTGTCGGCGGACAGCCACCAGCCCATGGTTGACGAGGCCACCGGCGTGGTCCTGGCCTACAACGGCGAGCTCTACAACTTCCGCGACCTGCGCCACGAGCTGCAAGGCCGCGGACACCAGTTCCGCTCGCAGGGCGATACCGAAGTGGTGCTGCGCAGCTACATCGAGTGGGGCACCGGGTGCTTCGCCAGGTTCGCCGGCATGTTCGCGCTGGCGATCTGGGATGCGCGCTCAGCCACCTTGCACCTGGCCCGCGACGCCATGGGCATGAAACCGCTCTACTGCCTGGAGCGCACCGAAGGCGTTGCGTTTGCGTCCGAGGTCAAGGCATTCCGCGCGCTCCCGGGCTTTGATGCGCAAGTCGACCCGTCGGCGCTCACGCAATACCTGGAATTCGGCTATGTGTTCGAGACACAGCGCACCATCCTGAGCGGCGTGCGCAAGGTCGATCCGGGCCACCGGCTCGAGCTTCGTGCCGGAAAGATCGTGCGCGACGAAGCCTGGTTTGTACCGCCGGTGCCGGATGCGGCGGACCTGCGGGGCGAGCATGAACGTCTGCACGAGTTGGCCAGTGTCATGGACAAGGTGGTCGGCGAGCACCTCATCGCCGACGTTCCGCTGGGACTCTTGCTCTCGGGCGGGCTCGACTCCAGCCTCATCGCCGCGCTGGCGGCGCGCCGTGGGCCGCTGCTGACCATCAGCATGGCTTTCGACGGGTCCGCGGTGGACGAAAGGCCATTCGCGCGCGAAGTCAGCCGGCACGTCGGCTCGCGGCATGTCGAAGTGCTTGTCACGGCCGATGACGTCAAGCGCGAGGCCATGGAAGGGGCGTGGGTCTTCGACGACCTGTTCGCCGACTGGGGCACCCTCACCACGCGCCTGCTGTACCGGCGCTGCCGCGAACAGGGCATCAAGGCGGTGCTGGTGGGCGAGGGCGCCGACGAGTTGTTCGGGGGCTACGACGTGTTTCGCGCACCCGAACGGCTTGGCTTGTGGCAGCAGTTCAGGCTCTACCAGCGCTACGCGGGGCGCCGCCATGGCCGGCTCTTCGGCCCCTTCCGCCGGGTCATTGGCAATTACCTCGAAGCGGGACAAGGGGATGCTTTCAACGCGATCCGGCTGTTCGAGTCGCGCCGGCAATTGCCCAACCAGTACGTGATGAAGGTCGACAAGGCCAGCATGGCCGAGAGCGTCGAATCGCGCACGCCGTTCCTGGACCGTCGCGTGGCGGAACTGGCGTACCGCACGCCGCGCGAGTGGCTGTTGCGCGGCGGCGAGAACAAGTACCTGCTGCGCGCGCTCGGGCGCCGCGACAACCTGCTGCCGGCCTCCACCAGCAGCCGCCCCAAGTTCGGCGCGCCGCTGTCGGCCGACTGGATGGATGCCGACCCGGCCTTTCGCAAGTTCGCGCGTGAACGGGTACTCGACGGCCAATGGGGCGCCCGCGCGGGCCTCAAGGACGCGATGACGCTGTACTTCGACAAGGGGCGTGCCGGCTACGGCTTCCCCCGCGCGGTCTCGCTGTTTCGCAACGCGGCCTGGCGCATCCTGCTGCTGGAGCTGTGGGCCCAGCACTACGTGAAGGCGTGACAAACGTGGTCGAAGGTCTCGTCAGCACCATCATTCCCGTCTACAACCGGCCGGCCCAGTTGCGTGAGGCCGTCGCCAGCGTGCTCGAACAGGACTGGCGGCCGGTCGAGATCATCATCGTGGATGACGGCTCGACCGACGACACCGCCGAAGCCGCCCGCGAGCTCGCCCGCATGAACCCGGGCATGGTGCGCGCCGTGTCCCAGGCCAATGCCGGCCCTGGCCCCGCGCGCCAGCACGGGATGTCCCTAGCGCGGGGCGAGTTCATCCAGTACCTGGACAGCGACGACGTGCTGTTGCCAGGCAAATTCACCGCACAGGTCAAGGCGCTGCAGGGCGATCTGCAAGCCGACGTGGCCTACGGCATGACGCGTTACCGGCACTCGGACGGCAGCATCGTTCCCGGGCCCTGGAAAGGATCGGGTGTGGCGCGCGCCACGATGTTCCCGTCGTTCCTGTTGGAGCGCTGGTGGGACACCCCTACGCCGCTGTACCGCCGCCGGGTCTGCGAACGCGCCGGCCCGTGGACCGACTTGCGGCTGGAAGAGGACTGGGAGTACGACTGCCGCATTGCCGCGCTCGGCACCCGCCTGGCCTGGTGCGACCTCTATGTTTGTGAAGTGCGTGACCATGAAGGCGACCGCCTGTGCCGTGCGCCGGCGCGGGACGCGGCGCGCCTGCGCGAGCGCTCCCGCAGCCACGCGCTCATCCTCGCGCATGCCCGCCGTGCCGGGATTGCAGCGGACTCGCCGGAGATGCAGCACTTTGCCCGCGCGTTGTTCCTGCTGGCGCGCCAGTGCGGCGCCGCGGGGCTGTCGGTGGAGTCGCGCACCCTGTTCTATCTGGCGCGCGGTGCGTCCACCGGCGGCCGGGCCGCGGGCCTGGACTATCGCGCCTACCGGGTCGCCGCCGCGCTGGTGGGCTGGGGCGGGGCGGGCCGCGCGAGCGAGTGGTTCGACCGGCTGCGCAACACACCATGAACAGCGTGGACATCTCGGTTGTCATGGGCGTCTACAACGGGGCCGCCACGCTGGCGGCCACGCTGGACAGTGTGCTTGCGCAAGAGGGGTGCGCCTTCGAGTTCATCGTGGTCGACGACGGTTCGACCGACGACACGCCATCCATCCTCGAGGCTTATGCCCGGCGCGATGCCCGTCTGCGGGTGCTCCGCCAGGCCAACGCCGGGCTGACGCGCGCGCTGGCGTTCGGCTGCGCCGACGCGCGAGGCGAATTTATCGCGCGACAGGATTGCGGGGACAGGTCGCTGCCTGGGCGCCTGCTGTCCCAACTGCGCTTCATGCGCGTGAAGCCCGATAGGGTGATGACCGCCTGTGCGGTCCGCTTCCTGGGACCGCGCGACGAGTTGTTGTATCTCGTGTCGCGGGACGGCGCGCTGCTGCATGACGGCCTGTCCCTGCTGGACGCGCAGCAGGTCAAGGGCCCACCGCACCATGGCGCCACCATGTTTTCGCGCAGCGCCTACCAGGCAGTGGGCGGCTACCGCCCTTTCTTCGCTGTGGCGCAGGACCTGGACCTCTGGCTGCGGCTGAGCGAGCGGGGGCTGTGCGAAGGTCAGGCGGAGGTGGGTTACGAGGCGCACCTGGAAGCCGGCAGCATCAGTGCCCTGCGCCGCGACGAGCAACTCCGTTTCGCGGCGCTCGCGGTGCAAGCCGCGCAATCACGCCGCGCGGGCCGCGACGACCGCGAATTGCTGGCGACACCGATGCCCCGGCCGCGAGCTCCCGGCGCGGGGCCCGGCCGGCTCGAGCGCGCGAGGTTCCTGCACTTCGTCGGCTCGTGCCTGCAGGCGACCGACCCCGCAGCCGCCCGGCGCTACTATTGGCAAGCCTTTCGCGAGCACCCCTTGATGGTCAAGAGCCTCGTTCGGCTCGCGGGGTCCAAAGGATGAAGCCTCCCGTTACCCAGGCCGGCTGGTCCGCCGAGATGCGGGCGCTGCATCGCCACGACATGCAGGAAATCTGGGACCGCTCGCTCGCCCCGCAGATCTGGAACCAGTACCACAACCAGCTGGACCTTTACCTGGGGATCGCGGGCGACGAGCCGCTGGACATCCTCGATGTCGGTTGCGCCCAGGGCACGCTCGCGCTCCTGCTGGCCGAGCGTGGCCATCGCGTCACGGCGGTCGACCTGCGCCCCGAATTCCTGGCGTACGCGCAATCGCGCCACACGCACGGGCAAGTCCACTTCCTGCAGGCCAACGCCGTCGAGGAGGACATCCCGGGCCAGTACGACCTGGTGTTCACCAACCAGCTGGTGGAACACCTGGTCTACCCGCGGCAGTTCATCGAGCGGCTGCTTCGCAACCTGCGCCCCGGTGGCTTGCTGGTCGTGACCACACCCAACGGCCAGTACGTGCGCAACCACCTTCCCAGCTTCACCGAACTCGGTGACCCGCGGCAGTGGGAACACCTGCAGTACACCGCCGATGGCGACGGCCACTTCTACGCCTATCGCGCCGGCGAGCTGAACGACATCCTTGTTGCCGCCGGCCTGCTCCAGGTGCGGACCCGCTTCTTCGAATCACCCATGATCTCGGGGCACATGAAAGTTCGCCACCTCCACGGCTTGGTGCCGGTGGGCGCCTTGCGTGCGCTCGACCGCGTGATGCTTTCCATCCCGTGGCTGGGGCGGCGGCTGGCCCATCAACTGATGGTCATGGGGAGGGCCGCGCCGTGACGGGCCTGGTGGCCCGCATCGAGGCGCGCTGGGGCGGCTGGTTCCGAGTCGCGGCGGAGCGCTTGCGCGCGCAACTGTGGCGGCTGCGCGGCGCCCGAGTCGGCGCCAAGGGCCAGGTGGGAGCGCGCTGCGTGATCGAGCAACCCTGGCTGTTCACCAGTGGCGAGCGCGTGCGGATTGAGCACGGCACCTACATCAAGATGGTTGGCAACCAGGCGGGCGTCACGCTGGGCGACGCCACCTTCATCGGCTGCGGCAGCGAGCTGGACGTTTCGCTCCCGCTCACCATCGGCAGCCATGTGCTGATCGCGCCGGGCTGCTTCATCACGGACCACGGGCACCGGCACGCCGCCGGCAGCGCCATCGACTCGCAGGGCGTCGACGCCAGGCCGGTTCGCATCGGGAATGACGTGTGGCTCGGTGCCCGCGTCGTTGTCCTGCCGGGCGTCACCATCGGCGACGGTGCCGTCGTCGGCGCCGGCGCCGTCGTGACGCGTGATGTGGCCCCGGGCGCGATCGTCGCCGGGGTCCCGGCAGCGCCCATCGGCCAGAGGACCTGACCCACCATGGCCGCCGCCCTTCCGATCAGCATCGTGATCCCGACCTACCGCCGGGACGCTGTCCTCGTGGAAACATTGCAGGCGCTGCTGGCGCTGGAAGCTGGCGCACACGAATTGCTGGTGATCGACCAGACCGAAGCGCACGACGCCGAGACCGCGCGCGCGCTCGAGGGCCTCGCGGCCCAGGGGCGAATTCGCTGGGTGCGCCAAGCTGAGCCTTCCATACCGCGAGCCATGAATGCCGGCTTGCAACTGGCCACGCAAGCGGTGGTGCTGTTCCTCGACGATGATATTCGCCCGGAGCCGGGCCTCATCGCCGCGCACGATGCCGCGCATGGCGTACATCCGGACGTGATCGTTGCGGGCAAGGTCATCCAGCCGTGGGACGAGGGGCGCGACTATTCCGCCGACACGCACTTCCACTTCGCCGCCCACCGGCCGCACTGGATCGGCGAATTCATGGGAGGCAATTTCTCGCTGCGCCGCGACCTGGCGCTTGCGCTGGGCGGCTTCGATGAAAACTTCGTGCGCGTTGCCTACCGGTTCGAGGCCGAGTTCGCGCACCGGTGGGTGGCCGGCGGGCGTCGCATCTACTTCGAACCGGCCGCGTGCCTGCATCACCTCAAGGCCGCTGCCGGAGGCACGAGAACCTACGGCGAGCACCTCACGACCTGGCGGCCCGATCATGCGGTCGGCGCTTACTACTACGGCTTGCGCACCCGCAAATTCGGGGACTTCGCCGCACGGCCCTTCCGTTCAGTGGCGACTCGCCATCATTTGCGCCATCCCTGGCAGATCCCCGCCACCTTGCTGGCAGAGTTCCGCGGGATGGCGTGGGCGCTGGCGCTCCACATGCGCGGCCCACGGCACGTCGAACCGGTCTCCGACCCCAAGCCCAAATGACGCAGCTGACCCTCGCCCTGATGGCGATCGCCGCAAGCCTGACCATGCTGGACTGGCGCAAGGGCATGATCATCTGCGTCGTCGTCGGAATCGCGCAGGACCCGCTGCGCAAGCTCGCGCCGGGCCAGCCGGTGTACTACGTGGTGCTGGTGGGCGTGATCTTCGGCGTGGCCTGGCTGCGTGCCGCACTGATGCACGTGCCCTTGGGCCCCTCGGTGATTCACGGGTGGCGGCAGACGCTCAAGGTGCCGTTCACGCTGTTCGTCTTTCTCGTGCTCGCGCAGGCGATGCACTCGTTCCTGCGTTATGGCAGCGCCTACATGGCCGGCATCGGCCTGCTGGTCTGGCTCGCGCCCATTCCCGCGGTGGTGCTGGCCTACCAGTACGCCATGCGCCGCGGGCTGGCGGGCGTGCGGCAATGGATGCTGGTCTACTGCTGCGTTGCGCTGCTGGCGCTTTCGGGCGTCTATTTCGAGTACATCGGGTTCAACTGGCGCACGCTGGGGGAAATCGGCGAGGGCCAGATCATCTATGACGTGGGGACGGTGCTCAAGGCCCACTCCGGCTTTTTCCGCGCGTCCGAGATCGCCGCGTGGCACACGGCGGCGATCGCATGCTTTGTCTTCATGCTGTCGCTCGGAAAACGGCCGACGCTGATACGGGTGGTCTTTGCCTTGAGCATGATCGCGCTGCTGGTCGGGCTGGGCATCCTCACCGGCCGCCGCAAGATGCTGGTCGAGATCACCATCTTCCTGAGCACCTATCTCTTCCTGGTGGCCTGGCTGCAGCGGGGCATGGCGCGGCTGGCCATGGTGGTGCTCCTGGTCGGGTTTGCCGGCTACATCGGCATCGTCGGTTTCGTGGCGCCCGACCTGGTGCAGAACTCATACAGCAAGCGGATGACCGTCGACAGCGCCGAGCGCATGACCGGCTACGCGGTGCGCGGGCAATCCGTGTTCGCGGACCTGCCCAAGCGCGTCAACGACGTCGGCTTCCAGCCGGTGGTCTCGGCGGTGGAAATGTTCGGCTGGTTCGGCGCGGGCCTGGGCACCGGAAGCCAGGGCACCAACGATATTGCACAGGCACACAACATCGATCGCTGGGCCGCCGAAGGCGGCCTGGGCAAAGTCGCGATGGAACTCGGGGTTGCCGGCCTCGCGGTGGCGGTGTGGCTGCTGGTGGCTCTGGCGCGCCACCTCCAGGGGCAGCTTGTCGTCATCGCGAGGATGTCACCCCAGCACACACGCATTGCCTATGGGCTGGTGGCCTTCCTCATCGCCAACGGTGCGACCTTCACGGTGGCGACCCAGGCCTACAGCGACCTCTTCGTCTTGCTGATCCTCGGGTGGTGCCTCGGGTTCCTGCTGGCCATGCCGGCCCTCGCAGCGAGCGGCGACGGGGCCAGGCGCCGGGTGGACCCGGCCTGGGCGGATACAGGCGAACCCGGCGGGCTGATGCCAGGCCCCCGCGTCGCAGGTCGGGCCATCCGGTGAGCCGTCCGAACGTCCCGCACCGTGGGCAGCCGCGTGTCGTGGCCGTCGCTTCGCACCCGATCCAGTACCAGGCACCGTGGTTTCGCGCGTTGGCAGCCTCGGGTGACATCGACTTCTCCGTGGTGTTCATCCAGCAACCCAACTCGCAGGAGCAGGGTCGTGGCTTCGGCGTGGCGTTCCAGTGGGACATCCCGCTGCTGGAAGGCTATCCGTGGACGGTGGCATCCGACGTCGGTGGGCCCGGGGGGCTCTCCGGCTTTTTCGCCGCGCGCCTGAGGCGCCCGCTGGCGCTGTTGAGCAAGCTCGATCCGGACATCCTCGTGCTGACAGGCTGGCACGTGTGGCCGCTGGTCCAGATGCTCATGGCTGCGCGGTGGGCCGGCGTGCCGGTGATCATGCGCGGCGAATCGAACGCCCTGCGCGCGCGGCCTTGGGCGGTCCGCACCTGGCATCGCCTCCTGCTGGCCGCGTGCGCCGCCTTCCTGCCGATCGGCCGGGCCAGCCGCGACTTCTACCGCGGCTATGGGATCGCGGAAGAACGGCTGTTCGACACGCCGTACTTCGTCGACAACGCGCGCTTCGCCGCTGCCGCCGCAGCGGCGCTGCCGGACCGCGCGCGACTGCGCGCGAAGTGGGGCGTACCGCAGGACGCGACCTGTTTCTGCTACGCCGGCAAGCTCGAGCCCAAGAAGCGGATCCTCGATCTCCTCGAGGCTTTGCGCATTGCCGCGGCACGCGGGGCCGCCATGCACCTGCTGGTCGTGGGCAGCGGCGAATTGCTGGCGCAGGCGCAGTCCATGGTCGCCGCGCACGGCCTGCCGGTGAGCTTCGCCGGCTTCCTGAACCAGACCGAAATTCCTGGTGCTTACGCGGCGACCGACTGCCTCGTCCTGCCTTCGGACCATGGCGAGACCTGGGGCCTGGTCGTGAACGAAGCCATGGCCTGCGGGCGCCCTGCGCTGGTCAGCGATCGCGTAGGTTGCGCTGCCGACCTGGTGACCGATGGCGAGACTGGGGCCACTTTTCCATTCGGCGACACGGCCGCGCTCGCGCAGCGGCTGGTCGACCTGGCGTGCGATCCGGCGCGCCTCGCGGTGATGGGCGCGCGCGCGCGTGATCGTGTGGTGCACGGGTATTCGATCGAGAAGTCCGTCGAAGGAACGCTGCGGGCGGTGCGGTTCGTGGCGGGCCGTGCATGAAGGTCCTGCACGTCATTCCTTCGCTCTCGGCCGTTCACGGCGGGCCGACCCATGCGCTGGCCCTGATGGAGCACGCGCTGGCCGCACAAGGCGTGAGCGTCGAGACCGCCACCACCGATGACGACGGCCCCGGCCGGCGCAATGGCAAGCCCATCGGGCAGCCCTTGCAGGAAGACGGGACGATCCGCTGGTACTTCCCAAAGCAGTTCGACTTCTACAAGCCGTCGCCGGCGTTCGCGCGCTGGATCTCGACCGAAGTCACGCGCTATGACCTCGTGCACGTGCACGCGCTCTTCTCCTACACATCCACGGTCGCAGCGCGGGCGGCACGGCGCGCCGGCATCCCGTACGTCGTGCGTCCGCTCGGCACCTTGAACACCTATGGCATCGCCCAGCGCCGGCCGCTGCTCAAGCAAGCCTCGCTGCGCTGGGTGGAAGGCCCCATCCTGCGCAACGCGGCAGCGGTTCACTTTACCAGCCGCGACGAAGCCGAGCAGGCGCGGCAGTTGGGCATCCCGATGCGCGAAGCCATCGTTGCGCTCGGCGTGGCACCGCTCGTTGAACTCCTCCCCGTCCCGGCGCGCCGCCCCGGCAGCGTGCTGTTCCTGTCGCGACTCGACCCGAAGAAGAACCTGGAGCAATTGCTTGAAGCGCTGGCGATGCTGCGCGACGAGATGCCTGCCTTGCACCTGCTGGTCGCGGGCGACGGGCCGCGAGACTACGTCACCCAGCTGCGGCAAAGAGCGCAGTCGCTCGGCGTCGCTGAACGAATTTCATGGCTGGGCCACGTCGAGGGCCGCGCCAAGGCCGAGGCCTTCGCCATGGCCGAAGTGTTCGTGCTGCCCTCGTTCTCGGAGAACTTCGGCATCGCGGCCGCCGAGGCCCTGGCCGCGGGACTGCCTTGCGTATTGGGCCGGGGCGTCGCCATTGCCGATGAAGTCGCGCGGGCGGGCGCAGGCGTGTCCGTCGAACCCGCCGCCGCGGAGATCGCGGCCGCCCTGCGCCGTATCATGGCAAGCCATGACGCGCTGTTGCAGATGTCGTCGGCCGCACGGCAGGTGGCGCAGCGGCTGTATTCGGCCGACGCCATGGGCGCCGCACTCAAGCAACTCTATTCCGACATCCTGAACGGCTCCAATGGACTTCCTCAGTCGCGTTGAAGCGCTCATCCTCACCTGGAACGAGGAAGCGAATCTCGAGCGGACGCTTGCGGCGCTCACGCGCGTGCCCAAAGTCGTCGTGCTCGACAGCGGCAGCAACGACGCGACCCTCGCGATCGCCGCGCGCTACCCGAACGTCAGGGTGTGCACGCGCCCGTTCGACAATCATGCGGCCCAGTGGAACCACGGCCTCACGGCATGCGGCATCGAGGCGGAATGGGTGCTCGCACTGGATGCGGACTACGTGTTGCCGCCCGCGCTGGTGGATGAAATTTCGCAGCTCAACCCGGGCACGGGAGTCGACGGGTATCGCGGCTGGTTCCGCTATTGCGTAGCCGGTGAGCCGCTGTCCGGCTCGCTCTATCCGCCGGTCACCTTGCTCTACCGGCGCGCGGCCGCGTCCTATGTGCAGGATGGGCACACGCAGCGCGTCCAGCTGGGCGGGACCGTGCTGGCGCTGAAAAATCCTGCCTTGCATGACGACCGCAAGCCGTTGTCGGCCTGGCTGGCATCGCAGGACCGCTATGCCAGGCTCGAATGCGAGTTGCTGCTGGCCACACCCTGGGCTCGCCTGGGATGGGGCGACCGGCTGCGCACGTTGGTGGTCATCACCCCATGGCTGGTGCCGCTGTATTGCCTGACGGTGGGGCGCGGCCTGCTCGATGGCCGCCGCGGCCTCTTCTACGCGTTGCAACGGGGCATTGCCGAAGCCATGCTCGGCGCGCGCCTGTTGCAGGCGCACTTCAAGGCGGCGGGCAAGTGATCATCCTCGGCCTCAACGCTTTCCATGGCGACGCCTCCGCGTGCATCATTCGGGACGGCGTGATGATCGCGGCGGTGGAAGAAGAGCGCTTCCGCCGCATCAAGCACTGGGCCGGGTTTCCGGCCGAGGCGATCCGGTACTGC
>DATHWV010000288.1:0-1677 GCA_035460205.1 Ramlibacter sp.
CGACCCCTGGACCGAAGTGGAAGGCGAGCGCGCCAGCATCAAGAGCAAGCACTTCGCCTTCAGCGACCCGGCGGTGCGTGAGGCAATGACGCTGCTGGCCGACCGCAAGTCGATCCAGGAATTCATCTACGGCCGCACCGGTGTCGCCACGTCCAACTTCCTGAACAACCCGGCCAAGTTCCGTTCGCCGAACACCAAGTTCGAGTTCAACGTCGACAAGGCCAACGCGATCCTGGAAGCTGCGGGCTGGAAGAAGGGCGCCGACGGCATCCGCGAAAAGGGCGGCAAGAAGATGAAGTTCGTCTACCAGACGTCGGTCAACGGCATCCGGCAGAAGGAGCAGGCCATCATCAAGCAGGCCGCGCAAAAGGCCGGCATCGACCTGGAGCTGAAATCGGTCACCGCCTCGGTGTTCTTCTCGTCGGATGTCGCCAACCCGGACACCTACGGGAAGTTCTGGTCCGACATCCAGATGTACACCACCACCATGACCCAGCCCGACCCCGAGCGTTTCATGGACCAGTACACCACGAAGGAAATTTCGTCCAAGGCCAACAAATGGCAGGGCCGGAACATCTGCCGCTGGCGCAGCGAGGAGTACGACAAGACCTATGCCATGGCCGAAGGCGAGCTCGATCCGGTCAAGCGTGCGGCCCTGTTCATCAAGTGCAACGACCTGGTGGTCAAGGACAACGCCGTGATCCCGCTCATCAGCCGTCCGCGCGTTCGTGGCGCCGGCAACAAGCTGGTCACGTCGCTATCCGGTTGGGACCTGGACTTCTCCGTCCTGCACAACTGGTACAAAGAAGCTTGATCCGCGACGCTTCCTGAGGCCGCAGCTTGGGCAACTACCTCCTGCGGCGGCTCCTGATCGCCTTGCCCAGCCTGCTGGGGATCAGCGTGGTGATTTTCACCGTGCTGGCCCTGGCGCCGGGCGACCCGTTCGCCGAAATGGCGCTGAACCCGAACGTCCCGCCCGAAGTGCAGGCCAACCTGCGCAAGCAATTCGGCCTGGACGACCCGGTGTGGCAGCGCTACTTCCGCTGGCTGTGGGCGATCGTGCAGGGCGACTGGGGCTTCTCGTTCATCAGCCGGGTCGACGTCGACAAGCTGATCCTGCAACGCGTGCCGGTGACGCTGGCGGTGATCGGCGCTTCGCAGATCCTCGCGCTCATGGTCGCGCTGCCGGTGGGTATCTACTCGGCCATGCGCCCCTATTCCTGGTTCGACCGGATCGCCAGCACGCTCGCCTTCGTCGGGTTCTCGCTGCCGACCTTCTTCACCGGCCTGCTCTTGATCCTGCTGTTCTCGATCAAGCTCGACTGGCTGCCCTTCGTCTACCGCGCGGATATTTCCGCCACGGGTTGGGAATGGTGGTGGCTGCACCTGAAGCAGGCGATCATGCCCGTACTGGTGCTGGGCCTGGGCCAGGGCGCGAGTTGGACGCGCTACGTGCGCTCGGCCATGCTCGACGTGATCCGGCTGGACCATGTGACCACCGCCCGCAGCAAGGGCCTGGGCGAGTGGGACATCGTAATGAAGCATGTGGTGCGCAATGCACTGATCCCGGTTGTGACCCTGGTGGCGCTGCAAATGCCCGCGATCTTCGGCGGCGCCATCGTGACCGAGCAGATCTTCCGCATTCCCGGCATCGGCTCGCTGTTGATCGACGCCATC
>DATHWV010000289.1:0-2996 GCA_035460205.1 Ramlibacter sp.
GTTGAACTGCTCGAAGATGCGGCACATGCGCTGCGCGGCCGGGCGGTCCCATTGCTGGTTGGCGTCCACCATGATCGGGACCGCGTCGCCGAGATGCTTGCGCACGGCTTCGACGCGCTTGATGTCGAGCGAGCCGTCGGGCTGGCCCACCTTCAGCTTGATGCCACCGATGCCGCGCTCGCGCGATGCCGAGGTGTTGACCAGCAACTGGTCGGTGGGGGTGTGCAGGAATCCGCCGGAGGTGTTGTAGCAACGAACCGACTCGCGATGCGACCCGAGCAACTTGGCCAATGACAGTCCCGCACGCTTGGCCTTCAGGTCCCAGAGCGCGACATCGAACGCGCCGATCGCCTGCGTGGCCATGCCGCTGCGACCGACCGAAGCGCCGGCCCAGCAGAGCTTGTCCCAAAGGCGCGAGATGTCGCTCGGGTCTTCGCCGATGAGTGCCGGTGCGATTTCCTTCGCGTGCGCGAACTGGCCGGGCCCGCCTGCGCGCTTGGAATAGCTGAAGCCCAGGCCTTGCTGGCCCTGTTCGGTTTCGATCTCCGCGAACAGCATCGCGATCTCGGTCATCGGCTTCTGGCGGCCGGTCAGCACCTTGGCATCGCTGACCGGGTTGGCCAGGGGCAGGTAGCTGGAAGACACCCGCACGCGGGTGATGCGGTCGCCCGCAACTGCATTCGTCGTCATGGAACTTATTCGAGCTTGAGGCCGGCCTTGGTCACGACGGCTTGCCAGTGCTTCATCTCGACCGAGACGAACTTGTCGATTTCGGCCGGCGGCATCGTCGACACCTCGGCGCCTTGCGCCACCAGTTGCTCGCGCACGGCGGGCAGGCGGATGACGCGCAGCAGTTCGGCAGAGATCTTCGCCAGCACCGCGGGCGGCATGCCCTTGGGGCCCAGCATGCCTTGCCAGGTGCCGGACTCGAAGCCGGGGAGGGTTTCAGCAATGGTCGGCACGTCGGGCAGCAGCGCCACGCGGGTGAGCTTGGAGACGGCGAGGATCTTCAGGCGCTTGGCCTGCACGAAGGGCAGCGTGGCCAGCATGCCGTTCATGAGCACGTCGGCCTGGCCGGCGATGGTGTCGTTGATGGCCTGCGAGCCGCCCTTGTACGGGATGAAAGTCCATTTGGCCTTGGTCCGTTCCGCCACCTGCACGCCGGCCAGGTGCGGCGCGCTGCCGAGCGCCGTGACCGCGAAGGACAGCGGCTTCTTCTGCGACAGTTCCACCAGTTCCTTCAGGTTGTTGGCGGGCACGGAAGGGTGCACCACCAGCAGGTGGGGCGAGTACGCCAGCATCGCGACGCCTTGCAGGTCCTTGGACGGATCGAAGGGCAACTTGTAGAAGGCGGGGCTGATGGCCAGTGCGCGCACGTCGCACATCAGCAGCGTGTGGCCGTCGGCCGGTGACTTGGCAACGAAGTCGGCGCCGATGTTGCCGTTGGCGCCGACCTTGTTCTCTACGACCACCGAGGTGCCTAGGGCCTCGCCGAGCGGCACGGAGATGGCGCGCGCAATGATGTCCGACGAACCACCGGCGGTGAACGGCACGATGATTTTCAGCGGCTTGCCCGAGAAGTCGACCTTGGCCTGCGCCGACGCCGCAACGGGGAGTCCGGAGGCGCCGATGGCGGCCAGCGTGGTGAGGGCGGCGCGGCGCGTGACGCGCTGGGAATTGGAATGCTTCAAGTCGGTCTCCTGTGGGTGACAACGTTGTCATATCGCGTCGTGCTTCTTGCCTACTCAAGGCTTGGCAAACAACTGAAGTCTATGGTAACGTTGTCATTATTGCCTTGTCAAGTACCATTCAGGCACCTCGCACCCCATGTCCGCCAACCCTCCCGCCAAGGCCGCCACGCTGCACGACGTGGCCCGTGAAGCCGGCGTTTCGCCGATCACCGCCTCGCGTGCGCTGAGCAATCCGGCGCTCGTGTCCGAAAAGACCATCGAGCGGGTCCAGAACGCGGTGGCCGCGACCGGCTATATCCCCAACCTCCTGGCCGGCGGCCTGAAATCTCGCCGCAGCCTGATGATTGCCGGCCTGGTGCCGACGATTTCGGTTCCGCAGTTCCTGCCCACGGTGAAGGCGCTGACTGAAACGCTGGACGCAGCCGGCTACCAACTCATCCTGGGCCAGAGCGGGTACGACCATTCGCGCGAAGAGAAGTTGCTCAACACCATGTTGAGCCGGCGGCCCGACGGGATTGTCGTGACCGGCCTCGTGCATTCACCGGCAGCGCGCGAGCAGCTGAGGCGCCAAGGCATTCCCGTCGTCGAAACCTGGGACCTGGGTGACCGGCCGGTCGACATGGCCGTGGGCATTTCGCACGCGAAAGTCGGCAGCGCCATCGCCGGCTTCTTCCTGTCGCGGGGCTGGCAGCGTTTCGGCGTGGCGACCGGTGACGACCACCGCGCGATGATGCGCTACGAAGCGTTCGTGGCCACCGTGGGGCGCGAGGTGCCCACCGTCTTCGTGCCCGCGCCCAGCAGCCTGGAGCGGGGCCGGCAGGCGCTGGCGCAGTTGATGGAGAAGGACCCGAAGATCCAGGCTATCTATTGCAGCTCCGACGGTTTTGCGCATGGCGTGATGATCGAGGCGCAGGCGCGCGGCCTGCGCATTCCGCAGGACCTGGTGGTGTGCGGTTTCGGGGACGCCGACTTCGCGGCGCACATCGAGCCGTCGCTCACGACGGCGCAAGTGGACGGCGCCGCCATCGGCCGCATCGCCGCGCAACTGATCATCGACCGCTGCGCGGGCCATGAGATCGCGCAACCTCGCGTCGACGTCGGCTTTCGAATCATCGAGCGGCAATCCACCGCACAGACCTGACACGTGACCCCACACTTTCCCGGATCGCCATGAAGACCGACCCCAATCCCCCGCTGTACATCACCATGCACGAGGCCGACAACGTCGCCATCGTCGCCAACAACGGCGGCCTGCCGGTGGGCACCGTGTTTCCGTCGGGTCTGGCGCTGCGCGAGCAGGTGCCG
>DATHWV010000290.1:0-23834 GCA_035460205.1 Ramlibacter sp.
CGCGTGCCACATCGTGATGCGGCCCGGCGAAGGCACGAACTTGTACGGGTCTTCGGCGTTCACCAGGCATTCGATCGCATGGCCGCGCAGCACGATGTCGCGCTGGGCGAACGGCAGCTTCTCGCCGGCCGCCACCATGATCTGCGTCTTGACGATATCGACGCCGCTGATCAGCTCGGTGACGGGGTGCTCCACCTGCACGCGGGTGTTCATCTCGATGAAATAGAACTCGCCGTTCTCGTAGAGGAACTCGAAGGTGCCGGCGCCGCGGTAGCCGATCTTCTTGCAGGCCGCGACGCAGCGCTCGCCCACTTTCTCGATCAGCTTGCGCGGGATGCCCGGCGCCGGCGCTTCCTCGATGACCTTCTGGTGGCGCCGCTGCATGGAACAGTCGCGCTCGCCCAGGTAGACGGCGTTCTTGTGCTTGTCTGCCAGGATCTGGATTTCGATATGGCGAGGGTTCTGGAGGAACTTCTCCATGTACACGGCCGGATTGCCGAAAGCGGCGCCGGCTTCGGCCTTGGTCATCTGCACCGCGTTGACCAGTGCCGCCTCGGTGTGGACCACCCGCATGCCACGGCCGCCGCCACCACCCGCCGCCTTGATGATGACGGGGTAACCCACGGCCTTGGCGGTGCGGCGGATCACCACGGGATCGTCGGGCAACTCGCCCTCGGAGCCCGGCACGCAAGGCACGCCCGCCTTGATCATGGCCTGCTTGGCCGAGACCTTGTCACCCATCATGCGGATGTTGTCGGGCGTCGGGCCGATGAACTGGAAACCGCTCTTTTCCACGCGCTCGGCGAAGTCCGCGTTCTCGGACAGGAAGCCATACCCGGGGTGGATGGCTTCGGCGTCGGTGACTTCGGCCGCCGAAATGATGGCCGGCATGTTGAGGTAGCTTTGGGGCGAGGGCGGCGGGCCGATGCAGACGGCCTCTTCGGCCAGCTTGACGTACTTGGCCTCGCGGTCGGCCTCGGAATACACCATCACCGCCTTGACGCCCAGTTCGCGGCAGGCCCGCTGGATGCGCAGCGCGATTTCGCCTCGATTGGCGACCAGGATTTTCTTGAACATGAGTGGGCGCTTACCTGTACGTCACTCGATGATGAAAAGGGGCTGGCCGTATTCGACCGCCTGCCCGTTCTCACACAGGATCTTGGTGATCGTGCCGGACTTGTCGGCCTCGATCTCGTTGAGGATCTTCATCGCCTCGATGATGCAGACGGTCTCGCCTTCCTTGATCTGGCTGCCGATTTCCACGAACGGCTTGGCGCCCGGGCTGGATGACCGGTAGAAGGTGCCCACCATGGGCGACTTGACGGGATGGCCGGCGGCGGCTTCGGCCACTGCCGGTGCGGCAGGCGCCGCGCCGGTCGGGGCTGCAGGAAGGGCCGCGGGCGCGGTCGCCATCACGGGCGCGGCATGGGTGGCGTGGTGCTGGACGACTGCGCCACCGCCCTTGACGATCCTGACTTTCCCTTCGGCTTCGGTGATTTCGAGTTCCGAGACGTTCGATTCCGACACCAGGTCGATCAACGTCTTGAGTTTGCGCAAGTCCATGTGCTCTCCAACGCGTGCATACGAAAGGAAGGCGAATTTACAGCAAAATTCGCTTACTTTTCGCTTCGTCGCTTATTTTTAGTTTATTTTCTGCGATCCGCTTGACAGCGGGCAGATCGGCCAATTGCCGGGAGTCCCCTGGCAAGCTCAGGCCAGTGCCTTCCACTGGGCCAGGTCGGCTGGGCCGACGCGTCCCATTCTACGCTGCGCAACGCCGCCGGCGGCATTGAAGACGACCGTGAAAGGCAAACCCCCGCTCAAGTTGCCAAGGGCGCTTCCCAACTCCGTGCCACCCAGCCCCGCGAATCCTACCGGGAAGCTGACCGGGGTTTTCTTCAGGAAAGCCCTGACCGCACTCGGCTGGTCGATGGCCAATCCGATCACTTGCCAGCCTTTTGCTGAATTTTCACGGTAGAAGGCATCAAGAAGCGGGAGCTCCTCGATGCAAGGCGGACACCACGTGGCCCAGAAGTTGACGACCAGCGGCTTCCCGCGCAGGGTATTCATGGCCAGTGCCGGACCGCCCGGCGTGTCGAACGTCATGGGCCAGATTGCGGCGGCAGCGGCGTCGGCGCTGGACTGCTGGCGGCGCCACAGGGCCGCCGCGCCGCCGGCCAGCGCTGCGAGGCCGGCCACGCCCGCAAACAGCAGGCCGCGGCGGCTTGGGGATGCACCTGGCGCGGTGGCTTCGGAGACGCTATCACTCATGACGACGCATTCTCCACCAACGCGCGCACCGCGGCGAGGTCGCCTCGTGGCGCCCTGCCCTTCGCATCGCGCTTCAGGGCGCCGCGCACGTCGTCATGGTCATGGATCATGAGGTGGACGCCGATCGGCTCGCCCAGCTCGCGGCTTTCACTGGACAGCGACAGGGCCTCGACCGGCTCGCCATTGAAACCGGTGACCGTGCGGGCCTCATAGTCCACATGGTGGTCGACCAGCGCCATCTCGGCGGTCTTGGGGTCGTCGCAGAACAACTGGATATAGATGTCCGACAGGCGGGTGGCCGTGCCATGCCAGACTGCCCCACCCAGGTAGGGCCGGAACTGTTCGAGTCGCTCCATCCAGGTCAACGCGAGCTTGCGCAGGGCCGCCAGTTCGCGCGGCTGCGTGTCGGCGCAGAACAGCTCGATGTACTCGCGCACCGCGTCTTCGAGCACGTCGTTGTCCGGCAGCGCGCTGCGCGCATTCAGGCCCAGCTGCTTCACGGCCCGCCGCTTGGCGGGGCCGTACTCGAGGCCTTCTTCCACCACCATCCGCGCGGCCGTCGCGGCGATTTCCAGTTTCGCGCTTTCCATAGAGGGTGATTCTGCATTGATCGCGATGGGCGGTGCCCCTACAGTGGCTGCAAAAGGAGACCGGCATGAAAAGCACGATGATGGACTTCCCGCTGTCGCTCAATCACCTGCTGGAGCGGGCCGGCCGGCTGTTCGCCGGCAACGAAATCGTCTCGCGGCTTCCCGACAAGTCCCTGCGCCGCCACAGTTTCGCGGAGTACTACCGGCGCACCCGCTCGCTTGCCGCGGCGCTGCAGCGGCTGGGCCTGAAAAAGGGCGAGCGCGTGGCCACCCTGTGCTGGAACCACCATGCCCACCTGGAGTGCTACTTCGGCATTCCGGCCGCCGGCGGCGTGATGCACACCTTGAACCTGCGGCTCTCGCCCGACGAGGTGGGCTGGATCGCGGGCAACGCGCAGGACCGTTTCCTGGTGGTGGACGACGTGCTGCTGCCCCTCTATCGCCAGTTCGCCCACCTGCACAAGTTCGACAAGGTCATCGTCTTTCCGTTTTCCGGCGCGCCGGTGCCCGGCGAGTTCGAGAACTACGAAGCGCTGCTGGCCGGGTCGGACCCGGATGCCTTCGAATACGCGGCGCACGACGAGAACGACCCGGTGGCCATGTGCTACACCTCGGGCACCACCGGCCGCCCCAAGGGCGTGGTCTATTCGCACCGCTCCACCATCCTGCACACGCTGGTTGCGAGCCTGGGCGACTTCTGGGGCCTGCGGGGCACCGACGTGGTCCTGCCGGTCACACCCATGTTCCATGCCAACAGCTGGGGCATGCCTTACGGCGCCATGATGATGGGGGTGAAGCTGGTGTTCCCCGGCCCGCACCTTCATCCCGAAGACCTGCTGGACCTGATGCAGCTCGAGCCCCCGACGCTGGCGCTGGGCGTGCCCACCATCTGGATGGGGCTGATCCAGGCCTTCGATGCCGCGCAGGCGCAGGACTCTCCCCATCACGGCCGCTGGAAGCTGCCACACGGCATGCGCTCGCTGGTGGGCGGTGCGGCGGTGCCCGAATCGTTGATCCGGGCTTTTGACAAGCACGGCATCTGGATCCTGCAGGGCTGGGGCATGACGGAGACTTCGCCGGTCTGCACGATCTCCTACCCACGCGCCGAGCTGCGCGACGCCGGCGACGACGAGCGCTACCGCCGCGCCGCGATGGCAGGCGTGCCCGTGCCGCTGGTGGAGTTGCGTGTGCGCAGCGACGACGGCGCGCAGCCCTGGGACGGCAAGAGCGTCGGCGAGATCCAGGTGCGCGGCCCCTTCATCACCGGCAGTTACCACGAAGTGCCGGTCGAAGCGGAGAAGTTCACGGACGACGGCTGGTTGCGCACCGGCGACGTCGCGTCGGTGGACCCGCTGGGCTTCGTGAAGATCACGGACCGCACCAAGGACCTCATCAAGTCGGGTGGCGAATGGATCAGTTCGGTGGACCTCGAGAACGCCATCATGGCGCATCCCTCGGTGGCCGAAGCCGCGGTCATCGCCATCCCCGACGAGAAGTGGAGCGAGCGGCCCCTGGCCTGCGTGGTGATCCGGGCGGGGCAGGTGGGCGCCATCGAAGAACTGAATGCGCACCTGCTGCGCCACGGCTTTGCCAAGTGGCAGTTGCCGGAGCGTTACGAGTTCATCGACGCGGTGCCCCGCACCTCCACCGGCAAGTTCTGGAAGCTGAAGTTACGCGAACGCTTCCCGCGCTGACCATTCCCCCTGGCGACGGGATTCATAATTCCGGGATGCATCTCCACATCCTCGGAATCTGCGGCACGTTCATGGGAGGGCTGGCCGCGCTCGCCCGCGAAGCGGGGCACAAGGTCACCGGCTGCGACGCCGGCGTCTACCCGCCGATGAGCGACCAGTTGCGCTCGCTGGGCATCGACCTGATCGAAGGCTTCGGCGCCGACCAGATGGCGCTGGGCGCCGATGTCTGGGTGGTGGGCAACGTCGTATCGCGCGCGCGGCAGGCCGACGGCACGCCGCGCTACCCCTTGATGGAAGCAATCCTCGACGCCGGCGCGCCCTACACCAGCGGGCCCCAGTGGCTCTCCGAAAACGTGCTGCGCGGCCGTCACGTGATGGCGGTGGCCGGCACGCACGGCAAGACAACCACCACGTCGATGCTGGCATGGGTGCTGGAGCACGCGGGCATGCGCCCCGGTTTTTTGGTGGGCGGCGTGCCGACCAATTTCGGTATCTCCGCAAGGCTCGGGGAAGGCAATTGCTTCGTGATCGAAGCCGATGAATACGACACCGCTTTCTTCGACAAGCGCAGCAAGTTCGTCCACTACCGGCCCCGCACTGCCATCCTCAACAACCTGGAGTTCGACCACGCGGACATCTTCGATGACCTCGCCGCGATCGAACGCCAGTTCCACCATCTCGTGCGCACGGTCCCATCGACAGGCCGCGTCGTGGCCAACGGCCTGGAAGAAAGCGTGGCGCGCGTGCTGCACATGGGACAGTGGAGTGAGTTGCGCAGCTTCGGCGCCGCGGTGAGTGACTTCACCGCGCAAGGCGAGCCGCACGCTTTCGACGTGCTCGAACGCGGCCAACGGGTCGCTCGCGTGGAGTGGGACCTCACCGGCGTGCACAACCAGCTCAATGCATTGGCAGCGATCGCCGCCGCACAGCATGTCGGCGTTGCGCCTGCCGCTGCCGCCCAGGCGCTTGGCGAATTCAGGAACGTCAAACGCCGCATGGAAGTGCGCGGCGTGGTGAACGGCATCACGGTCTATGACGACTTCGCCCACCACCCGACCGCCATCCGCACAACGGTCGACGGGCTGCGTCGCAAGGTCGGCGGCGCGCGGATCCTGGCCGTGTTCGAGCCGCGCAGCAACACCATGAAGCTGGGTTCGATGAGCTCGCAGCTACCCTGGAGCCTGGAACAGGCGGACCTCGCCTTTTGCCATGCCAACAACCTGGGCTGGGATCCCGGCCAGGCGCTGGCGCCCATGGGTGCGAAGGCAAAGGTGGCGACTTCGATCGGTGAGCTGGTGGATGCAGTGACGCGCGCCGCGCGCCCCGGCGATCACGTCCTGTGCATGAGCAACGGGGGCTTCGGCGGCATCCACGCCAAGCTGCTGGACGCGCTGTCACCGCACTGACCCGTCCGCGTCAGGCAGTGCCCCCGGAGGGTGGCCGCCTGTGTTCCAGCTGCGCCGGCGCCGTCAGGTCTTGCGGGTAGTGAGAATGCGCGTCGTTCCGCAACAGCGAGTCCAGGTCGGGACCGGAAGTCTGGGGCTGGCTGTCGTGCCGTGCCGCCGGCCGCGCGGCGGCCTTGGAAGGCGTCGTCGTGATCGCGCCGGCGTAGTAGAGGCAGGTCAGGTCATTCGTGATCTGCGCAATGGACATGCCGGTACTCTGGCGCAAGCCTTCCACCGTGGAAGGATCGGCTGACAACTCGCGCAACAGCATCAGTTGCGAGTCGCGCAGCCATCGCATGGGCACTGCCGGCACCTTGCGGTAGTAGATCAACTCGGTGCGGTAGCGCGAGGGCAGCATGTCGCGGTCGGAGCGGCGCACATAGGCCCATGCCATTTGTGCCGGCGTGACCCGCACGAACGTTTCAGGCAGGTCATGCGCGCCGATCGGCCGCCTGTCCCACTGCGCTTCCCAGAGGTCGACCGGGTGCACCTTGGGCAGCAGCGCGGCCCTTCCCTGCTGGAAGTCGAGCACCGCGAGCAACCTGCCGCTGTGGCTCACCTGGTAGACGCCGTGGCGCAGTTCCGCACCCCGGTTGACGATCTGCGCGCCCAGCGCGAATTGGGCGCGCGTGAGCCAGAGCCAGGTCTCGAACTGCAGCAGCACGCCATGGATGCTGGGTTCGGAGACCGGGTCGAATTTGTGGCGCGGCTCGAACTCGTCGCCGGCGAGCGGCGTCGCGAAGGCGATGGGCCGGTCGACTTCGCTCAGGTTGAGCTTGAGCCCCTGTTCCGTCGGCAGCCCGGGCGCGACCCGCAGGTTGCCGTCGGGGCCGATGCTGACGTGGGAGCCATTGACCCACCACGCATCGGCATCACCGAACGCGCAAGTGCGCCACCGTGGCAAGCTGCCGGGGCGATTGAGCGAGGTCTCGAGGACAGTGCGCTGCTGCGCGGTGAAACCGGACATCCCCAACCAGAGGATGGGCTGCTCGACGGGGACCCGCGGGCTGGAATCGGCTGGCAAGGTACTGCTTTCCTTCTTGGGTTACTGCTATCGGGACATCACCTTGTGGCTGTAGCGATCTTCTGGTGGCTCGCAACTTTTGTCCTCCCCAATTTGTAGGATGACCGGAGGGCCGTGGTCAGCTGGGGCCCATGGGCGCCGGGGCGGTGAGGTCGGACGGCGGCAGCTTGCGCTCCGCGTCGCGCCCCGGCTCTGAATCCAGGCCCGACGGCAGGCCGCTTGGCAGATCCAGTTCCGCGGCATCCGGCCGGCGCAGCAGCGAGCCGGGCGCGGCCCGCTTGGGGTTGGATGTGATGGCGCCGACGAAATAGAGCGAGGCGAGGTCGCGCGCGAGCTGCAGCGGATGCAGGCCGGTGCTCGATTGCAATCCCTCGAAGGTCCCCGGGCTCACCGCGAGTTCGCGCATCAGCAGCAGGTGCGAATCGCGCAGCAGGCGGTGCGGCAGTCGCGGCGGCCGCCGGAAGTACAGCAGCCCGGTGCGGTAGTGCCTGGGGAGCAGGTCGCGTTGCGTGCGCAGGCTGTACTGCCACATCAGCTGGGACATGCTGGTGCGCACCAGGTCTTCCGGGATGCGCACGGCAGCGCATCGGCGCCACTCGGCGTTCTCGAAGTCGGCGGGGCCGGCGCCCGGCAGCACGCCGATGTCCCCATGCAGGTCGACCACCGCCAGCAGGCGCCCTTCCAGCCGGACTTCGAAAGCACCGCTGCCCAGCGCCGTTTCATGTTCGACGATGTGGGAAGCCAGGCAGAACTGTGCGGTGAGCGGCGACAGCCAGGCTTCGAACTTGTCGAGCACGGCGCCGATGCTGGACGGCACGGCGATGTCGAAACTCAGGTTGGGCGCGAGGTCGGGACAGGCCAGCGGGAGCGAGAACGCCACGGGACGGTCGATGTCGGGCAGGTGAAGCTGCAGCGCTCGCTCAGTCGGGACCGCTGCGGCCACCCGCACGGTGCCACCGGCCAGCAATTTGGCCCGGGCGCCATTGATCCACCATGCATCGGCTTCGGTCAGGCGCTCGAACTCCCACACCATGTGGCCCCTCGCGACGCTCGGCAACAAGGCGGCCAGCCCTTCCTGTTCGCCGGACGAAAATCCGGCAAGGCCCAGGTGTAAAACAGGAAGCTCGATGGTCATGCTGCGATGCCCGCCAGGAAGCGGCAGGCCATCGGCAACAAATATAAGCGATCTGTTACTTGATGTAAATCAATCTGCCATCGATTCCGTGTAACAGCCGCTCAGCGGGCACGACGGGCTTTCACCGCCTCCGAAAGCACGTCCAGCACCCGCAGCGAATCTTCCCATCCCAGGCATGCATCTGTAATGCTTTTTCCGTATTCCAAAGCCTGCGGGCTGTCCTTGCCCGGCGAAAACTTCTGCGCACCGGGATTCAGGTGGCTTTCCACCATCACGCCAAACACGCCGTGGGAACCGCCGGCCACCTGGCTGGCAATCTCACGCGCGACGTCGGCCTGCTTCTCGAACTGCTTGCTGCTGTTGGCATGGCTGCAGTCGACCATCAAGGTCGGCGGCAGCTTGGCCGCCTCCAGGTCCTTGCACGCAGCCGCAACGCTGGCGGCGTCGTAGTTGGGCGCCTTGCCGCCGCGCAGGATGACGTGGCAGTCCCGGTTGCCGTTGGTCTGGACGATCGCGACCTGCCCGTTCTTGTGCACCGACAGGAAGTGGTGGCCGCGCGCCGCCGCCTGGATCGCGTCGGTCGCGATGCGGATGTTGCCGTCAGTGCCGTTCTTGAAGCCGATGGGTGCGGACAGGCCCGATGCGAGTTCGCGATGCACCTGGCTTTCCGTGGTGCGCGCCCCGATCGCGCCCCACGCGATCAGGTCGCCGATGTACTGCGGCGAGATGACGTCGAGGAATTCGCTGCCGGCCGGCAAGCCGAGGCGGTTGATTTCGATCAGCAGCTGGCGCGCGATCCGCAGGCCTTCGTCGATGCGGAAGCTCTCATCGAGGTAGGGGTCGTTGATCAGGCCCTTCCAGCCCACGGTCGTGCGCGGCTTCTCGAAGTACACCCGCATGACCACTTCCAGCGTGCCGCTGTACTTGGCGCGCGCTTCCTTCAGGCGGCGCGCGTAGTCGAGCGCCGCGGCCGGGTCGTGGATCGAGCAGGGCCCGATCACCACCAGCAGCCGGTCGTCCTTGCCGGCCATGATGTTGTGGATGTTGCGCCGGGTGTCGGTGATGAGCGTTTCCACCGGCGTTCCCGCAATGGGGAAGAAGCGGATCAGGTGTTCAGGAGGGGGCAGCACGGTGATGTCCTTGATGCGTTCGTCGTCGGTTTCGCTGGTCTTGTCGACGGGGTGCGCATACCAGGCATCGCCGGTGGCAGTGGCTTTGGCGTTCATCGTGGTGCTCCTCTGAAGGTTCGGGAAATGGGATCGGGCAAAAAAAAACCGCCGGGGGTTCCGGCGGTTTGGTGTGAGTTCGTTCGCGTCTATTTCGGGGCACGCTCTGATCTCTCAACCGCCGGGGGCGTGAGATGCCAAAAATAGCCAAAAAAATAGGCGCGAGCCGCATTCATGGGGTCAATGTAGCACAGAGTTGCGTACGTTCGGCTGACACCGCGCGCGGGGTGTCTCATAGCCGCAACTTCTTCCACCATTGCACAGCCCGGTCCACCTGGGGCTCGGTGAGCGAACCCAGCGCGGACTGCTCAGGCTGTTCGCGCGTCGACCATTGCTCGTACATGTCGATCATCAGCATGCCTTCGCCCAACGTGCGCCAGGCGACCAGCTCGAAGTCTTCGGCCGTGAGGAGCAAGTCGCTGCTGCGCGGGCCACCGTCCAGCAGCCACTGGCCGATCAGCACGCGGAAGTTGTTGAGGGCCTGCAGGTAGGCCGCGTATTCATAGAGGCCCCGCCAGGACAGTCCCAGGTTGACGACCAGCGTGCGATGTGCCCGCAACACGGTGAGCAGGTCCACCAGCATGGGCGCAATCGTGACGCGGTGGCGGTTCAGGCGCAGGCTGGCGATGATCGCCTCGATGTGCACCGACAGGTGGCTCATGCTGTCGGAGAGCTGCCGGCAGTCCTCGTCGGCAACCGCACTGCGCAGGAAGTTGCTGAGCTCGCCGAACGAGTTGATGCTCGGCAGGTTGGTCGACGGATCGATCGGCAGCCGCGGGGTGGTGGCCATGATGTCGCGGCGCCGCCTTGCGGCGCGTCAGGCCGTCCCGCCGACGGTCAGGCCGTCGATTCGCAAGGTGGGCTGGCCAACGCCGACGGGCACGCTCTGGCCTTCCTTGCCGCAAGTGCCGACACCGCTGTCGAGCTTCAGGTCGTCGCCGATCATGGTGACGCGCGTCAGGGCATCCGGGCCGTTGCCCACGATGGTGGCGCCCTTGACCGGGTACATGATCTTGCCGTTCTCGACCCAATAGGCTTCGCTGGCCGAGAACACGAACTTGCCCGATGTGATGTCGACCTGCCCGCCGCCGAAGTTGGTGGCGTACAGGCCCTTCTTGATGCTGGCGACGATCTCATGGGGCGAGCGGTCGCCGCTGAGCATGTACGTGTTGGTCATGCGCGGCATGGGAATGTGCGCATAGCTCTCGCGCCGGCCGTTGCCCGTGGGCGCCACGCCCATCAGGCGGGCGTTGAGCGAGTCCTGGATGTAGCCGCGCAGGATGCCGTCCTCGATCAGCACGGTCTGCTGGCTGGCGTTGCCCTCGTCGTCCACGTTGAGCGAGCCGCGCCGGTCGGCGATGGTGCCGTCGTCCAGCACGGTGACGCCCTTGGCCGCGACGCGTTCGCCGACGCGGCCGGAGAACGCGCTCGAGCCCTTGCGGTTGAAGTCACCTTCCAGTCCATGGCCGATGGCTTCATGCAGCAGGATGCCGGGCCAACCCGGGCCCAGCACCACGGTCATCTCACCGGCAGGCGCCGGACGCGACTCGAGGTTGGTGAGCGCGGCCTTCACGGCGTCGTCCACGTAGGTGTTGATTTGCTCGTCGTCGAAGTACGCCAGGCCGAAGCGCCCGCCGCCCCCGCCCGAGCCGACTTCGCGCCGGCCGTTCTGTTCCGCGATCACCGTGATCGACAGGCGCACCAGCGGCCGCACATCGGCCGCCACCGTGCCGTCCGCACGGGCGACCATCACCACGTCATATTCGCTGGCGAGACCTGCCATCACCTGCGCGACGCGCGGGTCCTTCGAGCGCGCGAGCTTTTCGGCGCGCTCGAGCAACTGGACCTTGGCCGCGCTGTCGAGCGTTGCGATGGGGTCCAGCCCCTGGTACAGCGAACGGCCGCCGGCGACCTTGCGGCTGGGCACCTTGGCCTTGCCCTTGCCGCCCGCCGAGGAGATGGTGCGCACGGTGCGCGCCGCATCGAGCAGCGACGCTTCAGAAATGTCGTCGGAATAGGCGAAGGCGGTTTTCTCGCCGCTCACGGCCCGCACGCCCACGCCCTGGTCGATGCTGAAGCTACCGGTCTTGACGATGCCTTCTTCCAGGCTCCAGCCTTCGCTGCGGGTGTACTGGAAATAAAGGTCCGCGTCGTCGACGCTGTGGGCGGTGATTTCGGCCAGCGCACGCGACAGGTGCGACTCATCCAGGCCAAACGGTTCAAGCAGGAGGCGGCGCGCCGTGGCCAGGCGCTCGATGGTGGGTTCGCGGGAGATCATCCCGACGATTCTAGGCTTTTGGGCCGGTAACCGTCTGCAGCAGTGCGCGCTGGTCCAGGTCGGCCACCAGCGCCTGCGCCGACGGGTAGCGCTCCTCAGGCTGCTTGGCCATCAGGCGCTCGATGACGGGCTGCAGCGCCGCATGCGCTTCGGGCAGTGCCGGCGTGGGCGCAGAGAGATGCCGCGCCAGCAGCAGGTCCAGCGTCTCCCCGCTGAAGGGGCGGTGACCGGCCAGCAGCTCGAACATCATGATGCCCAGGCTGTAAAGGTCGGATTGCGGCGTGATGGCCTTGCCGGCCGCCTGCTCGGGGCTGAGGTAGAACGGCGTGCCCACCACGTCGCCGTGCCGCGTCTGCGTGAGCGCCATGTTCTCGACCTGCAGCATCGACTTGGCGATGCCAAAGTCGGCCAGCGCGACGCTGCCGTCGGGACGGCGCATGATGTTCTCGGGCTTGAGGTCGCGGTGGATGATGCCGCACGCGTGGATGGCGCCCAGCGCCTGGGCCACCTCGGCGACGATGCGCACCGCGCGCTGCTGCGGCAGGCCCCGGCCGATCTCCGAACGCAGGTCGCCCATCTCGAAATACTCCATCGCGATGTAGGCATGGTCATCGGTGAAGCCCTGGTCGTAGATGCGGATCACATGCGGGTGCTCGATGCGCGAGAGCAGCGTGTATTCCTGGATGAAGCGCGACAGGTGCTCGCTCACCGCCTTGCCGCTGGCGTCCAGCACCTTGAGCACCACCGGCAGGCCATCCGATTCGCGGGCCGCCAGGTAAACCTCCGTCATGCCGCCAGAGCCGATCTTGCGGGTCAGGCGGTAGCCCTTCAGGCGCAATGGCTCCTGGCCGCTGTCGAACTGGTGGTCCTTGAAAGCGGACAGCTTGGATTGCAGTGCGCCCTTCACGGCGCGCGCGGTGATTTCGGAGTTGATCTGCACCGCATTGCGCACCGCGTCCGCGCGCTCGGTGAGTGTCGCCATGCCGTGGCGCTTGTCGTCCAGGTTGGTGACCAGGCCGGTGATCTCCGCCACATCGACGAACGCGTTCTTGCCACGCACCCCGAGCGACGTCATGCCGCCGGTCTGTATGCCCTCACCCGCGCTGGCCAGCACCTGGCTGCTGGCGACCACGGTCCAGCCTAGTTCCTTGCTCGCCGCTTCCAGCCGGGCCGCGACATTGACCGTGTCGCCGATGGGCGTGGTTTCCTTGTTCTGCGCCGCGCCCAGCCGGCAGATCGTGACCTCGCCCGCGTGCAGGCCGACGCCAATGGCGAACGGGGGCAGGCCGCGATCGGCAAAGCGCCGGTCCAGCCAGGCCCGGAATTCGTGGGCGGACAGGGTCATGCCCAGCCCGGCCGAAATGGCCCTGCGCGTGGCAGGCAGCGGCGAGCCGCCACCCAGGCTGTCGGCGAACACCGCCATCAGCCCGTCGCCAATGAACTTGAGGTGCCGCCCGCCGTTCTTCAGCACCGGCTCGCACACCCGCTCGAAGTACTGGGTCAGCAACTCGGCCACTTCGCTCGAGTTGAGCTTCTCAGCCAGCGAAGTGAAGCCGCGGATGTCGGAGAACAGCACCGCGGCCTGGATCACCGTGTCGGTCACCGCATCGTGCGGCGCTTCCAGCGCGAACTTGTCGGACAACGCCCGGCCACCCAGGCTCTCGGTGAACGCCCGGCGCAGGTGCGATTCGCGCGCCTTCACCGCCGCGTCTATGCTTTCCTCGATGCGCCCGCGCTTCTTGAGCAGGCCTTGCAGGGCTTCGAGCAACTCCACCCGTGTGAAAGGCTTCGCCAGGTAATCGTCGGCGCCGGCGGTCATGCCGCGCCGCATGCTGGCGCGGTCGTCCAGCGCGGTGAGCAGCATGACGGAAGTGGCCGCCAGTTCACGGTCGGCCCGGATCGCCTCCAGCAGTTCGAAGCCGTCCATCTCGGGCATGCTGACATCGGAGATCACGACGTCGGGCCGGACCTCGCGTGCCTTCTCCAGCCCGAGCCGGCCGTTGATCGCCGAGTCGATGTCGAAGCCCTCCAGCTTGAGCAGCCGGATCACGTTGTTGCGGATGGCGTCGTCGTCTTCGACGACCAGGATCATGGTCATGGGTTGGCGGGCGTGGGCGGTCGTGGTGGCGCCGCATCCGGCAGTGTCACCGTGAAGTGGCTGCCAGCCCCCAGTTTACTGACCACGGAAACCTGCCCGCCGTGCAAAACCACACACCGCTTGACGATCGCCAGGCCCAGGCCCGACCCGGGCCGGTTGCCGGCGTTGCCGCCGCGGTGGAAGCTGTCGAACAGGTGCGGCAGGTCGGCCTCCGGGATCCCCATGCCCTGGTCGATGACGTCGAGCCGCAAGCCGGGGTTCTCGCAGTCCAGGCGCACGCGCACCTCGCTGCCGGGCGGTGAGTATTTGCAGGCGTTGGCCACCAGGTTGCCCAGGATGTAGTGAATGAGCCGCGCGTCGAGGTTGCGCGTGCCGCCGCCGGCCACTTCGAGGTTCAGCACATGGCCATCGACCTGCGCCGATCGCGCTTCGGCCAGCACCTGGCGGCAGACCTGTTCGGCGTCGGAAGGCCGCGGGTTGAACGCCAGCCGGCCCGCCTCGGCCTGGCCCAGGGTCAGCATGTCGTCCAGCATCAGCTGCATGCGCCGCGCCGCCGCCACCAGGTCGTCCATGATGCTGCGCTGTTCGTCCTCGCCGATCTTGTCGCCGTAGTGGCCGATCAGTTCCGCGGAAGAGAGGATGGCCGCCAGCGGCGTGCGGAACTCGTGCGACGCCATCGACAGCAGCCGGGTCTTGAGTTCGCCCAGTTCGCGCTCGCGCGACAGCGCGTTGGCCATCTCGTGCTCGGCGGCCTTGCGCTGCGTCACGTCGACGTAGGTCCACACCGTGCCGCGCAACGGGCCTTGCGTCACCGGCGTGCCTTCGATCTGAACCCAGACCAGGCTGCCGTCCTTGCGCTTCATCCGCACCTCCGCGCCATAGTGGCCGGTCAGGTCGATCTGCCCATAAGCGGCCCCGCCGATGCGCTCATAGTCTTCGTCGTTCTGGTAGTGGATGCGGGTTTCCTGTCCCAGCAGCTCCGCCGGCTCGTAGCCCAGCATCCGGGCCAGCGTGCGATTGAGCCACTGGTGGCGCCGGTTCACCAGGAAGGTGACGCCCACGGTGGTGGTTTCGAGGATGGCTTCCCGTTCGGCCAGCGCGCTCTTGAGTGCCTGGTCCAGCGCGTGGCGCTCGGTCGTGTCCTTCAGGAAGAACAGGTTGGCCGGCTTGCCTTCCCAGTCGATCACGACGCCGTTGATCTCGACCCACGACACCTGGCCGTCGTCGCGCCGGAACCGCGCTTCGAACGCGGGAACCTTCTCGCCCCGGCTGCGCCTGTCACGCTGCGCGGCCACGAACATGCGGTCGTCGGGGTGCACGTACTCGATCATCTGCCGGCTGGAAGCCTCGGCGGCTGTCACGCCAAGCACCTGCAGGCAGCGCGCATTGGCAAACCGGATGATGCCGCCCTGCCCCACGCAGATACCCTCGGCCGCGTGCTCCACCATCGTGCGATAGCGCAGCAGGTCGGCGGCCATCGCTTCGTGGCTGCGGGGCGACTCGCTCATGGGCGCAGTCTAGCCCCCGGCCCGCCCCAGCGGAACCCCTCTTACGGGCGGGACAGCAGCTGGAACAGCGCCGCGTCGTCCAGGTCGCCCAGGCCCGCCTCGGCGGCGCGGGCGAACACGTCGCGCGCGGCGGCGCCCAGCGGGCCTTCGAACCCCGCCGCGGCGGCCGCCTGCACCGCCAGCCGCGTGTCTTTCTGCAGCAGCGTGACATGGGCGCGCGGCGCGTAGTCACCGACCATCGCGCGGCGCATGCGGTCGGTGCCGATCCAGCTTTGCCCGCTCGACTGCTCGATCACGTCCATCGTCCGGCCCAGGTCCAGGCCCATGCGCTGGGCCATCGCCAGCGCCTCGGCCGCACCCGCCAGGTTGATGCCCGCGAGCAGGTTGTTCACCAGCTTGGTCCGCGCGCCGTCGCCGGGCTTTTCGCCCACGCGGAAGACCTTCTTGCTCATGACGTCGATCACCATCTTCTGGCGCTCGAACACCGCGTCTTCGCAGGCCACCATCAGGCTCATGGTGCCGTCGCGGGCGCGCGCCGGCCCGCCGGACATCGGCGCGTCGATGGTCGAGATGCCGCGTTCGGCGAGGCGTTGGGCGAAGTGCTCGACGTCACCAGGCGCAATGGTCGGGCACAGGATCACTGTCTGGCCGGCGCGCATCACGGACGCCGCGCCATTGGGGCCGAACAGCGCGTCCTCGGTCTGCTCGGCGTCGACCACGCACACGATCAGCACGCCGCATCCCACCGCTGCCTGCGCGGCATCGGCGCGGCCGGTCGCACCCAGGGCCTGCAGCGCGGCCATCTTGGCCGCGTCGATGTCGAACACTTGCACCGGCCAGCGCTGGTCCAGGATGCGTTGCGCGATCGCGCCCCCCATGTTGCCGATACCGACAATGGCGACTCTTCTCATAGGTTCCTCAGGATTGGACCAGGCGTTTGGCCTTGGCGATGGACATCAGGATTCCCAGGCCCATGCCCAGCGTCACCATGGCGGTGCCGCCGTAGCTGATGAAGGGCAGGGGCACGCCGACCACCGGCAGGATGCCGCTGACCATGCCCATGTTGACGAAGGCGTAGGTAAAGAAAATCATGGTGATCGCGCCGGCCAGCAGGCGCGAGAACACGGTGGAAGCCTCGAGCGCGATGGCCAGGCCACGCAACACCAGGAACAGGAAGCCCGCGATCAGGCAGAGGTTGCCCAGCAGGCCGAATTCTTCCGAGAAGGCGGCGAAGATGAAGTCGGTGGTGCGCTCGGGAATGAACTCGAGGTGGGTCTGGGTGCCTTGCATGAAGCCCTTGCCCACCAGGCCGCCCGAGCCGATGGCGATCATCCCCTGGATGATGTGGAAGCCCTTGCCCAGCGGGTCCTTGCTGGGGTCCAGCAGCGTGCAGATGCGCTGCTGCTGGTAGTCGTGCAGGACGGGCCAGCGCACGCCGTCGGCGCACAGGCGCCCTTCGAAGACGATCAGCAGCACGGCCGCCAGGATCCCCAGCGCCACCGGCGGCAGGATCAGTTTCCACGACAGGCCGGCGAAGAAGATCACCGAGACACCCGCTACCAGCACCAGGATGGCCGTGCCGAGGTCGGGCTGCTTGATGATCAGGCCGACCGGGATCAGCAGGAGCACACCGGCCACGAGGAAGTCCAGCGGGCGCAATTGGCCTTCGCGTTTCTGGAACCACCACGCCAGCATCAGCGGCATCGCGATCTTCAGGATTTCGCTGGGCTGGATGACGATGCCCACGTTGAGCCAGCGGCGCGCGCCCTTCTTGGTCAGGCCGAAGATCGCCACGGCGATCAACAGCCCCACACCCAGCGCATAGAGCGGCACGGCAAAACTCATCAGCCGCTGCGGCGGCACCTGGGCCACGACGAACAGGATCACACCGGCGATCAGCATGTTGCGGCCGTGGTCGACAAAGCGCGTGCCATGGTCGAAGCCGGATGAATACATGGTGAGCAGGCCCGCGCAGGCCAGCAGGAAGACCGCGAAAGCCAACGGTCCGTCGAAGCCGCTCAGCATCGGCGCGATGCGTTGCATGACGGGAGGTTTCTCGAATACGGCGGCCATGCGCGATTATCGTCGCGCGTCCGGGTGCCTTTCCTCATGGAAAATCCCGCCATGCCCGTTACACATCTGCTCTACCTGCATGGCTTTCGCTCATCGCCGCAATCGACCAAGGCTCGCCAGGTTGCAGCAAGGGTACGGGAGCGCCATCCGGCGGTGACCTGGTGGTGCCCGCAGCTGCCGCCCTCGCCGAAGGCGGCGATGGCGCTGGTCATGCAGGGCATTGCAGGCTGGCCGAAGGACTCGATGGCGGTCGTGGGCTCGTCGCTGGGCGGCTTCTACGCCACCTGCGTGGCCCAGGCCGTGGGTTGCCGCGCGGTGCTGCTGAACCCGGCCATTGACCCCGCGCGTGACCTGGCCAAGTACATCGGTGAGCAGGCCTCCTGGCACGACCCGGCCGAGAAGTTCTTCTTCGAACCGGGCTTCGTGGATGAACTGCGGGCACTGGAAAGCGGGCCCGTTGCGCGTCCCGCGGACTTCTTCGCCGTGATCGCCAAAGGCGACGAAGTGCTGGATTGGCGCGAGATGACCGGACGCTACCCGGGCGCGCGGATCAAGCTGCTGGAAGGCAGCGATCACGCCCTTACGGACTTCGAGCAGCACATCGACGAAGTCTTCGAATTCCTCGACCTGGCCTAAGGAAGGCCGCCAGCGCCTGCATGGGACAATCCACCCCATGTTTGTATTGTTTGAAGAAGCCGGCAAATTCCAGGCCGGTCGGGTGCTGTCCGAGGCCGAAGCGTCGGCCCAGGTGGAGTTGGACAGCGGCAAGCGTGTCAAGGTCAAGGCCGCCAACATCCTGCTGAGGTTCGAGAAGCCGTCGCCGGCGGAGCTGCTGCGCGAGGCGCAGGCCGTGGCCGCCACCATCGAGCTGGAGTTGGCCTGGGAATTCGCTCCGGACGAGGAATTCGGCTTTGCCGACCTGGCCCGCGACTATTTCAACGACAAGGCCACGCAGGCGCAGCAGGTGGGCGCCTTGTTGCGGCTTTTCGAGGCGCCGCATTACTTCCGCCGTGCCGGCAAGGGGCGCTTTCGCAAGGCGCCCGCGGAGATCGTGCAGCAGGCGCTGGCCGCGATCGAGAAGAAGAAGCAGGTGCAGGCGCAGATCGAGGCTTGGGCCACCGAGCTGGCGGCCGGCAGCTGCCCGCCGCCGATTCGCGAGCAGTTGTTCAAGATCCTGTTCAAGCCGGACAAGAATGCCCCCGAATACAAGGCGGTGGTCGAGGCTTCGCGCAGCGCGCACCTCGCGCCGCTGGACCTCCTGCAAAAAGCCGGCGCCATCGCATCGCCCTACCAGTTCCACTGGAAGCGCTTCCTGTTCGACAACTTCCCCAAGGGCACGGGGTTCCCGCCGCTGCAGGCGCCGGAGATCAAGGACGAACTGCCTCTCGCGCAGGTGCAGGCGTTTTCCATCGACGACTCGGCCACCACCGAAATCGACGACGCGCTTTCCGTGCAAGGCCTGGGAACCGGCACCGTCATCGTCGGCATCCACATTGCCGCGCCCGGGCTGGCGCTGCAACCGGCCACGCCCATCGACCAGGTCGCGCGCAACCGCCTCTCCACGGTGTACATGCCGGGCTACAAGATCACCATGCTGCCGGACGACGTGGTGCAGGCCTATACCTTGATGGAAGGCCGTGACTGCCCCGCGGTTTCGCTCTACGCCACATTCGACGAAGCCACGCTCGCACTGAAGGACACGCAGACGCGACTGGAGCGCGTGCCCATCGCCGCCAACCTGCGGCACGACCAGCTTGATGCCGCGATCACCGAGGAATGGCTGCAGGACGCAGCGCCCGCCACGGACGGCGTGCCCGAAGTGGCCGTGCGGCTGCACGCGCCGCTGTCGTTCCTGCACCGGCTGGCGCGGCACCTGAAGGGCCTGCGCGAAGTGGTGCGCGGCAAGCCCGAGAACTTCAATCGACCCGACTACAACTTCCGGCTCGTCGGCAACGACGGCGCCGAGCCGCAGGGCGACGAGCAGGTACAGATCAGCGTGCGCCGCCGCGGCGCCCCTCTGGACCTGATCGTGGCCGAAGCCATGATCCTGGCCAACAGCACCTGGGGCAGCTGGCTGGGCGAGCTGGGGGTGCCCGCCATCTACCGCAGCCAGGCCAGCCTGGCGCCGGGCGTCAAGGTGCGCATGGGCACCAAGGCGTTGCCGCATGCCGGCATCGGCGTGAAAAGTTACGCATGGAGCACCTCGCCGCTGCGCCGCTACACCGACCTGGTGAACCAGTGGCAGATCATCGCGGCGGCCCGCCACGGACGCACCGCCGCGCTGGCCGCGCCGTTCAAGCCGAAAGACGCGGAGCTCTTCTCCATCATCTCCGGTTTCGACGCCGCCTATTCCGCCTACAACGGGCACCAGGCCGGCATGGAACGTTTCTGGACGCTCAAGTACCTGCAGCAGCAAGGCATCACCGAACTGGTGGGGACGGTGTTCAAGGAAGGCCTGGTGCGGGCCGACGAGCTGCCGCTGGTGCTGCCGGTGCTGGGCGGCGCCGACCTGCCGCGCGGAGCGCACGTGCGGCTCAGGCTGGGCGAGATCGACCCGATCACACTGGACGTGGGTGGCACCGTGATCGAACGGCTCGACCTGGCGCCGGAACCGCTGGAAGCAGAAGACGAAGGCGAGGACGAACCTGTTGCCGGCCCGATCGCCATCGCCGTTGACGTCAACGAGCCAGAGGATAATCCGGCTTCGTGAACCTGCGTTCGTTCAGCACCCTGCAAATTGCGCTCGGCGTCTCCATCGCCGTGCATGCGGTCCTGCTGACGGTTCGCTTCGTGGACCCCGAGGGCTTCAACCGGGTGTTCCAGGACACGCCGCTTGAAGTCATCCTGGTCAACACCAGGACCAACGAGAAGGTCGAGCGCGCCCAGGCGATCGCGCAAAGCACCCTGGCCGGTGGCGGCGACGCCGCGAAGGGCCGGGCCACCTCACCCCTGCCCCCCTCCGCTTTCACCGAGATGGGCGACGCCGCCGAAGATGCGCACAAGAAGATCGAGGCCATGCAGGAGCAGCAGGTGCTGCTGCTGGCCCAGGTCCGGAAAATGCTCGCCGCGCTGCCGCCACCCGACCCGAAGCAGCCCACGAGCAACCCGGAAGCGGCGGCGCGCGAGGAAAAGCGCCGGCAGCTGCTCAAGATCCTGGCCGAGATCGAGCGCCGCATCAACGACGAGAACGCCCGGCCCAAGAAACGCTACATCAGCCCGTCGACCCGCGAGGAGGTGTATGCGGTCTATTACGACGCGCTGCGCCGCAAGATCGAGGACAAGGGCACGCAGAATTTTCCCGAGGCCGCCGGCAAGAAGATGTATGGCGAGCTGACGATGATCGTGACGGTCAACTTCGACGGCCGCGTGCTGGACGCCGAGGTGGTGGAAACCTCCGGCAACCTGACACTCGACCGCCGGGCCAAGGCGATCGCCCGCAACGCCGGCCCCTTCGGCCGCTTCAGCGACGCCATGCGCCGCAAGGCCGACCAGATCGTGGTGGTGTCGCGCTTTAAATTCACCCGCGACGAGACGCTGGAAACCAACCTGACGAGCCGATGAGCACAGATCTTTATTGCGTGATGGGCAACCCCGTGGAACACAGCAAGTCACCGTGGATCCATGCACGTTTCGCGCAACTTACCGGGCAGGACCTGCATTACACCAAGCGCCTGGTGCCGCAGGATGGCTTCGTGCAGGAGCTGCAGGCATTTCGTGCCGAGGGCGGCAAGGGCTGCAACATCACCGTCCCGTTCAAGCTCGACGCGCCTTCGCTCGCCACCGAAATGACGCCGAGGGCGCGCGTGGCGCAGGCCTGCAACGTCCTGAAATTCGAAGGCGACCGCATCGTGGGCGACAACACCGACGGCATCGGCCTGGTCGACGACATCCTGCGCAACGCGCAGGTGCCCCTGGCCGGCGTCGACCTGCTGCTGGCCGGCGCGGGCGGCGCCGCAGCCGGTGTGCTGGGGCCGCTGATCGAGGCAAAACCGCGCCGCATCATGGTGTCCAACCGCACGCGCAGGAAGGCCGACCTGCTGATCGCGCAACACGCATCCCTGGCGCGGGATCACCAGGTGGAACTGGCCGCGTGCGATATGGAGCACGTTGGCGGGCCCTATGACGTCGTGGTGAACGCGACGGCCGCCAGCATGAGCGGCGCCGCGATCCCGGTACCCGCCAGCGTGCTGCGGCCCGGCACGCTCGCCTGCGACATGATGTACGGCCCTGCCGCATCGGGCTTCATGGACTGGGCGCGGTCGCACGGCGCCGTGCCCCGCGACGGGCTGGGCATGCTGGTGGAACAGGCCGCCGAAGCCTTCCTCTTCTGGCGCGGGGTGCGGCCGCCGTCGGCGCAGGTGCTGGCGGAATTGCGCGCTACCTTGCCATGAAAGGCCTGCTGCGCTGGGGGCTGCTGGTCGTGGTCGCGGCGCTGTCGCTGGAGTTCTTCTTCATCGCACGCATCGCGCTGTCGGCCACGATGGACCCACAGTCCACGACCTTCCAACGCTCGGAAGCCTGGCGCATCACCACCGAAAAAGGGCGGCTTCGCTGGTCCCAGCAGTGGCGGCCCAATTCGCAGATCTCCGACCACCTCAAGCGTGCGGTCATCGCATCCGAGGACGACAGCTTCGCGATTCATGACGGCTTCGACTGGGAGGCGTTGGAAAAAGCGTGGCAGCGCAACGCCAAGGCCGAGGAGCAGGCAGCCAGGCGCGCCGCACGGCCCCAGCCCGCGGCGAAGGCCGCGGCTTCGCCACCCAAGGCGCCGGTGAAACCGCCCAAGATCGTGGGCGGTTCCACCATCACGCAGCAACTGGCCAAGAACATCCTGCTGTCCGGCGAGCGCACGCTGTTGCGCAAGGGCCAGGAATTCGTGCTGACCTTTGCGCTGGAGCGCATGCTGTCCAAGGAGCGCATCCTGGAGGTGTACCTGAACAGCGTCGAGTGGGGCGAAGGCGTGTTCGGGGCCGAAGCCGCTGCCCGCCATTACTACCGCAAGAGCGCCGCCCAGTTGACGCCTTATGAGGCCGCGCGGCTGGCGGTGATGCTGCCGCGCCCCAAGTACTTCGAGAAGCTGCCGAACTCCGGCTACCTGGCCAGCCGCGCCTCGACGATCGCGGCGCGCATGCAAGGCGTCGAGTTGCCCTGACACGCAGGGCGCGGGCTCAGACCGGCTCGCGCATCGTCACGAACTCTTCCGCTGCCGTCGGGTGGATGCCGACGGTGCTGTCGAACAGGGCCTTGGTGGCGCCCGCCTTCATGGCTACGGCGAAACCCTGCACCACCTCGCCCGCGTCGGCGCCCACCATGTGCAGGCCAATCACGCGGTCGGTCGCCTTCTCCACCACCAGTTTCATCAGCGTGCGCTCGCCGCTGCCGCTCAGCGTGTGCTTGAGCGCCTTGAACTCGCTGCGGAACACCGTCACCTCGCCGAACAGCCGGCGCGCCTCGGCTTCCGCGTAGCCCACGGTGCCGATGTTGGGGTGCGTGAACACCGCCGTGGGGATGAAGTCGTAGCCCAGCTTGCGCTTGCCGTTGCCGAACAGGCGATCGACCAGCGCCATGGCCTCGCCCAACGCCACCGGCGTGAGTTGCACCCGCGCCGTCACGTCGCCCAAGGCATGCACCGACGGGACCGACGTCGCGTAGCCTTCATCGACAAGGATGGCGCCATCCTTGCCCTGCGCCACGCCGACGGCCTCCAGGCCCAGGCCCGCCACGTTGGGCACGCGGCCGGTTGCGTAGAGCACCGCATCGGCGACGACCGTGTTGCCGTCGGTCAGCTCCACCGAGAGTCCGGAAGCGGCCTTCGCGATGCCTTTCACGTCCATGTGCAGGCGCAGGTCCACGCCATGCTTGCGCATCTCCTGGGCGATGAAGTGGCGCACGTCCCCGTCGAAGCCACGCAACACCTGCTCGCCGCGGTACAGCTGCGTCACTTGCGAGCCCAGCCCGTTGAAGATGGATGCGAATTCGCAGGCGATATAGCCACCGCCCACCACCAAGAGGCGCTTGGGGAAAGGCGCCAGGTCGAACATGCCGTCCGACGTGAGGACATGGTTGCAACCTTCGAACTTCGGCACGGTGGGACGGCCGCCGGTAGCCACCAGGATGTGCGCCGCCGTGAAGCGTTGCTTCCCCGCCGAAGTTTGCGCTTCCACGGTGTGCGGATCGATCAACTGCGCCCAGCCATTGATCACTTTGACGCCGGGTCCTTCCAGCAGGCTGGCGTACACGGCATTGAGGCGCGCAATCTCCTTGGCGCGGTTCGCCTTGAGCAGTTGCCAGTCGAAGCTCACCTCGCTCGCACTCCAGCCGAAGCCCTTCGCATCTCGAAAGTCGTCGGCAAAGTGCGCCGCATAGCTGTACAGCTTCTTGGGAATGCAGCCGACGTTGACGCAGGTGCCGCCCAGCTGCGCGGCTTCCGCCAGGACGACACGGGCTCCGCGTTGCGCGGCCATGCGTGCGGCACGAACGCCGCCGCTTCCG
>DATHWV010000291.1:0-2261 GCA_035460205.1 Ramlibacter sp.
GAGCGCTGCGATGGCGCCCGGATCACCTTCGCGCTGCGCCGCTTGCACCAGCGCGTCGTAGCCGTCGCCCATCCACAGCGCGACCTGGATCGCTACCGCTTCCTTCAAGGGCGGCAGCGCATCCACCTCTTCGACGGTCCAGCCCGCATCGCGCAGGCGATCGGCTGCGTCCAGCAAGGCGGCACAAACCTCGGGCTGAGTATCGAGCCCGTCAGGCCGCAGGCACATGGCCACCCGTTTGGGTAACTCGGGGCCTTGCAACGGCGCCGGGACCCACCATGGGTCGCGCGCGTCGGGCCGCGCCATGGCGTGCAGCGCCAGGCGCAGGTCGGCGATCGTGCGCGCGATGGGGCCGGACACTGCCATGAGTTGGCCGCCGATGGGGCGGTCCACAGCGGCCGTGGCGTTGTAAGCGGCGACCCGACCGAGCGAGGGCCGCAGGCCGTGCAGGCCACAGGCGTAGGCCGGGTAGCGGATCGACCCCGCGATGTCGGTGCCGTGCCCGAAGTGGCAGATGCCGGACGCCACCGCGGCTGCCGTGCCGCCGGACGAGCCACCCGGCGTCAGCGCCGCATCGTGCGGGTTGCGCGTGGTGCCGTGCAGCAGGTTGCCGGTGAACCAGCGGTAGCTGAAGGCCGGCGTGTTGGTGCGGCCTACCGTGACGGCGCCCGCGTGCAGCAGGCTGTCGACGACCGGGCTGCTGGTGCGGGCAATGAGGTCTTTCTGGCTGCGCAGGCCGTTGGTGGTGGCATAGCCGGCATGGTCCACGTTGACCTTGGTGACGATCGCGACGCCTGCCAGCGGCCCAGCATCTTCACCGCGTGCAATGGCTTCGTCGATTTGCTTCGCGCGCGCGAGCACTTCCTCCGGCCGGCTTTCGACCACGGCGTTCAGCGACGGATTGACCGCCTCCAGTCGCGCCAACGCGGATTGCGCGACCTCCACGGCCGACAACTTCCGGCTGCGCACAAGCGCCGTGATTTCGGTGGCAGAACGCTTCCAGGGTTCGAAAACTGCTAAGTTCGCCATGATGAATCTTCCCACACGTTTCACCCTGTATTCAGGCCCCCTCAGCATGTTCGGCGCCAAGGCCCAGATTGCCGCGCTCGAGAAAGGGCTGGACTTCGAACTCGTGATGGTGCCTTTCGACTTCACTGTCCTGTACACGCCCAAGCATCCTGAAGTGCTGCGCATCAACCCCAAGCGCCAGGTGCCGGTGCTGGTGCATGGCGAGCTCGAAATTTTCGACTCGACGCAGATCTTCGAATACCTCGAGGACCTGAAACCCGACCCGGCGTTGTGGCCGCGGGGGGTGCAGGAGCGGGCTCGTGCCCGCCTGCTGGAGCACCGGTCCGACGAGGTGTACTTCCCCCACGTCATCCGGCTGATGGGTTTGCAGAAGAACCTCGGCGATGAGGCGGCGGTGGCGGCCATCGCTGCGGCGATGCGCTATTACGAAAGCATGGAGGCGCAGCTGGCAAGCAGCGGCGACTATCTCGCGGGAAGCTATTCCTTCGCCGACATCGCCTTCTACATGGCGGCCCTGTTCGGCGAGCGGCAAGGCGCGCCGCTGGGTGCCGGCACGCCGCGCCTGCTGGCCTGGCGCGACCGCATGACGGAGCGGCCCGCAGTGCGCCAAGTGGCCGGTGCGATGGCGGCGTGGCTGGCCGGCGCCGGGCGGCCGGTGCCGCCCTTCCTGCGCGGCCTCTGACGTCTACTTGACCAGCAGTACCGGCATGTCGCACTCGGTCAGCACGCGCTGGGCGACGCTGCCGAGCAACGCACGGCCGACCACGCCATGGCCGCGCGTGCCCATGATGATCAGGTTGGCCTTCTCGGTTTTCGATGCCTTCACGATTTCCTGGGACGGGTTGCCGACCACGGACTTCATGCGGAACTGGGTGGTGTGGCGCTCCAGGAACCTGCCGATCGGCTTGAGGACCTTGTCGGCCTCGTCGTCGTGGTACTTCTTCACGGCGCCGGCGCCGACCATGCGTTTGACCTCCGGCGGGATCGGTCCCTGCACGTTCAGCACCACGATCTGGTGCTCCGGCCCGGCGAGATGGGCGTGGGTGACCAGGTAGGCCAGGGCCTTCTTCGTGTACTTGCTGCCGTCTGCGGCGAAGAGAATTTTCATATGCTTTCTCCCGGGTGGTTGTTGATCTTGATGCATCCAGCTTAAGCTTGGGGCGTCCGGACGCATTTGATACATGTCAAATGCGGCGAAACCCCAAAGCGATACCCTCCACCCATGCAAGCGA
>DATHWV010000292.1:0-8351 GCA_035460205.1 Ramlibacter sp.
CCAAGACCGCCATCGTGTGCGGCGAAACGCGCTGGACCTTCACCGAGTTCAATGACACCTGCAGCCGCGTGGCGGCAGGCCTGGCCGCGATGGGCGTGGCCAAGGGCAGCCGGGTGGCCGTGCTCGCGCGCAACTCGCACGCGTTTGCCGCGCTGCGCTTTGCGCTGGCGCGCCTGGGTGCGGTGCTCGTACCGATCAATTTCATGCTGAAGGCGGAAGAGGTCGCCTACATCCTGCGCCACGCGCAGGCCGGCATGCTGGCAACCGACACCGGGCTGGCCGATGTGGCGCGAAGCGCTGCCGCCATGGACACATCGGTGCGCCAATTCATCTGGTTGCCCTCCGAAGAGGTGTCGCAGCCGGTCGATGGCATGACCTCGTTCGAGGCGCTGATGCGCAGTAGCGGGCAGGCGCCCGAACCCGACCTTGCACCCGGCGACCTCGCGCAGATCGTCTACACCAGCGGCACCGAGTCGAGTCCCAAGGGCGCGATGCTCACGCACGATGCGGTGATCTGGCAGTACGCAAGCTGTGCCGTGGACGCCAGCATCGCGTCGGGCGACGTCATGCTGCACGCCTTGCCGCTGTACCACTGCGCGCAGCTCGACGTTTTCCTTGGCCCGGCGATCTACGTGGGCGCCACCAGCGTCATTACCGCCAAGCCGACACCCGACAACCTGTTGCCCTTGATCGCGAAGCATCGCATCAGCTCGTTCTTCGCGCCGCCGACGGTGTGGATCTCCCTGTTGCGCTCGCCGCTGTTCGACGCGACCGACCTGTCCACGCTGCGCAAGGGCTACTACGGCGCTTCGATCATGCCGGTGGAAGTGCTCAAGGAGCTGGCGCGCCGGTTGCCCGAAGTGGGCTTCTGGAACCTCTACGGCCAGACCGAGATCGCGCCGCTCGCCACCATGCTCGGCCCGGAAGACCAGTTGCGCAAGCCCGGGTCCTGCGGCCGCGCGGTACTGAACGTGGAAACGCGGGTGGTCGATGACGAATTGCACGACGTAGCGCCGGGGCAGGTGGGTGAGATCGTGCATCGCTCGCCGCACCTCATGCTGGGCTACTTCCACGACGACGAGCGTACGGCCGCCGCATTCGAAGGCGGCTGGTTCCACTCCGGCGACCTGGCGACCATCGACGACGAAGGCTTCATCACCGTGGTGGACCGCAAGAAGGACATGATCAAGACCGGCGGCGAGAACGTGGCCAGCCGTGAAGTCGAAGAGACCATCTACAAGCTGGCGGGCGTGTCGGAGGTGGCCGTGATTGGCGTGCCCCACCCGCACTGGGTGGAGGGCGTGGTGGCGGTCGTCGTGGTCAAACCCGGGCAGGCGCTGGCCGAGCAGGACGTGCTGGCGCATTGCCAGCAACACCTGGCGGGCTTCAAGACGCCCAAGGCGATCGTCTTCACCGACGCGCTGCCCAAGAACCCGAGCGGCAAGCTGCTCAAGCGCGAGCTGCGCCAACGCCACGAGGGAGTCTTCGCCCGCTAGCCCCAAGCCGAACTAGCGAACCAGTCCTTTGGTGCGCAACAACGCGACTGCGGCGCATGGGCCTTGTTGCCCCGAGACCTGCAGCACGTCGGCTTCGGGCACGTAGGTCTGCTCGACGCGGCCGGCGATGGTCTGCCCCGACACCTGCCTGACAAAGCGCAAGGTGTCGACGTAGTCTTTCACTGTCTTGGTGCACGAGGCCTGGTCGTCGCTGGCCTGCCGCATCTGCGTCTTGACGACCTGTGCGCCTGCTTGCGCGGCGCCAAGCGCCACGGCAGCGGCCACGACCCATTGAAGTCTTGCTTGCATGACATCCTCCTGGTTTGCTGTTCGGGCCGCCCCATGCTCGGGCCAACCCATGTCAGTCTTGTGAATGCACTCTCATGCAGATTCCATGCCCACGCAAGCGACTTACTGCATGGTTGCGCGCATGCTTTCGTTTTGCATGCGGTTGTTACGTCTGGTAGCGCTCGCAGGTCGGCTGGGGACAGGCTCTGCGGCGCGGCGCTAAGATAGGCGCAAGGAAGCCCACAGGGGTACAGCACCGGCACAAGAACCGGCGCGGCCCCGCCCCGTTGGTTAGAGAAAAGTCCATGTCCAATATCGCCTCGGTCCTGAAGGCCGAAATCTCACGCGTCGCCCGCAAGGAAACGCGCGGCGAAACCCAGTCCCTCAAGAAGGCCGTTTCACAGTACCGGTCGCAGATTGCCGAGCTCAAGCGCCGGATGCATGCACTGGAACAGCAGGTCAAGCAACTTGGAAAGACAACGCGCCGGGTGGCAAGCAGCACGCCAGCCGATGAAGCCGAAGGTAGCAACCTGCGCTTCAGCGCCAAGGGCCTCGCCGCCCAGCGCAAGCGCCTGGGCCTGTCGGCCGCATCGGTCGCGAAGATCCTTGGCGTGTCGACACTGTCCGTCTACAAATGGGAAAGCGGCAAGGTCCGCCCGCGTGCCAAGCAGATCGAAGCCATTGCCACGTTGCGAGGCATGGGCAAGCGCGAAGCGGCCGAACGCCTTGCCGCCTGATTTCACCCCAGCACCCATGCCACTGCCACCGTCACAACCCCGAACGCACCTGCACACGCGGGCCGTCGTCTTTCGCGGCTACCACCGTGAAGACGGCCTGTGGGACATCGAAGCCGAGATGTCCGACACCAAGACCTACTCGCTGGAGCGCTCCGAACGGGGCCTGATGCCGCCGGGCGCGCCGATCCACGGCATGTCGATCCGCATCACGGTGGACGACAGCATGACCATCCGCGAAATCGCAAGCTCGCAGGAGCACACGCCTTTCGACGAATGCCAGCAAAGCAATCCGCCCATGCAGAAGATGGTGGGCGTGACGCTCGGCCCGGGCTGGCGGGTGGCGATCGACCGCGCGCTGGGCAACACCCGGGGCTGCACGCACCTGCGTGAGCTGCTGTTCAACATGGCGACGGCCGCCTACCAGACCATCCCCGCCTACCAGGCGCGGCTGCGGCGGCAGGCCGGCAAGCCTGCGCACAGCAGCGACAAGCCGCCGTACCACCTGGGCAGGTGTCTCGCATGGGACTTCGATGGGCCGGTCGTCAAGCGCCACCACCCTGAATTCGCGGGCTGGCAGCCCCTCAAGCGCAAGGTCGACGACACGCCCAAAAAAGATTAGATTCACCGGGCGTGTTCCGAAGTACAAAACATGGAGACATCCGCATGCCCGCACGTCCCGCCGCCAAGGCCGCTCCCCGCTTTACCTCGCGCCAGTTGCTCGTTGCCACCGGCCTCGTGCTGGCCGGCATCGCGCTGACCAGCATCACCAGGGCCAGCCACGCCCAATCGGCCTGGCCCACCAAGCCGATCCGCATCGTCGTCACGTTCCCGCCGGGTGGCGCGCCCGACACGCTGGCGCGCGTGCTGGCCGACAAGTGGGGCCAGGCGCTGGGGCAGACCATCACCGTGGACAACAAGCCCGGCGCCGGCGGCAACATCGGCGCCGACTTCGTGGCCAAGAGCGCGCCGGACGGCGCCACGCTGGTCGTGGGCACGGTGGGCACGCATGCGATCAATGCGGCGCTGTACGACAAGATGCCGTACAACCACATCAAGGACTTCACGCCCATCACCTTCCTGGCCTCCACGCCCAACCTGCTGGTGGTGAACAACACGGTGCTGGCGAAGACGGTGAAGGAAGTGATCGACCTGGCGAAGAAGTCGCCGCTGTCGTTCGGCTCATCGGGCAGCGGCACGTCGATCCACCTGTCGGGCGAGCTGTTCAACACCATGGCCGGCGTGAAGATGCAGCACATCCCGTACAAGGGCAGGGCGCAGGCGGTGCCTGACCTGCTGGGTGGCCGCATCACCATGATCTTCGACAACATGCCGTCGGCACTGCCGCTGGTGAAGGCCGGTGAAGTGCGCGCGATCGGTGTGACCAGCGCCACGCGTTCGCCCGCCGCGCCGAACATCCCCACCATCGCCGAGTCGGGCCTGCCCGGCTTCGAGGCAACGTCGTGGTTCGCGCTCTATGCACCGGCCGGCCTGCCGCGCGACGTGCAGATGCGCATCAATGCCGAGACCCTGCGCGTGATGGCCCTGCCCGACGTGAAGGAAAAGCTGAACACGCTCGGCCTGGAGATCGCGACCGGCACGCCCGAGCAACTCTCTACGTTCATGCAGGCCGAGACCGAGAAGTGGGCCAAGGTCGTCAAGGAATCCGGCGCGAAGGCCGATTGAGATGAGTCAACAGAAGGCTGACGCGCGCAAAGTCGCCCTCGTCACCGGATCGGCCACCGGCATAGGCGCCGCCACCGCCCTGGGGCTGGCCCAGCGTGGCTACAACGTCCTCATCAACTATTCGAAGAGCGAGCAGGAAGCCTTGCAGGCGCAGGCGGCGTGCCGCGAGGCGGGCGCCGATACCTTGCTGGTGCGCGGCGATGTCTCTAACGACGCGGACTGCCGCGCCATGGCGCAGGCGGTGCAGGAGCGCTGGGGCCGGCTCGACGCACTGGTGAACAACGCCGGTGTGTCCGTGTTCGGCAAGGATGCGGCGTGGGATGCACTCGATGCCCAGGCGTTCCAGCGCATCATGGGCGTCAACGTGCTGGGCACTTTCCAGATGGTGCGGGCCTGCGTGGCGGCGTTGAAGGCCGCGAAAGGCAGCATCGTCAACGTGTCGTCCGTGGCCGGTGCGCTGGGCATCGGCTCGTCGATTCCGTATGTGGCGTCCAAGGGCGCGGTGAACTCGATGACATTGCACCTGGCCCGCGAACTGGCGCCCGAGGTGCGTGTCAATGCCGTGTGCCCCGGGCTCGTGACCTCGCGCTGGTTCGTGCAAGGCATAGGGCAGGAAGGCTTCGAGCGCGTCAAGGCGTCCTACGAAACCAACGTGCCGCTGCAACGCGCCTGCACACCGGAAGATGTGGCCGACGCCATCATCTGGCTGGTGGATGGTGCGCGCAGCACCACCGGCGAGCTGCTCATGCTGGACAACGGCATCCACCTCGGCTCGCGGCAGGTGCAGGCCGCTGCCAAACCCGATTGAAGACACAGGACAAGACCATGCTCACGCTCCACGGCTCCGCCATCTCCAACTACTACAACAAGGTCAAGCTGGCCCTGCTCGAGAAAGGCGTGCCTTTCGAGGAAGCCTATGCCAAGACGCATAGCAGCGACGAGGCCATCCTCAGCATCTCGCCCCTGTCCAAGATCCCGTTCATCACCATGGACGACGGCAGGGGCCTGTGCGAAAGCCAGCCCATCCTGGAGTGGGTCGAGGTGGCATACCCGCAACCTGCGTTGCTGCCCGCCGATCCTTTCGCCGCGGCGAAGATTCGTGAGCTCACCACCTTCATCGACTGGCACCTCGAGATCGTGGTGCGGCAGCTGTACAACTCGGCGTTCTTCGGCGGCGCTGCACTGAGTGAAGCCAATGCCGCGCGCATCCGCAAGCAACTCGAAGCCAACATCGCAGCCTTCAAGCGCCTGGCGAAGTTCTCGCCCTTCGTGGGCGGGGACACCTTGACGCAGGCCGACTGCTCCGCGTTCAACCACTTTCCCCTGGTGGCCATGGCGACCAAGATCGTCTACGGCGAAGACCTGCTGCAGGCCGGTGGCGTCGACCACAAGGCCTACACGCGCTTCATCGGCGAGCGGCCCAGTGCGCAGAGGGTGGTGGCGGACCGCAAGGCTGCACAGGCGAAGCTGTAAGCTGCAGGGCGATGAAGCAGCCGGTTTCGCCAACCCATTACGACACCTTGCGGCTCGATGCGGGCGCATCGCCGCAGCGGGTGCGCATGGCATACCGGCGCATGGCGCAGAAGTACCACCCCGACAAGCATCCCGGTCGCAGCCAGGCGGAAGACCGGATGGCGCGCATCAACCTGGCCTATGCGGTGCTTTCCGATCCGGAGCAGCGCGCAGCTTATGACAACGACCTCGCGCAGGCGGGCACCGCCGTGCAGCGGCGCGGTCGCGCAAACGCCATGGCCACGTTCGTCCAGGACCGGTTCGGGTGGTCCGGCTGGCTGTTGCTCGCGATCGCGTCCATCACGGTGCTCACGCTGGGTTTCGTGATGCTGCGAACGACCGCGCCCGCGCGGCCCACGTTCCATCCGCCTGCGGCCACCTTGGGCGCGGCCCCCGCGGTGGACAACACGCCGCTCGCCCCCACGCCGCCGATCCAGCCCTGGACCGAGCCGGTGAAAAGCAACGCGCCCGTCAATCCGCAGACCGAGCCGGTCAAACAGCTGGTGCGCGATGGCGTGGTCGAGCCGTCCCGCCGTAAATAATTCGCAGACTCAGCCGCGTTGTTGCTCATCCATAAGAAAAATTGAAACAGGCGTGAACTTCATCTTGTAGGCTCGCTCCCTTCCTGTTTGTCGGAAAGGGACTACATGACCAGCCGTTACTGGCCTGTCTGGTGGGGCGCCGCGGGATTTTTCACTGTCCTGCTTGCTTGCCTCATCGCGCGCGAAGTTCGCGGGCCGCGCCATGTCCCGGCCCAGCTGGCACAGCCTCCTGCCATCAGCGTCCAGCTCAACAGTGTTGCAACTGCTGTGCCCGTGCCCGCGCCGGTCGCAGCGGCGCCTGAAGCGGTCATCGTCGCCGCCACCGTTCCTGCGCAAGACCTTCACTACGGACAGCTGCGCTCCAGGGTTCGCTGGGTGCAGACCCGGTTCGCGGGCGGCGAATTCATCACGCCCGACTACGACTCGCGCCTGGCGCTGGTCAAGTCCGCCGCGCGCCGCGCGCGCCTGGATGAAGTGGGGCTGAGCCACCACGACGTGTACGGAATCATCATGGCCGAGACATCGTGGGTGCCGCGCACCGGGCGCAGCAAGGACGGCACGCCCAACCTCGGCGTTGCCCAGTTCGAGCCGGCGACCGCGCGTGCCCTGGGCCTGCGCAACCCCAACGACATGGTCGAGGCCGTCCACGTCGCGGCGGTGCACATGAAGGAAGCGGCGCAGTGGAGCGCCGATCGCATCGCCGGCCTGCACATGGGCTCGGCCGAGCGGGCGATGCGGCTGCGCGAAGGCGTCTCGATCTACTACAACCTCTCAAGCCGCGGCCGCGCCGCATGGAATGGTCGCAACACGGCGCTCCTGCCCATCGAGACCCGGCGGCACATCATCAACGCCCGCATGGGCGCGCAGGAAGCGGCGCTGCTCGAGGGGCAGGTGCAGGCGATGAAGTACAACGCCGACCGCCCGCTGGTCCTCACCAGGGTGGCTTCGCGCGGGGCCTGAGCTCGCCGGGCAAGTTCTGGCACGATGCTGCCATGACACCCGAACAAATCCTCGCGCACTGGGACAGCGGCGCGCCCTGGCCGGCGGGCTGCGGCGTGGACATGACCACCGCCCATGAGCGCGCCCTGTCGGTGCGCGAGCTGCGCATCGCACGCGGCGAATCACCGCGCGGCTTCAAGATCGGCTTCACCAACCGCAACATCTGGCCGCGCTACAACGTCTTCGCGCCGATCTGGGGGCCGGTATGGGACACGACCCTGCAGTTCTGCAAAGGCGAAGGCACGGTCTCGCTGGACCACACGAGCCTGCCCCGGCTGGAGCCGGAGGCGGTGTTCGGCATCTCGGCCACGCCGCCGGCGAATCCCTCGCTCGACGACCTGCTGGCCTGCGTCGAGTGGGTGGCGCCCGGCTTCGAAGTCGTGCAATCGCACATGCCGGGCTGGGTCTTCACCGCCGCCGACACCGTGGCGGATTGCGGCCTTCATGCCTGCCTGCTGGTAGGGCCGAAGGTGCCGGCGATGAAGGTGGCGCGCACCGCACAGGCCTTTGATGCGCGCCTGGCCGAGGCCCGGGTGACCCTCAAGCAGGGCGACAAGGCGGTGGAGCGGGGTGTTGGCAGCAACGTGCTCGGCGGTCCCTTGCGTGCGTTGCAGCACTTCGTGGTTGCGATGCGTGCCTACCCGGGCGCACCCGACCTGCAGCCAGGTGACGTGGTCACCACCGGCACCTGGACCGATGCCTGGCCGGTGAAGCCGGGCGAGCAGTGGACGGCCGAATTCGACGTGCCCCTGTCGCAGCTGAAGGTCACTTTCACCTGACCGGGTACCATCCGGCATGAGAAAAACTTTTGCACTCACTGCCGAGGGCAAGCACCCTGACCGTGTCGTTGACGCGGTAAAACATGAAATTCGCAAGTACATCAAGCGCGAGCGGCGGCGGGATGTACCCGCCGAAGCGGACTTCTGGGACTTCGATTGCAAGTTCGGGAAAACCAAGGACGCTGCGGAAGTCGTGCACCTGAACAGCATCACCGGCCTGATCGACGGCGTGGTGAAAGAGGGCGGCGACAGCTTTTACGTCGAGATCCTGGCCAAGCCAGCCAAGCGCCAACCCAAGCCGCCGGGCGAGCCCGC
>DATHWV010000293.1:0-5379 GCA_035460205.1 Ramlibacter sp.
AACCAGAAACACGGCAGCCGCAGGCGATCGAACGCACGGCCGCCCACGCTGATGCACGGGTGCCAATGGCCGGCCATCACATAGGCGCCGGTCACGGGCTCTGGGTGGTGGCATAGCGCGAACGGCGCGAGCGGGAGCGGCTCATCGACCACTTCGATGCCCAGGCTGGCCGGCGGGTCGCCCGCGCGGTCGTCGTGGTTGCCGCGCACCAGCGTCAGGCCGATGTCGGCATGCGCCTCGCGCCAGCGCTGCAGCGCGTCCAGCGTGCCGGCGGCATGCGAGCGACGCGAATGCAGGAAGTCACCGAGGAAGACGATGCGCTGTGCCTGGGTGTCCGCCAGCACGCTGCTGAGCTGGTCCAGTGTCTCGGTCGTCGTGCCTTTGGGCACCGGGACACCGAGCTTGCGAAAGCTCACCGCCTTGCCGAAGTGCGCATCAGCGACCAGGAGGGTCTTGCTTTCGGACAGGAGCGCCGCGCCGCTGGGATGCAGCACGACGTCGGCGCCTGCGACACGGATTCGCAGCACGGCATGCCTTCAGAGCATGCGAGCCAGGCTGGCCTCCAGGTGCTCGGACGGCGCGCGCTTGAAACCCGAACGCGCGAAACGCTGCAGCCGACCGACCACGAAGGCCGTGAGCAGCGAAGCGCGCACCTGCGCGTCCACGCTGGGCGTGGCCGAGCCTTCGGCGCCGGGGGCGCGCAGGCTCTGCTTGAGCGTGGATTCGATCTTGTCGAAGAACTGGTTCATGCGCTGCTGCAGGCGCTCGTTCTCGAACACCAGGGCATCGCCCACCATCACGCGGGTCATGCCGGGGTTCTTTTCCGCGAACTGCAGCAGCATGGCGACCACCTTGGCGGCCTGCCGGACGCCGGTGTCCGCGGCATCCTTGCCGGTGGCTTCGCGCTCCATGATCTGGTTGACCAGGGTGAACACGCTCTGCTCGATGAATTCGATCAGGCCTTCGAACATCTGGGCCTTGCTGGCGAAATGCCGGTACAGCGCGGCTTCGCTGACATCCAGCCGCGCCGCCAGTGCGGCCGTGGTGATGCGCTCGGCGCCGGGTTGCTCCAGCATGGTGGCCAGCGCTTCCAGGATCTGCACGCGGCGTTCGCCCGGCTTGGGACGCTTGCGCGCCGGCGTGGCGGCTTCCGGGGCTGCGGGGTTCTCGGGGCTGCTGATCTCGGCGTCGGGCATGGCTTGAAAAAGATGTGTTGATTTGATTCTCGCACAGGCCCGGATAGGGGTTTGCGAGCAGCCTCCACGCAGCAGTCGCATGCCCCGCCGCCTGCACGCCAAGTGCGCGCTTACCCCGCGAAGGAGAGCGACACCTTCAGGCCGCGGTCGCCGGACCCGCTTCTCAACTCAAGGTGTCCGTGGTGCGCGCGCGCGATCTCGTCGGCAATGGCCAGGCCCAGCCCGTTGCCCTCGCCCGACGTGCCTTTGACGCGATAGAAGCGTTCCAGCACGCGCTGGTGCTCGGCCGGCGCGATGCCAGGGCCGTCATCCTCGACTTCCACGAACGCTGCGCCGCCGCGCAGCCCGCAGCGGATGGTCACTGCACCGCCTGCGGGTGTGTACTTCACTGCGTTGTCCACCAGGTTGCCCAGCAATTCGCGCAACAGCCAGTCGTGCCCCATCACTTGCGCGGCATGCGCATCCATCCCGAGGTCGATGCGTTTGGCGGTGGCGGCGTCAAGGTGCGTTTCCAGCGTGGTCTCGCACAGTTCCTTCAGGTCCACCTGCTGCATGGGCTGCGCCTGCATGCTGCGCGCATCGGCGCGAGACAGGGCCAGCAGCTGGTTGGCCAGTTGCGACGTGCGGCGGGTCGCGCCGCGCAGCTTGTTCACCTGTTCGGTGGGCAGGCGCACCGTGCCATCGGCCGGGGTGGCCGCATTGGCGGCCTGCGCCCAGGCTTCGACCTGCGCCTGCAGCCCGGCCAGCGGCGTGCGCAACTGGTGCGCCGCATCGGCGATGAACCGGCGCTGGCTTTCGGCCTGGGCGTTGACCAGCCCGAACAGCCGGTTCAGCGAATCGACCAGGGGGCGCACTTCCTCGGGCGAGGCGCTTTCGTCGATCGACGTCAGGTCGCGCGGCGACCTGCGCTCCACCGCGTCACGCAATTCGAACAGCGGCCGCAGCGCGCGCTCCACGGCCCAGCGCACCGCGAAAGCGGCGGCGGCGATCAGTACCAGGTTGGGCAACAGAACCTTGAACAGGATGGCGCGAGCCCATTGCTGGCGCGGGTCCGAGCCGTCGGCCAGCACCACCACCACTTCGCCGATCACGGTCTGCTGGCGCTGGCGCACGATGCGCCACGTCACGCCGAGGTTCTCCTCGCTGTGGAACTCGGGCTCCGGCGTGGTGGGGGGCAGGGCCGCCAGCCAGGATTCGCCGCGCAGGATCCTGCCGTCGGCGTCGGAGACGGCATAGGCGTGCACGTCGCCCTTGATGAACTCATCGAGGTCGGGGGCCAGCAGCAGCACAGGCGGGTCGCCCGGTCGCTGGCCTTCACCGATCACCGAATCGGCCAGCAGCGGCACCAGCGCCAGCAGGCGCTGGTCCTGCTGCTCGGCCACGTTGCCGGCCGAGCGGTAGTCGAACCACGCGTTGACCATCGTCAGCAGGATCAGCGGCACGATCAGCATCACCAGCAGGCGCCGGCGCAGGCCCGAGGTCATGCCCAGCATGTCGCTGCCGCGCGGCGGGCGGCGCATGGTGGCGCTCATGGTGCTGTGTTAGTGGTGGGACTCGTCGAGTTCCAGCCGGTAGCCGAACCCGCGGATGGAACGCAGCGCGACGCCGTGCGGCTCCAGCTTGCCGCGCAGGCGTGAGATGTAGACCTCCACCGCATTGGCGGTGATTTCCTTGTCCCAGCCGGTCAGGGCCTGCAGCAACTTTTCCTTGCTGGCCGGCTTGGGTGCGTGGATCAGCAGGTACTCCATCACCGTCCATTCGCGCGGGCCGAGTTCGATCGGCGTGGCATGGCCGTCCTTGCGCGCGGAGGCGCGGCGGTTGGCGGTGTCCAGCTCGATGGGCCCGAAGGTCAGCACGGCCGTGGTCGCAGCCTGCGAGCGGCGCAGAAGCGCACGCAGCCGCGCCAGCAACTCGGGCAGCTCGAAGGGCTTGATCATGTAATCGTCAGCACCGAGGTCCAGCCCCTGCACGCGGTCCTGCAAGGCGTCGCGCGCGGTGAGGATGAGGACCGGCATCGCGTGGCTGGCCATGTCGGCGCGGCGCAGCTTCTTGGTCAGCTCCAGCCCGTCCATGTGCGGCAGGCCGATGTCGATGATGGCGGCGTCGAACACTTCCGAACGCAGCACTTCCTCGGCGCGCTCGCCGCTGCCCACCCAGTCCACCGCATAGCCGGCGTCGGTCAGCCCCAGCTTGATGCCGCTGGCCACCATCACATCGTCTTCGACCAGGAGCAGGCGCATCGCAGTCAGTGGGAACGGATCATCGTCCCGTACGCCTGGTCGGTGAGGATCTCGAGCAGCAGCGCGTGCGGCACGCGGCCGTCGACGATGTGCACGGAGTTGACGCCGCTCTTGGCGGCGTCCAGCGCGCCGGCAATCTTGGGCAGCATGCCGCCGGAGATGGTGCCGTCGGCGAACAGCTCGTCGATTTCCCGGGCGCTCAGGTTGGTGAGCAGCTTGCCTGCCTTGTCCAGCACGCCCGGTGTGTTCGTCAACAGCAGCAGCTTCTCGGCCTTGAGCACGGTGGCCAGCTTGCCGGCCACGACGTCGGCGTTGATGTTGTAGCTCTCGTTGGCTTCGCCGAAGCCGATGGGCGAAATCACCGGGATGAACTGGTCGTCCTGCAGCGCCTTCACCACGCTCGGATCGATCGACACGATGTCGCCGACCTGGCCGATGTCGTGCTCCTTGGTCGGGTCGTTGTTGTCGACCATCTTGAGCTTCTGTGCGCGGATCAGCCCGCCGTCGCGGCCCGTGAGGCCCACGGCCTTGCCGCCGGCCTGGTTGATCAGGCCCACGATGTCCTGCTGCACCTCGCCGGCCAGCACCCATTCGACGACTTCCATGGTCTCCGCGTCGGTGACGCGCATGCCCTGGATGAACGTGCCCTTCTTGCCCAGGCGGCCCAGCGCCGCTTCGATCTGCGGGCCGCCGCCGTGGACCACCACCGGGTTCATGCCCACCAGCTTGAGCAGCACCACATCCTCGGCAAAGTCGGCCTGCAGCTCCGGATCGGTCATGGCGTTGCCGCCGTACTTGATCACCATGGTCTTGCCATGGAAGCGGCGGATGTAGGGAAGCGCCTGGGCCAGGATTTCGGCCTTGTCGCGCGGGGCGATGGAGGAGACGTCGGTCATGGGGATGTCGGTGCCGGGTGGATGCGCAAATTGTGCCTCAGGCCCCTGCCCTAGCGGCGCAGCCAGCCAGGCACCTTGAAATGGACGATGCTGGTGTACGCCCAGACGTAGGAAACCACGAACAGCGCGCTGAAAGCCATCAGCAAGCCGGTGCGGTTCCAGAACATCACCGCGGGCATCACCGTCAGCAGCGCAAAGCCCCAGAGGTAAGGCGAAGTGCGGTTGTTGCGCATCAGCATCCGGCGGGCCTCGTCGTCATGGAAGACGCCCCGGACGATGCGCCGGTAGATCAGCTGGTGGAAGTGCAGCGCGTCCGCCACGCCGGGCGACTGGCCGCGGGCCAGCTTGCGGTAGATGGAGAACATCGTTTCCCACACCGGGTAGATCAGCAGCAGGATCGGGAACCAGGCCGAGACTTCGGGGTGGCGCATCACCAGCAGGATGCTCGCCACGGCGATCACCACGCCCCAGAGGTAGGCCCCGCCGTCGCCCGCGAAGATCAGGCCGCGGGGGTAGTTCCACACCAGGAAGCCGGCGGTCGAGCCCGCGAGCGCCAGCACGATCGCAGCCAGTTGCCGGTCACCGACTTGCAGCGCGACGTAGGCGAGCGCGAAACAGCAGACCAGCGCGACGATCCCAGCCAGGCCGTTGTAGCCGTCGATCAGGTTGAACGCATGGGGCAGTCCGCTGACGGCGACCACCGCCAGGAGGACGCCGGGCCAGGCGTGCATGACCCAGTAGCTGTCGAGCGTCGTGATGCCGAGGCGAGGCACCGACAGCTTGAGCAGCCAGACGGCCAGCACAGCTGCCGCCACCGTGAGGAACAGTCGGCTGCGGGCGGGCAGCCGCTGCGTCAGGTCCTCGAACACGCCCGCGCCGACCACGACGAAGACCACCAGCCACAATGCCCCGGCGGTGCCGAAATCGATCCGCAGCTGGTTGTTCAGGTCAAGGCGCTGCGAGACCGCCATCCATGCCCAGCCGACGGTGCAGGCGACCAGCATGCCGACCCCCCCGAGGCGCGGCACGTGGCCCGCATGGAAGCGT
>DATHWV010000294.1:0-1805 GCA_035460205.1 Ramlibacter sp.
CGTGCCGGGCTTGAGCGCGAGCAGGGACGGCCGCAGCCGCAGGTTGAACTCCGGCAGCAGGTACATGGTGATGACCGTGGCCGCCGACAGGTCGGTGGCAAACAGGTCCTGCTCGCGGAAAGTCACGCGGTCGCCCACGCCGGCGTCCTGCGCGCTGCGCTTGCTCCGCTGCACCAGCGTGGGGTCGATCTCAACGCCCAGGCCGGTCGCGCCGAAGCGCTTGGCTGCCAGGATGACGATGCGGCCGTCACCCGAGCCCAGGTCGATCACGTGGTCGCGCGCGCCGACATTGGCGATGCGCAGCATTTCCAGCGTGACGTTGTCGGGGGAGGTGATGAACGGAACCTCCTCGTTCAGCGGCGGCAGTTGCGCGTGCGCCGCCACCGACAACGTTGTGGCCAGCGCCAATGCGCAGTGCCCGAAGAGTTGCTTCATGCTTGATGCGCCTTCACCATCTGTTCCACCAGTTCGAGAAGGCCCGACGGCGCTACCGGCTTGGTCAGGTGCGCATCGAACCCTGCCTGCTTCGATGCAGCCATGTCCGCCGCAGTTCCGTAGCCCGTGAGCGCCACCAGGGCGCCCTTGTAATCGTAAGGCGCGGCCCGCATCAGCCGGGCCAGCTGGTGGCCGCTCATCCCGGGCAGGCCGATGTCGAGGATGGCCACGTCCGGGATGAACTCGGCCAACGTGTCCAGCGCCGCCTTGGGCGTGTACGCGGTGCGCACCGTGTAGCCCGACAGTTCCAGCAAAGTGGAGCAGGTGTCGGCAGCATCCTCGTTGTCGTCGACCACCAGCACCTTGCCCGCGCCCTGCGGCGCTGTCGTGGCGGCGGGCTCCTCGGCGCCCAGCGGTGGCGCGCACAAGGGCAAGGTCACGGTGAAGCGAGTGCCGCTGCCGGGGCCGTCGCTGGCACAGCTGATGTTGCCGCCATGCATCTGCAGCAGGCTTTTCACGATGGGCAGGCCCAGCCCCAGGCCCCCCAGCGCCCGGTCGGAGTTCTGCGGCGCCTGGTAGAACAGGTCGAAGATCCGCTCCAGGTCGTCGGCCGCGATGCCGATGCCGCTGTCTTCGATGTCGACCTGCGCGTGCCCGTCCACCACCGCCGTGCGGATGAGGATGGTGCCACCCGTCGGCGTGAACTTCACGGCGTTGACCAGCAGGTTGTTGAACACCTGCACCAGCCGCACTTCGTCGCCGGTCACCCAGGCGTTGCCGATGCCGCCACCCAGCTCGAGCGTCAGCGTGCGCTGGAAAACCGATTGCCGGATCGCTTCCACCACCTGCGACAGCACCTGTGCCAGCCGCACCGGCTCGCGGCGGATGGCCAGCCGGCCGCTGGTGATGCGCGACACGTCCAGCAGGTCGTCCACAAGCCGGGTCACATGCACCAGTTGCCGCTCGATGATGCGGCGCTCCTGCTCGGTCTTGCTGTCGCCCTTGAGCGCCATCAGCTGCACGGCGTTGGAAATCGGCGCCAGCGGGTTGCGCAATTCATGGCCCAGCACGGCGAGAAACTGGTCCTTGCTCCGGTTGGCTTCCTCCGCGGTGTGCAGGGCTTGCCTGACCTGCGCGGCCGCGTGGTCCCGGTCCAGGGCCGCGCCGTTCAGCGCCTGCGCGACGTCGTCCAGTTCGGTGATGGCCAGTTTCGGCAGTTGCACCGGTTCGCCGCGCCCCAGCGCAGCGGCCCCGTCCTTGAGCAGGTCGATCGGATCGACCACCTGGCGTGACAACACCCAGGCCATCACGCCGGCCAGCGCCAGTGAACCGGCCAGGCCCAGCGCCAGCGCCCGCAGCAGCGCGAACAA
>DATHWV010000295.1:0-3201 GCA_035460205.1 Ramlibacter sp.
CATCAAGGGCAAGGTTGCCGTCATCACCGGCGGCGCGAGCGGCATTGGCGCCGGTCTCGCAAAACGTTTTGCGGCTGAAGGCGCGCGCGGCATCGTCCTCGCGGACCTGAACCTCGAACGCGCCCAGGGCGTGGCCAGGGAGGCCGGCGCCAACGCCATTGCCGTCAAGTGCGACGTCAGCCGGGAGACGGACATCCAGGCACTGGTGGCAGCCGCGCGCGAAAAATTCGGCCAGGTCGACATCTTCATGTCCAACGCCGGCATCCTCGGCCGCATGGGCGGCATCGAACTGGAAGACGCCCTCTGGGACAAGATGTGGCAAGTCCACGGCATGGCCCATGTCTGGGCCGCCCGCGCCGTCGTGCCGGAGATGGTGGCGCGCGGCGAAGGGTACTTCGTCGTCACCGCATCCGCCGCCGGCCTGCTCAATATCGTGGAGAGCGCGCCCTACGGCGTGACCAAGCACGCCGCCGTCGCATTCGCGGAATGGCTGCGCATCGCGTATGGCAGGCGCGGCATCCGCGTGTCGTGCCTGTGCCCGCAATCGGTGCAGACGGACATGACGGCCGGGGGAACCGGCTCGGCCGGCGTGAATGGCGTGCTGACGGCCGAACAGGTCGCGGCCGACGTTGTCGCCACGATGCGCGAGGAGAAATTCCTGGTCCTGCCCCACCCTGAGGTCGCGAAGTACTTCCTCAACAAGGGGCAGGATTACGACCGCTGGCTGGGCGGCATGCAGAAGCTGTACGCCCTGCACAACCCGGCAGCGGCCTGAAGCGCTACTTGCCCAGCAGGCCGGTCAGGCCAATGACGATCAGGTAGATGGCCACGATGTAGTTGAGCAGCTTCGGCATGACGAGGATGAGGATGCCGGCCACCAGCGCCGCGACGGGCCCGATGTGGGGTACGAGGTTGTTCATAGGTCTCCCTGTTTGGATGAGCCAACCAGTATGGACCCGTCAAGGCGTGCTGTGGGCCGGCGGTAACCGGATGCCACAGCAGCTGAAGCCCGCTCAGCCCGGCTGCTTCGTCACCCGCAGGTAGGGCTTCACCGCCGTCCACCCGTTCGGGAAAAGCGTCTTCGCTTCTTCGTCCGTCACCGAGCCGGCGATGATCACGTCATCGCCCTTCTTCCAGTTCGCCGGCGTGGCGACCTTGAACTTGGCCGTCATCTGCATCGAGTCGAGCACGCGCAGGATCTCGTCGAAGTTGCGGCCCGTGGTCATCGGGTAGGTCAGCATCAGCTTGATCTTCTTGTCCGGGCCGACGATGAAAACCGAACGGACGGTGGCGTTGTTGGCCGCGGTGCGGCCATCGGACGAGCCGGCCTCATCGGCGGGCAGCATGTTGTAGAGCTTGGCCACGGCCAGGTCGGTGTCCGCGATCATGGGGTAGTTGACCTTGGCGCCTTGCGTCTCCTCGATGTCGTTGGCCCAGCGGCTGTGGTTGTCCACCGGGTCGACCGACAGGCCGATCAGCTTGGCGTTGCGCTTGGTGAACTCGGGCTCGATCTTCGCCATGTAGCCCAGCTCGGTGGTGCACACCGGGGTGAAGTCCTTGGGATGCGAGAACAGGATGGCCCACTTGTCGCCAATCCACTGGTGGAAATCGATCTGGCCCTGGGTGGTTTGCGCGGTGAAATTGGGCGCTGTGTCGTTGATTCGCAGTGACATGGTGACTCTCCTTGTTGAAATGTCTGTTCGCCCGGCATTTGCCGGGAAGTCGGCCATCATGCCGCGCACGGGCGCGCTGTCAACCGGCTGCCGTGCGCACCACAATGCGACCGCGGACTTGTCCGTCCATGAGGCGCTGCGCGGCGGCAATCGCTTCGCCCAGCGGAACCTCGGTCGTGATCGCATCGAGCTTGGCAAGGTCCAGGTCCTGCGCCAGCCGGCTCCACGCCCGCTCGCGCAGGGCCAGCGGCGCCATCACGCTGTCCACGCCCAGCAACGCCACGCCGCGCAGGATGAAAGGCGCGACGCTGGCCGGCAGGTCCATGCCTTGCGCCAGCCCGCAGGCGGCAACGGCCCCGCCGTAGCGGGTCTGTGCGCAGGCGTTGGCCAGCGTGTGGCTGCCCACCGCGTCAACGACACCGGCCCAGCGCTCCTTTTGCAGGGGCTTGCCTGGCGCGGCCAGTTCGGCGCGGTCCATCACCGTGGCCGCACCCAACGAATTGAGGTAAGCCTCTTCGGATGCTTTGCCCGTCGCGGCGACGACGCTGTAGCCGAGCTTCGAGAGCAGCGCCACTGCCGTCGAGCCGACGCCGCCCGTGGCGCCGGTGACCAGAACTTCGCCTTCGCCCGGTTTCAGGCCGTGGCGCTCCAGCGCAAGGACGCACAGCATGGCCGTGTAGCCCGCCGTGCCGATGGCCATGGCCTGCTTCGCGCTGAACCGTTCCGGCCGCCTGATCAGCCACTGGCCCTTCAGCCGCGCGCGCCCGGCAAGGCAGCCCTTGTGGGTCTCGCCAACCCCGAAACCGTTGAGCACGACCTGGTCGCCGGGCTTCCACTGGCCTGAGTCGCAGGCGGACACGGTGCCCGAACCGTCGATGCCCGCCACCATCGGCCAGCTGCGCACCACCGGCGACCGGTTGGTGATGGCCAGCCCATCCTTGTAGTTGAGCGTGGAGTAGCCGATGTCGACCGTCACGTCCCCTTCAGGCAGGAAGCTGTCGTCGACCTCGCGCACGGTCGCGCTGAATTCGGGATTCTTCTCGAGGACGAGTGCGTTGAACATGGTTGAGGTCTCCTTGGTGCGACAGCGGAGGTGTTGGCGCACCGTCATTTTCCATCCTTCGCGAAATTCCTCACGGCACACGCGGTCACGTATCGCCTGTGCAGTTGAAGTTTTTATGCGAGGATGTCACCATGGGAATGAGCAAGAGGACCCCATGGGATTTTGGAAAAAAGCGGATTTCAAGAACAGCATTTCCGGGCTGCTGCGGCCCAGGGAACCGTCCGATTCCGTCCTGGAAAACGGCCTGGAAGACATCCGCGAAGCCATGCTGGATGCCCTCGGCGACGAAGGTGCCAAGGAGTTCGCGGCAACCACCCGGCGCATCCGCTACGCAACGGACATCCAGGACCTGTGGTACCTGCGCGGCGACCTGATGGGCGTCCTCGCAAAGCTGTATGGCGAAGCGGTCGCCCGGCAAAGGATCGCCTCCATCAACTCGCAATTCCAGGGCCTGTTGCCCGGTGG
>DATHWV010000296.1:0-11669 GCA_035460205.1 Ramlibacter sp.
CCCGAACGATGAAGGTCTGCATTTACGGCGCCGGCGCGATCGGCGGATGGGTGGGCGTCAAGCTGGCGCGTGCGGGTTGCGATGTGAGCGTGGTGGCGCGGGGCGCGACGCTGCAGGCTTTGCAGGCGCATGGGCTGCGGCTGCATGAAGGCGGTGCGGACCTGTCTGCGCCGGTGCGCGCGAGCGCGAACCCGGCCGACTTCGGCGTGCAGGACCTCGTCATCGTCGCCGTGAAAGCGCCCGCCATGGCCGACGTCGCCAAGGGCATCGCACCCCTGCTCGGACCGCAGACCACGGTGCTCACTGCGATGAACGGCGTGCCCTGGTGGTTCTTCGAAGGTTTCGGCGGCCGCCATGCCGGCACGCGGCTGAAGGCCGTCGACCCGGATGGCAGCATCGCGCAGGCCGTGCCCGCGCGGCACATCATCGGCTGCGTGGTGCACGCGAGCTGCTCGCTCGACGGTCCGGGCCAGGTCCACCACCATTTCGGCAACAAGCTGATCATCGGCGAACCCTCCGGCGAGAAAACGGCACGCGCGCGTGACCTGGCAGCCTTGCTGGCCAAGGCAGGCTTTGAAGCCGTGCTGTCCGACCAGGTCCAGAAGGATGCCTGGTTCAAGCTGTGGGGCAACATGACGATGAACCCCGTGAGCGCCATCACCGGCGCCACCACCGACCTCGTGCTCGAGGACGAACTGGTGCGCGGCTTCATCGAAAGCGTGATGCTTGAAGCCAAGGAGATCGGCGCGCGCATCGGCATCCCGATCGACCAGAGCCCGCAGGACCGGCATGCCGTCACGCGCAAGCTCGGCGCGTTCAAGACGTCGATGCTGCAGGACGTGGAAGCCGGCAAGGCGGTGGAACTCGACGCGCTGGTCACCGTGGTCAAGGAACTGGGGGCGCTCACCGACGTGCCCACCCCGGCCACCGATGCACTGCTCGGACTGGCCCGGCTGCACGCGCGCGTGCGCGGGCTCTACTGATGGCCCAGGCGCCCGGCAAGGCGATCAGCGGCACCGCATTCGCCACGCTGCTGCTGATCGCGCTCATGATGGGCGCGAACCACGTGGCGGCGCGCATCGCGTTCAACAATGGTGTCGACGTCGCCACGGCCGTGGTGTTCCGCAGTGCGGTGACGGCGCTGGTCATCGTCGCCCTGCTCGCATCGCAAGGCGTGCGCGTCAGTTTCACGGCGCGGCACAAGCGCGCGCTGCCGATGATCGGCGTGCTGATCGGCATCCAGAGCCTGTGCCTCTACTCGGCCGTCGCGCGCCTGCCGGTGGCGCTGGCGCTGCTCGCTTTCAACACCTACCCGATCTGGACCGCGCTGTGGTCGCGGCTGGTTTATGGCCATCGACCCGAGCGCGCGATGCTGCTCGCGATGCCGGTCATCCTGGTCGGGCTCGCGCTCGCGCTCGACGTCTTCGGTGCCGCCTCCGGCCTGGGCGCGGCCGGCCAGTGGGCGCGGATCGGCGCGGGCGTGGCTTTTGCACTGGCGGCTGGCGCGACTTTTGGGATGGCCCTGGTGATCACGCAACATGAAGCCGGCGACGTCGACGGACGCGTGCGCACCGCCACCACCATGACCATCGCCGGCTTGATGGCGCTGGCCACTGTCGGGCTGCAAGGGGGCTTTCACCTGCCGACCGCGACGCCCGGCTGGTGGGGCCTGGCCGCGCTCACTTTCCTCTACGGAACCGCCTTCACCATCATGTTCACCGTGCTGCCCCGCCTGGGCGTGGTGGGCAACTCCGCGATCATGAACGTGGAGCCGGTCTTCGCGCTGGTGCTGGCCTGGCTGGTGCTGGGCCAGGCCATCGCGCCCATACAAGTGGTTGGTGCACTGATCGTCGTCGGCGCCGTGATGGTGCTGGGGATGCGGCGCAAATAGCCGCGCCGGTGATCAGTCGACGGTGACCGGCACCCGCGGCGCCAGTGCGCACATCAGCTCATAGCCGACCGTACCGGCGGAGCGCGCGGGCTCGTCGATCGACAACACGGCGCCATTGCCGGCGCGGCCCCAAAGCGTGACCTCGCTGCCCATGCCCGCTTGCGGCAGCGGCGTCAGGTCCACGGTGAGCATGTCCATGCTGACGCGCCCGACGATGCGTGTGCGCTGGCCGCCGACGAGGATGGGGGTGCCGGTGCTGCAATGGCGCGGATAGCCGTCGGCGTAACCGCAGGCCACCACGCCCACGCGCAGCGGCACATCGGCCGTGAAGCTGGAGCCATAGCCCACGGTGTCGCCCACGGCGAGTTGCTGCACGCCGATGATGCGGCTGGCCAGCGTCATGGCGGGCTGCAGGTCCCAATGCACATGGTCATGGTCGGGGAAGTCGGGCGCGCTGCCGTACACGGCGATGCCGGGCCGGATCCAGTCGGCGCGCACGGCGGCATCGGCGCCAAAGCGCAGGCTGGCTGCGCTGTTGGACAGCGTGCGCTCCCCCGGCAAGTCGTGCGTGATCTCGTCGAACACCTTCAGCTGGTGCGCGATGCCCTTGGCCGCGTCGGCGTCGCTGAAGTGCGTCATCAGCGAGATCTCGTCCACCTGCGGCAAGGCATCCAGGCGCGTCCACGCGGCGCGAAACCGCGAAGGCGCAAACCCGAGCCGGTTCATGCCGGAATTCATCTTGAGGAAGACGCGGTGCGGCTGGTGCGTCTTGTGCATGGCGATCATGTCGATCTGCTCTTCGCAATGGACGGTGTGCCACAGGTTCAGCCGCGAGCACAGTTCCAGGTCACGGGCCTCGAACACACCCTCGAGCAGCAACACCGGGCCGCGCCAGCCGAGCGCACGCACACGCTCGGCCTCCTGCAGGTCCAGCAGCGCAAAGCCGTCGGCACCGCGCAGGCCTTCCCAGGCGCGCTCGATACCGTGGCCATAGGCGTTGGCCTTCACCACGCCCCATACCCGTGCATCGGGCGCGGCGCGGCGCATGCGCTCAAGGTTGTGCCGCAGTGCAGCAGTGTGGATGGTGGCTTGGATGGGACGTGGCATGCCGGGATTTTCTCATTACCCCGCGTGATATAACGCCTTGTCGCTCGGAGACAGTCCCAAAAATTACTGCGCATCAGCCCCGCTGATGTGCCACGACCCAGCCAATGAAGCGCGGTTTTTACACCATCATGTCGGCCCAGTTTTTCTCGTCGCTGGCCGACAACGCTTTGTTCGTGGCCGCGGTGGAACTGCTCAAATCCGGCGGCTCGGCCGAGTGGCAGCGCGCCGCACTGGTCCCCATGTTCGCCCTGTTTTATGTGGTGCTCGCGCCTTTCGTGGGCGCCTTCGCCGACGCCATGCCCAAGGGCAAGGTGATGTTCATGAGCAACGCGATCAAGGTCGTGGGCTGCCTGCTGATGCTGTTCGGCATGCACCCGTTGGTGGCCTATGCAGTGGTCGGGCTGGGAGCGGCCGCCTATTCGCCGGCCAAGTACGGCATCCTCACCGAGCTGCTGCCGGCATCGCAACTGGTCAAGGCCAATGGATGGATCGAGGGCCTGACCATCGCTTCCATCATCCTGGGCATCCTGCTGGGCGGCCAGCTGGTCGGCCACGCGATCGCCACCCGCATGCTGTCGTTCGACTTCCCGATCCTCGACACCGGCATCGACACGCCACCCGAAGCGGCCATCTTCGTGCTGATCTTCATCTACACGCTGGCGGCCTGGTTCAACACGCGCATCCCCGCCACCGGCGTCGAGATGCGGGCCATGCCGAAGAACCTGCTGGAACTGGTGCCCGACTTCTGGACCTGCAACTCGCGCCTGTGGCGCGACAAGCTGGGCCAGATCTCGCTGGCCACGACCACCTTGATCTGGGGCGTGAGCGGCAACCTGCGCTACATCATCCTGGCCTGGAGCGCGGCGGCGCTGAGTTACAGCACGACGCAGGCGTCGTCGTTGTCGGGCGTGGTGGCACTGGGCACGGCCGTCGGCGCCGTGGTCGCGTCGATCCGTATGAAACTCGGCATGGCCACGCGCGTCATGCCGCTGGGCATCGCCATGGGCTTCCTGATGATCCTGATGAATTTCATCGGCAACGTCTGGGTGGCGGCACCCTTCCTGATCCTGCTGGGCGCCATCGCCGGCTTCATGGTGGTACCGATGAATGCGCTGCTGCAGCACCGCGGCCACAACCTGATGGGCGCGGGCCGCTCGATCGCCGTGCAGAACTTCAATGAGCAGGCCTGCATCCTCGGGCTGGGCGCGTTCTACAGCCTGTCGGCCGGCATGGGCATGTCGGCCTTCGCGGCGATCACGGTGTTCGGCCTGCTGATCGCGGGCGTGATGTGGCTCATCACGCTCTGGCACAAGAACAACTGTGTGAAGCACAAGGAAGAAATCGAGCACCTGCTGGAGATCGCCCGCCACGACGCCGCGCATGGCTAACACCAGCCCGGTTTGGCCGGCGCTTGCGCTGGTGCTCAATGCTTTCGTGTGGGGCGTCTCCTGGTGGCCCTTCCGCGAACTCCACCAGCATGGCCTGCACCCGCTGTGGGCGACGGCGCTGGTCTACCTCATCTCCATTGCCTTGCTGCTCGCGGTGCGGCCCCGCGCCTGGGAGAGCTTTCGCAGCCTGCCGTTGCTGTGGGTGCTGATGGCCGCGGCCGGCATGACCAATGTGGGCTTCAACTGGGCAGTGACCATCGGTGACGTGGTCCGCGTCGTCCTGCTGTTCTACCTCATGCCAGCGTGGACCGTCGTGCTGGCCTGGCCCATCCTCGGCGAACGCCCGACAGCGGCCGGCATGCTGCGGCTGGTACTGGCGCTGGCGGGCGTCGTGATCGTGCTCAAGACCGACGGCGCGAGCTGGCCGGTGCCCGAAGGCATCGCCGACTGGCTGGCGCTGGCGGGTGGTTTCAGCTTCGCGCTCACCAACATCTTGCTGCGCAAACTGCGCGATGCCGTGCCGGAGGCGCGCATCCTCGCCATGTTCGGCGGCGGCGCAACACTGGCGATCGTGGCCGGCATGACCGCGGTGGCGCTGGGCAGCATTGGCTTGCCGCCTGAACCGCAAGCCGCGTGGGCCGGCGTCGGCATCGCACTGAGCATCGGCTTCCTCGCAAGCAACATCGCGCTGCAGTACGGCGCCTCGCGCATCAACGCCCATGCAGCAGCCTTGATCATGTTGTCCGAAGTGGTGTTCGCCAGCCTCTCGTCGGTGGCGCTGGGCGCGGCCGAGCTCACGGCTCGCACCCTGGTGGGCGGCGCGTTCATCCTGGCTGCGGCCGTGTGGTCTGCCTGGCCGGAAGCCGGCACACGGGCGCGCGAGGTTGGCGCACAATCCTGACATGAGCACTGTTTACGACTTCGAAGCGCGGCAGATCGACGGCAAGACCGTCCCCTTGAGCAAGTACAAAGGCAAGGCCCTGCTGATCGTCAACACCGCCAGCGCCTGCGGCTTCACGCCGCAGTTCGGTGGCCTGGAAGAGTTGCACAAGGCCTATGGCAAGAAGGGCCTGGTGGTCCTGGGCTTTCCCTGCAACCAGTTCGGCGCGCAGGACCCGGGCAGCAATGACGAGATTGCCGAGTTCTGCCAGCTCAATTTCGGCGTGAGCTTCCCGATGATGGCGAAGATCGACGTCAACGGCGCCTCGGCTGACCCGCTGTTCCAGTGGCTCACCAAGGAAGCACCGGGCCTGCTGGGCAGCACCGCCATCAAATGGAATTTCACGAAGTTCCTGGTGGGCAAGGACGGCCAGGTCCTCAAGCGCTATGCGCCGAACGATGCGCCGGCATCGCTGGCAAAAGACGTCGAGGCTGCACTCGCGGCTTGAGCCCGAACAGCGGCCGCAGCCAGCGGCTGCGCCGCACCAGCGCGGTGATCGCCCAGCAGCCCGCCACCGTTCCGAGCACCAGCAAGGCGGGTTCGATCCACGGGCCCAGGTTCAGCGGCGCGAGCCACCACACGAGTGCGATGATGAGAGTCTGGTGCAGCACGTACCAGGGATAGACCGATTCGTTCGCCCAGGCGAGCCAGGGCCACGGCCGGTTGAGCTTGTGGTGGCCCCAGCCGAGGATCGCCAGGATCGCTGCCCACATGTAGAAATCTGCCATCCACCGCAGCGCCTGGCGCGACACCAGGATCGGAACGCTGTCCGCCTGCAGCCCCAGGAACAGCAGCAGCATCAGCCCGGCGAACGCCAGCGTTTGCCGGCGCATGCGCGTGGCTTCGGCCCAGAATCCCTGGTCGGTCCCGATCCAGTAGCCGTAGATGAACAGGCTGAACGACACCGCGTGCAGCCAGCCGTCATGGAGCAGGTCGTGCGTCACGCGAAAGCGCGGCCACAGGACGGCGGAGTAGAGCAGCATGGGCAGCACCGGAAGCACCAGCAGCCCGATGCCGCGCAGGCCGGTGAAAGCGCGGCGCAGGCGTTGGCCCCATGAAGAGTCGAGCACCGGCAACAGGACGACCAGGATCGTGGTGTACAGCCAGAGGTAGGGCAGGTACCACAAGTGGTTCCAGGTCACGCCGAAATCCCAGCCGTCGAACGCGCCGCGCGGCCACGGCCCGCCGCTGAAGTAGCGCACCAGGAAGTCGCCAAAGCCGGGCTGGATCGACCCGTTGGCCACTGCCTGCGCGTAGGGCTGGAAGGGCACGACCACCGCCATGCCGAAGGCCAGCGGCAACAACAGCCTGGCGCTGCGTTCGCGCAGCAGGCCCCCGGCCGACTGGCCGCGGCGCAGGAAGCCGATCGCCACCCCGGAAATCAGGAAGACCAGGTCCATGCGCCAGACATTGAGCGCCCGCATGGGCCATTGCAGCCATTGCGCCGCGTGGGGACTCTTGAGGTGCCACTGCCAGTCGGCCACGTAGTACATGGCGACGTGGTACAGGATGACCAGCAGGAAGGCCAGCGCGCGCAGCGCGTCGATGTCGTGTCTTCGGTTCATGGTGTGCCTTTCGTAGCGAGCGGCAATTCTTGGCCGCACGACCGCTGCGGCGATGGCGAATGGGACGGGAAGCGCCGGATTTGGGACGAGTGGCGGCCCCGGGGGACGAAATTCGGCGCCACGCCCCTAGACTTGACGTCCATGGCAGAGAAAGAAATTGACTGGCTGGCGCGCTACCAGCCTTACCGCCGGCAGGCCGAGATCGGCTTCTGGGTGGCGGTAAGCCTGATGCAGATCGTGTTCAACACCATCGTGGCCTGGATCGACATCCGCCGGTCCAACCTGGACGTCGCGTTCTGGCAGCCGCTGGTGTGGGAGGTGACGAGCAACGTGGCGGTCGGCATGCTGATCCCGCTGGTCGTCTGGTTCAGCCGTTGGCGGCCCCTGCAGTGGAACACGCTGCCCCGAAACCTCGGCTGGCACCTGGCCGGCAGCGTGGCTTTCAGCTTGACCCATGTGGGGCTCATGGTCGCGATGAGATCCGCGGCCTACGCGGCGATGGGCCACGACTACCGCTTCGGCAACTGGTTCACGCAACTCACGTACGAGTACCTCAAGGACGTGCGTGGCTATGCGCTGATCCTGGTCGCGATCTTCAGTTACCGGCTGGTGCTGTTGCGGCTGCAGGGCGAGGCACGCCTGCTCGATGCGCCCGAGGCGGCGTCAGGTGAAACGCCCGCCCCGCCGCCTGCACGGCCCGAACGCTTCCTGGTGCGCAAGCTGCGCAAGGAATTCCTCATCGCCGCAAGCGACATCGAATGGCTGCAGGCCCAGGGCAACTACCTCGGCCTCCACGTCAACGGGCATGACTACCTGTTGCGGTCAACGCTGGCGGACTTCCACGAGCAACTCGACCCGGCGCGCTTCGCGCGCGTGCACCGCAGCTATGTGGTGAACCTGGACCGGGTGGCGGAAATCGAGCCGCTGGACGGCGGCGATGCCAGGCTGAGGATGAAGGACGGCTCGCAAGTGCCCTGCAGCCGCCGCTACCGCGACGCGCTGGGGCGCTAGTTCGCCCAGCCCTGCTCGCGGGCGTTGGCTTCGTTCAGGCGGGCCAGGTCGGCCAGCGTGCGGCCCGGCTCATCGCGGAACTGCTCGTCGAGCCGGCGCACATAAGTCACGCGGTCCACGCGGAAGCTGCGGAAGTCGTTGCGCTGCTCGCACCAGGCGGCCAGTGTCCAGACCTTGCCCCAGTAGAAGCAGCCGAGCGGGCGCAAGGTGCGTTCGCTGGGCTTGTCGGCGAGGTCCCGGTAGTTGATGAACACCTTGCGCCGCTCGTGCACCGCCTCGCGCAAGGTTTGCAGTGTGCGCTGCGTGGCTTGCGGCATGCCACCCTGCGGGGCGTAGACGGCCAGGGCCTCGGCGGCCACGCGGGCCTCCACTGGCAGCACCGACATGATCTTGCCCAGCGCATCCTGCGCGGCCTGCGACATGGCCGGGTCCAGCCAGCCCTGCGCCATGCGAACGGACGCCACCAGGGCCTTGGCCTCGTCCTGCGTGAACATCATGGGCGGCAAGTCGAAGCCCGCCCCCAGCCGGTAGCCGACACCCGCCTCGCCTTCGATCGGCACGCCCTGGAATTGCAGGTCGGCGACGTCGCGGTAGATCGTGCGCTCGGAAACTTCGAGCCGCTGCGCCATGTACGCGGCCGTGGTCAGCCGCCGGCCGCGAATCAGCTGGATGATGTGGAAGAGGCGGTCGGCGCGGCGCATGGAGGGACCATACTGTGCTGCCGCCCTACTGACAAGGGTGTGTCAGGAGACCAGCGCCGCATCAAGGATTTCGACCCAGTGCCGCACCGGCGTCACCGTGCCGGACTGCAGGTGGGTGATGCAGCCGATGTTGGCCGAAACAATGGTGTGCGGCTGCAACTGGCCCAGGTGGCCGAGCTTGCGGTTGCGCAGCTCTTGCGCGATTTCCGGCTGCAGGACCGAGTAGGTGCCGGCCGAGCCACAGCACAGGTGCGAATCGACCGGCGCCAGCCGCACGGTGAAGCCCAGCGCGCCCAGGTGCTTCTCCACGCCGCCGCGCAGTTGCTGGCCGTGCTGCAAGGTGCAAGGCGGATGGAATGCCAGCAGCCCCGGCGCCGGCTTGACCTTTCCCTGCAACGCAGTGGCCAGTTCGGGCAACAGCTCACTGAGGTCGAGCGTGAGTTCGCTGATGCGCTTCGCCTTGTCGGCGTACGCAGCGTCGTGCCTCAGCAGGTGGCCGTACTCCTTGACGGTGACGCCGCAGCCCGAGGCATTCATCACGATGGCTTCAACGCGGCCGCTCGCCACATGGGGCCACCACGCATCGATGTTTGCGCGCATCTGGGCCTTGCCGCCTTCCTGGTCATCCAGGTGGAACTTCACGGCGCCGCAGCAACCGGCCTGCGCGGCGACCACGGTCTGGATGCCTGCGGCGTCGAGCACGCGCGCCGTGGCGGTGTTGATGTTCGGCATCATGGAGGGCTGCACGCATCCGGCCAGCATCAGCACCTTGCGCGCATGCTCGCGCGCGGGCCAGCGGCCGGCGCCCTGCGAACTGGGCACCTTGTCCCTGAGCTGGCGCGGCAGGAAGCCCCGCATCAACTGGCCCACTTTCATCGCAGGCGCGAACAGCGGGGACGACAACCCTTCCTTCAACGACCAACGCAATGCCGTGGAGGCGGAGTCGCGCGGCACCTTCGCATCGACGATGCGCCGCCCGATGTCCACCAGGTGGCCGTACTCGACGCCGCTGGGGCAGGTGGTCTCACAGTTGCGGCAGGTCAGGCACCGGTCCAGGTGAAGCTGCGTCTTGCGTGTGGGCGCTTCACCTTCCAGCACCTGCTTGATCAGGTAAATGCGCCCACGCGGGCCGTCAAGTTCGTCGCCCAGCACCTGGTAGCTCGGGCAGGTGGCCGTGCAGAAGCCGCAGTGCACGCACTTGCGCAGGATGGCCTCGGCCTCGTCGCCATCGGGCGTGCCCTTGAATTCGGGAGAGAGGTTGGTCTGCATGTGTTCAGAGCCCCGGGTACATGCGGCCGCGGTTGAAGATGCCGGCCGGGTCAAACTCACGCTTCAGTTCGCGGTGGATGCGATCGAGTGGTGCGGCGAGTGGCGCGAAACGGCCTGCGGCGATCGTGGCAGTGTCGCTACCCGCAATGAACAAAGTCGCGTGCCCGCCAGCCTGGGCGGCTGCTTCGCGCACCCGCGCGGCGTCCGTCGCCGCCGCGCGCAGCCAGCGCAAGCCGCCATGCCACTCGATGAGCGGCGCCTCCGGCAGGTCCAGCGCGGGAGTGGTCTGCGGCACCGAGAGCCGCCAGAGGTCACGCCCGCCCCGCTCCAGGAACCAGGGCAGGCGCTGGTCACGGCACAGCGCCCAATCGGGCGCGACGGCGGCATTGTCCTGGCGCTCGCCGCCCAACGACTTGCATGCCGCCTCCACCGCCGCAACCGCACCGCGCAGGCGCAAGAACAAGGTAGGCATGCCGGCATCGTCCACCCAGCAGCTTGCGTTGAGCGGCAGCGGCTGGCCGCCCCAGGCATTGAGGCGCTCGAGCGCCTGCGCCTGCGTCATCGCGAATTTCAGCGTGGCTTCGGCCGGCGCCACCGGCAACACCTTCAGGCTCACATCGGTGATCAGCCCCAGCGTGCCCATCGCGCCCACCATCAGGCGCGAGACGTCGTAGCCGGCCACGTTCTTCATGACCTGTCCGCCAAAGGTCAGCGCCTCGCCGCGGCCATTGATCATGCTCACGCCCAGCACGTAGTCGCGCAAGGCGCCCACGCTGGCGCGGGCCGGGCCGCTCAGGCCGGCGGCGACCATGCCACCCACGGTCGCACCGCCTTCGAAGTGCGGCGGTTCAAAGGGCAGGCACTGCCCTTTTTCGGCCAGCACCGCCTCCAGTTCGGCCAGCGGCGTCCCCGCGCGCACCGTGACCACCAGCTCGCTCGGCTCATAACTGGTGATGCCGGCATGGCTCCCGGTCTCGAGCAACTCGCCCCCGGTCACCTCGCCGTAAGAGTCCTTGCTGCCCCCGCCGCGGATGCGCAGTGGCGAGCCGCTCGCGGCGGCCGCGCGAATGCGCTCAATGAACTGGCTGGGGATGGGATCCATCTGCCGATGGTAAGCCGCCACGGGGTTCGCGTGCAGGCGGCGCCGCTTGAACTTTTTGAGATCAGGCGCTGACGAAATTCACCGGCAAGCCCGGGACCTCGACGCGCGTGGCAATCACACAGCCGCTCCAGGGCAGCGCCTCCAGCTCCCCGGCCGGCCGGTTGTAGCTGGCGCTGGTCACGTAGAGCGTGCGCAGGTCATCGCCACCGAAGCACGGCATGGTGGGGCAGCGCACGGGCACCGGGATGTCCTGCAGCACTTCGCCTTCGGGCGAGAGCTTCAGCAAGCGTTCACCTTCGAACATGGCGCACCAGTAGTTGCCCTGCGCGTCCACCGCGGCGCCGTCGGGGCGGCCGCCGTAGCCCGCCTGGCCCGGCGTCCAGCCCGCGGGCTTGCCGCTGAACTGGTGGAACACACGGTGCTCGCCCATCGCGTTGGATTGCGCATCCCAGGGCCAGGCATGGATGACGTGGCTCGCCGTGTCCGACCAGTAGACCGTGCCGCCGTCGGGCGACCAGGCCAGCCCGTTGGCGATGGTTGCATCGCCTGCCTTCCGCTCGATCACCGGCTCGCCCGCAACGCCCATGTCGATGCTGAACAACTCGGCCTTGCGGGCGTCGCGCGGCTCGTACATGGTGCCGGCCCAGAAGCGCCCGCGCGGGTCGGCCTTGCCATCGTTGAAGCGTGTCGTCGCC